>CAZCQN010000014.1:0-1861 GCA_964500825.1 uncultured Verrucomicrobiota bacterium | reverse complement strand
GGTGAACATCACGCCGGTGGCGAGGTCAATGACGGCCGTGGCCGAGCCCTTCGCCTTCGCCTTGCCCTCGCCGGCCACCTCGGTCTTGGTCCAGTCGCCCTTGATCGACAGGTTCAGGCAGCGGCGGTTCATGTGCGTCACGGCGCCGACGGCCGTGGACGTCTCCGTCCCCGGCAGCCGGTAGAGCTCGCGGAGCCTCAGCGGGTTCGACACAACGAGCTCGTTGTCGACCGCCCACGTGCTGCCCTGCTGGATGGGTCCCGGTGGCAGCACCGGCTGGCGACTGAGCAGATGGAGGAAGCTGGTGCCCCGGAGCAGCCGCTTGACCAGCTCCGGATCGGCGAAGCGCTCGATCTCGCCCCGGTCGCTGATGACGGCCTCGATCGTCGCGTCGAGCAGGGCGCGCAGGTTGATGCCGCTCGGCAGGTTGACCTCGTTCCACCGGGCGTTCTGCACGAGCTTGCTGCCCTCGTAGATCTTCACGCCGTCGGCGCTCATCTCGATCCGGCGCTTCTCGTGGCCGAGCTCGACCGCCGTCGTCATCGTCACGGCGAGCACCTCGATCGTCAGCGTCGTCGAGCCGTTGGGCAGCGTCTCGCCCGCCGTGTAGCTGAAGACCATGTCGAGGTGTGTGGATGCCTCGAGGCGCTCGCCGCCGCTGCGTCGCCTCCGGCCGTCTCGGTCGCCGCGGCTCTTGGCCTCGATCTCGGCCACGGCGCGGTAGACGAGCACCTGGTCGGGCGCGAGCTTGTAGCGCAGCGTCGAGCCGGTCGTAGTTGCCTCCGAGTTGGAAGCCGTCGCGATCAGCATGAGCACGGCGAGTGCGGTGATCGGTCTCATCGTGTCGCCCCCCTTGCGTCGGGTCTGCGCGAGCGAGCGCTGCTGGCGTTCGCCGCGCCGTTCAAGTAGCATACGCCCCCAAACGTGTCAACGCGGGCGACACGCGCCCGGGGAGTCTCGACGATGCCTCATCACGTGCTGGTGACGATGAAGATCCCCGACGGCGGCGTCGAGGTGCTGCGGCGGGCCGGCATGGCCGTCGACGGGAGCGACCGGGCCGACCCGATGCCGCGCGACGAGTTGTTGCGACGCGTCGCCGCGTGCGACGGCCTGGTTTGTATGCTGGCCGACCGGATCGACGCGGCCGCGCTCGACGCGGCGCCGCGGCTCAAGGGGATCGCCAACTTCGCCGTGGGCATCGACAACATCGACCTCGCCGCCGCCACGGCGCGCGGCATCCCGGTGACGAACACGCCGGGCGTGCTCACCGATGCGACGGCCGAGCTCGCGTGGGCCCTTATGCTGGCGGCGGCCCGGCGCATCGTCGAGGGCGACCGCCTTGTGCGGCGCGGCGCCTTCACCGGCTGGGCGCCGACGCTGCTGCGCGGCATGCAGGTTACGGGCGCGACGCTTGGCATCGTCGGCGCGGGCCGCATCGGTACGGCGACCGGTCTGCGCGCGGGGGCCTTCGGCATGCGCGTGGTCTACTTCAACCGGCGCCCGAGCGAGCCGCTCGATGCTGCCGGCGCGCGTCGCGTCGAGCTCGACGAGCTGCTGCGCGCAGCCGACGTGGTGTCGATCCATCTGCCGCTCACGGACGAGACGCGGCACCTGATCGGCGCGCGCGAGCTGGCGCTCATGAAGCCGACGGCCATCCTGGTCAACACGGGCCGGGGCGCGATTGTCGATGAGGCGGCCCTCGTCGAGGCGCTGCGCGCCGGGCGGATCGCGGGCGCCGGCCTCGACGTGTACGAGCACGAGCCGGCGCTTGCGCCGGGGCTCGCCGAGCTTGACAACGTGGTGCTGCTGCCGCACCTGGGCTCGGCGACCGTGGCGACGCGCGACCGCATGGCGACGATGG
>CAZCQN010000013.1:0-35694 GCA_964500825.1 uncultured Verrucomicrobiota bacterium | reverse complement strand
CGAGCCCCTCTTCCTGTGACGGGTAGTTGCCGGTGTCGAGCTTGAACGCGTCGAGTGCGTTCTTGAGGTTTGCGATCTGGAGCATGGCCTGTCTGACCCGCGCATCGTCGATGTAGCGGATCACCCCGAAGCTGACGACCCCCGCCAGGATGCCAAGGATGACGATGACGACCATGATCTCGATCAGGGTGAAGCCGTCCTGCCGCCTCGACCGGTCCGTGTGCCTCTGTCTCATAGTCTCCCTCCTGCTGCCTGTCGGTCGTGGTGCCGACCTCGTGCGCGACGCTCCTATTGGGCGAACCTGTTCATCTCGAAGATCGGGAGCAAAACCGACAGCACGATGAAGCCGACGAGCACGCCCATGATCACGATCATGAGCGGCTCGAGCAGCGAGATGAGCTTGTTCGTGGCGATCTCGACCTCGGTGTCGTACGTCTCGGCGATGTTCAGCAGCATCTCCTCGAGACTGCCGCTCGCCTCGCCGACGGCCACCATGTGCACGACGATCGGCGGAAACTCCTGGCTCTTGCGAAGCTCGTCGCTCATCGACGCGCCCTCGCCGATGCGCTCGCGCGCCTCGCCGACCGCCTGGGCCATCACGGCGTTGCCCACGACGCTCTGGACGATGTCGAGCGAGCGCAGCACGGGGATGCCTCCGGTGAGCAGCGTGCCGAGCGTCCGGGCGAAGCGTGCCACCGCCAGCTTGCGCAGCAGCCCACCCGCCACCGGGATGCGCAAGCGCAGCCGGTCGAGCAGGTAGCGGCCGCGGCCGCGCCGGGTGTTGACGCGAATCACGATGATGGCCGCGATAAGCACGACGAGAAGCACGGCGAATCGCCAGCTCCCGAAGAAGTGGCTGATGCTGATGAGCACCCGCGTCAGCACCGGCAGGTCCCGCCCCATCTCGTCGAAGATCTGGCTGAGCCGTGGGACCACGAACGTCATGAGGAACACGAGCACGCCGGTGCCGACCACGAGCATCAGCGCCGGATAGATCATGCTCGCGACGACCTTGCTGCGCTGCCGGTGCGCCGCCTCCAGGTAGTTGGCGAGCCGCCCCAGGATGGCCTCGAGCGCGCCGGCCGCCTCGCCCGCGCGCACCATGTTGACGTACAGGTCGTTGAACAGCCTCGGGTGCTGCTCGAGCGCGTCGGCCAGCGGCTCGCCCGCGTTGACGTGCTCGCGCACGCCGTAAACGACGCGCTGCATCGGGTAACCTTCGAGCTGCTCGCTGATCGCCGTGAGCGCCTGCAGGAGCGGCATGCCCGACCTGATCAGCGTCGCGAGCTGGCGCGTCATCACGACGATGTCCTGGCGGCGCACGCGCCGGACGAGCTTCGAGACTCTGACCTCGGCGGTGAGCGAGACGCCTTCGCGCGCCTCCTCGACTTTGGTCACGAAGATGTTCTGGCGCCGCAGCTTGGTGCGGGCCTCCTTCGGCGTGCCGGCGTCGATGATACCGGTCACGACCGAGCCGGCCACGTCGTAGGCTCTGTACTCGTATACGGGCATGCAGGTGTGCTCGCCGCGGGCGAGCCCTTCCCGAGTGATTCTCGTCTAGAGGATGTCTTCCTGGGTGACGCGCACCACCTCGTCGATCGTCGTTTCGCCCCGCGCCACCTTGCGCGCGCCGTCGGCGCGCAACGAGCGCATCCCGCGCTCGACGGCCCGCTCCTTGATCGTGCCCGAGTCGACGCGCTCAAGCGTGAGCCGGCGCGCCTCGCCGTCCATCAAAAGCAGCTCGAAGATCGCCGTGCGGCCCAGGTAGCCGCTGCCGAAACACTTGTTGCAGCCGGGGCCGTGCCACACGTGCCCGTCGATGAGCTGATCAGGATCAAGCCCGATCCCGCGAAGCTGCGCCTCGTCGACCTCGAGCGGCGTCTTGCAGTGCGGGCAGATCGTGCGCACGAGGCGCTGGGCGGCAATGGCGATGACGGACGATGAGACCAGGTACGGCTCGACGCCCATGTCGATCAGCCGCGTGATCGCCCCGGCCGAGTCGTTCGTGTGCAGCGTCGAGAACACCAGGTGGCCGGTGAGCGAGGCGTGCGTGGCGATCTCCGCGGTCTCGTAGTCGCGGATCTCGCCGACCATCACCACGTCGGGGTCCTGGCGCAGGATCGAGCGGAGCCCGTTGGCGAACGTCAGGTTGATCTTCGGCTTGACCTGGATCTGCGCGACCCCGCGGAGCTGGTACTCGACCGGGTCCTCGACGGTGATGACGTTGACCTCCTCGCTATTGATCCGGCTCAGCGCCGCGTACAGCGTCGTCGTCTTCCCCGAGCCGGTCGGGCCGGTCACCAGGACAATGCCGTGCGACAGGCAGATGAGCTTCTTGAACCGCTCGTAGGTGTCATCGATCATGCCGAGGCTCTCGAGCGAGATGAACACCGTGCTCCGGTCGAGGAGGCGGAGCACGACGCGCTCGCCGAAGATGGTCGGGATGACCGAGACGCGGATGTCCACCTCGCGGTTCGCCACGCGGATGGCGATCTTGCCGTCCTGCGGCAGGCGCTTCTCGGCGATGTTGAGCTTCGCCATGATCTTGACGCGCGAGACCATGGCGGCATGGTAGTGCTTCGGCGGGCTCAGTCGCTTGTAGAGCACCCCGTCGATGCGGAACCGCACGAGCAGCTCCTTCTCGTAGGCGTCGAAGTGGATGTCGCTCGCGCGCTCCTTGAGCGCCTGAAGGATGATGACGTTGACAAGCTTGATGATCGGCGCCTTGTCGGAAATCTCGAGCAAGTCCTCGGTCGCGTCCTCGATCGTGTAAACCTCGCCGCGTTCCTCTTCCTTTTCCTGCATCGTGTCGACCACCTGCTGGGCGGCGCGTTCGCTCTGGTGGTAGCAGCTGTTGATCGCCTCGATGATGCTCGCCGGCCGGCTGACCATCACCTCGACCTCTTTGTGCAGCAGCAGGGCGATATCGTCGAGCGGCTGCATGTTGGTCGGGTCCGACACGGCGACGGTCACGTTCCCGTCGTCGCTGTAGAGCGGCATCACCCGGTGCTTCTTGGCGAACGCGATCGGCACCTTGGTCAACAAGTCCTTATCGATGATGTCCTCCTGGATCTCGCGCACGAAGGGCACGCCGATCTGGAGGCTCAGCGCCTCGAGCAAGTCGTCCTCGGTAATGTAGCCGCGCTCGACCATGATCTCGCCGAGGCGGCGGCTGTTCCCTTCGGCGCTCCAGAGCTCGACGCACTCATCCACCTGGGCCTGGGTGCAGGCCTCGTTGGCCACGAGAATCTCGCCGATCAGTCGTCGTGTCATAGGTCGTGCCTCGCACTGCCGCGCGCGCCCCGGGGCGTGCGCGGGCCGTCAGCGTTGCCAGACGTTCTCGTTCGTGCCGGACTCGCGCTCCTTCTTGCGCTGAAGCCGGCGCCAGCGCTTCGGCTCGATCTCAAAGCGGTCGCGCTCGATCTCGATGTCCTGGCCCTGCATCTGCTCGGTGATCGCCTCCATCTCCACGGTCTCAGTCATGACATGGGGCGTGATGAAGATCATGAGGTTCGTCTGCAGGTCGATCGTGCTCTTGCTCCGGAACAACAGCCCGATGAGCGGGATCCGGCCGAGAAGCGGCACGCGCGTGATCGTGTTCGATCGGTCGTGCCGGCGCAGGCCGCTGATAACGATCGTGTGCCCGTCCTCGACGCGCACCTTGTTGTCCGTTTTCCGCTCGGCGATGACCGGACGCGATCCCGCCTCCGTGATCGAGGCCCCGACCACGCTGGAAACCTCGAGGCTGATCTGCATGATCACGAAGCCATCGGCGTTGATCTGCGGCGTGAAATTGAGCGTGATGCCGACGTTCTCGCGGTTGAAGGTGCGCACCACGTCGCTGGTGTCACCCAATCGCTCGACTTCCGAGTCCGAGATCGAGATCTGGTCGGTGACCTCGACACTGGCCTCCTCGTTGTTGATCGCGAGCAGCTTCGGCGACGAGAGTATGTTGACCTTGCTCGACTCGGCGAGCGCCTTGAGGTAGGCGTCGATGTCCGGGATGATGTAGGTCTTGCCGCCGATCGTCACGCGCGTATTGCTCATCGAGCGCACGGCGACGTTGATCCCCCGGTTGAGGCCCTCGCCCTCGAACACGTTGCCCAGACCGAGCCCGAGGCTTGTGCCGCCGAACACCTCTTGCCGGCTCGGCCCGATCCGGCTGCTCGCCGACGGGGAGCGCGTCTGCCATTCGATCCCGAGGCCGAACTGGTCGTCGGAGCTCACCTCGACGATCCAGACCTCGACGAGCACCTGCTGCTGGGGCTGGTCGAGCTCCTCGAGCACCCGGCGGTAGTCGTTCCAATCGAGCGGCGAGGCCGATACCAGGATCTTGTTGGTCGCCTCATCGGCGATGAAGAACACCTCGGCTTGCCTCGCGGCGCCGCGTCCGGCCTCGGCGCCACCCTCGACGGGCGGCCGCTGCTCGACGAAGCTCCTGAGCACGTCGGCGAGCGTGGCCGCCTCCTGGTTCTTGCACTGGAAAATGTGGATCGGGAAGTGCTTCTCGTCGGGCGGGACGTCCAGTTTCTCAACGAGCTCGAGCACCCGCTTGGTGTCGAGCTCCGAGGCCACGATGATGATCGAGTTGAGCCGCTCGTCGTGGATGATCTTGACACCCATCCGCTCTGCGCCCAGCCCGCTCATCACCGGCACGCCGCCTGGGCCGGGCCCGCCGCCGCGGCGGGCGTCGGCGGTGGCACCTGCTCCCTGGTGCTCGATGACCTCCCGCAGCGTCACGGCGAGCTCCTGGGCGTCGGCGTACTCGATCGGGTGCACGGTCACGATCCCCGCGGTGCCCGGCACGTCGAGCTTTTCGATGATGTCTATGTAGTAGCGGATGCGCGACTCGGTGTCCTTGATGATGATGGTGTTCATCCGCTGCAGATGGGCCGTGTACGTCGTCCCCCCCTTCATCTGCGCCAGGATATTGTTGAAGATCTCCTGCGAGTCGATGTACTTGAGCACGATGATGGCGGTCACCATTTTGTCGGTCGTGCCGAGTTCCTCCTCGCCGGGCACGACCACCACGTCGTCGGGCATCGCATGGGCATCCCGCCCCTTCATCTTGACGATCAAGAAGTACGGCGTCTCGATAAGCACAAGGCCCTCGTCGTCGAGAACCGTCCGCAGGATGTCGAGCGCCTCGGCCTTCGGCAAGGGGCGCTGCCATTTCATCGTCACCTTGGTGCCGGCAAGGGTGTCGGGCATCAGGAAGTTGACGTTGAGGTCGCGCGCGATCATGTCGATCAGCCCCGGGATCGAGATCCCCTTCACGTCCCCGAGTTTGATCATGTCTTGCCCGGCCGCCTCACCGGCCTGCGCCGACGCGCCGATCGCGGCCCATACGGCCAGCGCCAGCAGACAAGCGACCCTCGTGCCAATCCGGCAGGTCGTGTTTCGTCCCATCAGTCTCTCCCAGAACACGTCTTTGTCCAGGCCTCACGTGCCGCCCAGGCCGCTGCGGCCTCGGGCGGCGTGCTAGAACCGACTCAGTTCAATCGTGATGTAGACCCCCACGCCGAGGCGGTCGAGCTGGAGGCGGATCTCATCCCACTCCAACGCCTCGCGCAGCAAAGCGAGCCCTTGCGCCTCGTCGGTGATCGGCTGTACCGGCGCTCTTGGCTTCCCAACGCCGACGATGACGTCCTGCAGCTTGACGCCCAGCTCATCGAGCGGGCTCTCCGGCTCAAACCCGATCACCTTGTATCCGCGCAGCGGCGCCGCCTCGCCGCCGGGCCTGTACGGCTCCACGTGCACCGTGGCGATGAGCACCTCGACCCAGTCGCCCTCCGGCCCTGCCAGCTTCTTGAACTCGTCCTCAAGCTTGTTCATGTCCACGGCGTAGACGTTCGCCCGCGTCGTCTTCTTCTTGATGATCTCGCTCCAGTTCTTGCCCGCGGTCTCGGCCGCGGACCGCGGCAGGAATCGCTCGATGACTCGACCGTGCTTCGTGTCGCGGATCTCGTACCGGACGTAGTCGGCGGTCACCTCGGTGACATGGACATCATACTCGGGAAACCACTTGCCCGTGACCAAGATGAGTTCGTTGTCCGGGGGCCGCTTTTCCTTGTCAATAACCCTCGCCTCGAACACCCCCGGCTCCGGTTCCCAGATCACCACTAACTCCCACCGCGGCTCCTTGAGCGGCGGCAGTTTCGCCACCACGACCGGTCCAGTCGCCTTCTTGACCTTGGCGGCGAAGATGTTGTTGCCCCGGATCACCAGCGGGTAGTCGCCCTTCATTTTCGTGTGATGGTCGATCTGCGCCTGGAGCGTGTCGGGCCCGGCGACCTCGACAACGTCCTCGCGCACAAGGGCAATCTCGGCCCTGGGCCAAAGCAACGGGCGACACGCCGCGTAGACGACAGCGAGGAACGCCACCACCAGCACGGCGTTGCCGAGCAGCAGATTCCGCTTCGTCAGGACCTGCATGCCCTACCTCCCGTCAGGCTGGTCGGCCAGCATCGCCTCGGTCCGCTCGACGAGCCGCTTCCGCGTGACCAGCTCCCTGAGCTCGGCGACGGTCTCGTCGGACAGGTGGCCCTCCGAGCTGAAGCGCTCGTAGCCGTGGCGCCAGACGGCCTCGATATCCTCGAGCACGGCCCGCTGCGGCGGCGCCAGCGGCTGTTTCTTCAGCAGCAGCATCGCCTGGGCGGCAGGCCGGGAAAGGTCCTCCTCGGCGGGCGCCTCGCCGCGCGACAGGGCGCGCATCTCCTCTAGGTTGTGTTCCAGGAACGACTTGAGCTCTTCGGAGATCGTCGCCGCTTGCCTGATCGCAGGCGGTTGTTCGTCGCTGCCCGACCAGAGGCCGGGCCCGACCAACGCGACCACAAGCGCGGCGGCAACAAGCCCTGCGGCCGCCAACGTCGCCGGCCTACGCAGCGCTGCGCGCAGGATGCGGCGCCCGCCGCGCCCCCTGGTCCGGGCCTCGTAGGCGGCGTGCCGCGTGCGGCTCACGAGCCGCGGCGGCGGCATGATCATCGACACGCCCATGCGCGAGACCATGCGCTTGAGCGCACGCGCCTCGCGCATCAGCTCAGGTCGCTCGGCGAGCAGCAGCTCGACACGCGCCGTCTCGTCGGCGTCGAGTTCGCCGAGCGCGTAGTCGATCAGCAGCTCGTCTATGTTGTTCTCATCAGGTTTCATGGCATCTGCCTCCATGAGCCGGGACGGCTCGCGGAACGAAGATGAAGACGCAAGCGGCGTGCCGCGCGTTGCTAGGCGCGCGCGCTGTTGGGCTCGAGCCCGTCCCGGAGTTTTCGGCGGAGCAGCTTGACCGCGTTGTGGATCCGCGACTGCACGGTGCCGAGCGGGATCCCGAGCACTTCGGCCACCTCGCGGTACTTGAGGCCGTGCTGGGCCTGGAGCTCGAGGGTGACCCGCAGCTCGTCGGGCAGCTCGTCGACCGCCTGCCACAGCGCCGCCCGGTGCTCGGCCTCCTCGGCCGATTCCCGCGGGTGCTCGGCATTCTCGTCGGCGAGCCGCACAACGTGCGTCCACGCCTGGCCCGGGTCCTGACCCGCCGCTGGCTCGTCGAGCGAGACGGTCGGCCGGCGCTTGCGCCGCTTCAGCTCGTCGCGGCACAAGTTCGCGGCGATCGTGTAGACCCACGTCGACACCTTGGCGCACCGGCGGAACGAGTCTGCCCGGGTGAACACGCGCACAAAGGTTTCCTGGAAGATGTCCTCGGCCGCCTCGCGGTTCCGTACGTAGCGCCAGATGAACGTGAACAACCTGCTCCGGTACCTTTCAAAGAGCTGGTCGAAGCTTGCCTCGTCGCCGCGTCGGCAACCGAGAATCAGCTCCTCATCCGATGGGTGCATCCGGGAGCACTCTCCACGTATGCGCCCGATACGTTCTACGACGCACCGGGCGCTTTGTTCACTAGGGCCTGGGCCACTCGCTACAGAGATCGGGCCGGCACCGCGCCGCGCCACAGCGCGCCCGGCGCCGGCCATCCGATCTCCTTGAGCCGATCAGCTGCCCACCGGCTCGAACACCGCTGTGACGCGCAGCGTCAGGTCGTCATTCTTGAACAGGATCTTTTCCTGACCACCGATCAGTATTGCACCGGCCTGGAAATTCAGATTCAGGCGGGAATCCTCCTTCTGCCGCTGGAGGAACGCCTGGTCGAGGTCGAGGCGCATCAGGTCTTGGTTACCCATGATCTCCACCGCGCAGTGCAAGCGCCACGAGAAGCTTGCACCGTCAGCCCTCTTGCTCTCTCCGGATAGCATGACGCTGGGGCGAGCGGTACGCACCTCCATATCCAGGATCGTCTCGTCAGCATACGCGGCGCGGAAGTGCAGCACCACTGTGCCGGGGAGCGGCTGAGGTTCTGTTCTGCCCCGCGGCGCAGGCATCTGTGATCCGGCCGGCGAGACAAGGCCGGCGCCGACGGCGACGACGACAAGCACTGCCACGACCCGCAGGGTCGTGCTCAACGTCCGATGACTCATTGTACTCTCCCACTTCGTTCAACGTTCGGTTCCGGCTTAGGCATGCCCTTGCCAGGTTCTACGAGTCATCGGACGTTTTGTTCGTCGCCACGCGGCTCGCCGCGGTAGATGGCGGCCATTTTCTCGACGGTACGGACCAGTGAAAATCGTTCGCGCACACGCGCCAGAGCGTTGCGCGCCAGCTCGCGCGCGGTGTCCGGCCCACGCAGGAGGCGTGCCAGCGCAGCAGCCAGCTCGCCCGGATCGCCCGGCGCCACGAGCAGGCCCGAGACGCCGTCCTCGACGATCTCCGTGATCCCCCCGGTGCGCGAGGCCACCACCGGCAGCCCGGCCGCCATCGCCTCGATCAGCGCGATGCCGAATCCCTCCCACCGCGAGGGGAAGGCGAACACGTCGAACGCACTGAGCAGCCGCGGCACGTCGCTGACGAGGCCCGCGAACCGGACCTTGCTCGCCACCCCGTGGTCGGCCGCGAGCGCCTCGAGCCGCTTGCGAAGCGCCCCACGGCCGGCGATGACGAGCCTGGCTGCGGGCTCGCGCCGGAGCACGTGGGGCAGCGCCTCGATCAGCACGTCATGGCCCTTCTGACGGTTCAGATGGCCGACCGTTCCGATCAGCATCTCGTCCGGCCCGAAGCCGAGCTCGGCGCGCGCGGCCGCGCGCTGCGCGTCGTCGGGCTCTGCGGGCGCGAAGAGCTGCGTATCGACGCCGTTGTGGACGAGGACGACCTTCTCCGGCGGGAGACCGACGCGGCGCACGAGGTGGGTGCGCACGTGCTCGGAGCAGGCGATCACGCGCTCGGTCCGCCGCGTGAGCCGCTGCTCGATCCACCGGAACGGCGGCCACACCTTGAACCGGTACGCGTTCTGTTCCGACGAGAAAATGCGCCCGACGCCGACGGCGATCGCCGCGCGCCGCCCCCAGAACTGCGACAGCACAAGGTGCGTGTGCACGACGTCGTAGACCCGGGCGCGCATGAGCGTGCGGAGCTGGCGCCCGAGGCGCCGGTCGAGGTTGTGCCGGGCCTCGATCACGTGGATCGGCAGGTCGAGCGACTCGCAGATCTGCTTCAGGTCGAACGTGTAGTCGCGCCCGCGGTCGGGCACGCACACCTCCTGGTCGAACTCGGCGCGGTCGAGACGCCGGAGCAGCTCGACGACGAACCGCTCGTTGCCGCCGATGTCGAAGCTGTTAATCACGTGAAGGATGCGGAGCACGTCTCGTTTCCCCGACCGGGTGATTCCGCGACGCCGAACCCTGTGTACGTGTAGCATAGCACGCCGGGCCGGGCAACGCGCGGCCTCGGGCCAACGCCAGGCCGCTGCTGCTGACCAAGCCAGCCCGAATCGACCAGCTCGACGCCAAAGCCTCGTGGTAAGTGTGGGTTACCACGCCTCATTTCTTTCTCTTTCATGCCAGCTTGTGGATTGCCGACTTTTCCCGATCAGCTTCTGGCTGCCTTTTCGTGGAGTCCGGGACAAGCGGGCCGGCTTGTCCTTTTCATCTTGACTTCCGCTGTCGAAAACGGTAAGAGCCTCGATGAGGGTATTGGGAGCGAGTGTCCCCTCAAGTGTTCTGTCCAGGAATCGTCCCAGGATCCTTTTTTGTGCTTCCATGCACGGGGTGGACAACGTCAAGGCAAGCGGGGCAATGAGGAACTGGATCAAGGTTTCGGGAGCAGTGTTCGTCGCTCTGGTTGTCTTGCTTGGTCTCGGCGTCTCCTCCGGACCAGCGCACGCCGCAACGCACTACACCATCACCGACCTGGGCACGCTCGGCGGCAACCGCAGCGGTGCCGCTGCGATCAACGAGGCCGGGCAGGTGGTGGGCGACGCGAAGACCGTGAGCGGGGACTATCGCGCCTTCGTGTGGTTGCCGGCGCCCGCGTACGGCATGTCGGCGGGCATGCACGACCTCGGCACCATCGGCGGTGCGTGGAGCGAGGCCCATGACATTAACGACTCAGGCCAGGTGGTCGGCAAGGCCAAGACCGCGAGCGGGGACTATCGCGCCTTCGTGTGGTTGCCGGCGCCCGCGTATGGCATGTCGGCGGGCATGCACGACCTCGGTACCCTTGGCGGCCCCTTCAGCGAGGGCTCTGGCATCAACGAGTCTGGTCAGGTGGTCGGCTTGGCGAACACCGCGGTCTCTGAGCACCAGAACCACGTTTTCCTGTGGGACAACGGCGTGATGGACGACCTCGGCACCTTCGGCGGCATTGAGATCTCGGCCCAGGCCATCAACGACTCGGGGCAGGTGGTCGGCAACACGTACTATGATGACGGGGCCTGGGCAGGCCAGTACCGCTCCTTCCTGTGGGAGGACGGCACGGTGCAAGATCTCGGCGATCGGGGCGGCTACGTCACCTGTGCCCAAGACATCAACGCGTCGGGCCAGGTGGTGGGCTTTGCCGAGACCGCGGACGGGGTCACGCGCGCCTTCCTGTGGGAGGATGGCACGATGCACGACCTCGGCGCTCTCGGTGGCGACCGCGCGTCGGCCTCCGGCATCAACGCGTCCGGCCAGGTGGTGGGCCACTGGCAACACGAGGGCGCCGGCCTCTACGACGAGTACGCCTTCCTGTGGGACAACGGCGAGATGTACGACTTGAACAACCTCATTCATGACAGCTCAGACTGGGTCCTGAGGGAGGCTTCTGACATCAACGATCGGGGGCAGATCATCGGCCAAGGCAAGATCGACGGCGAATACCATGCCTTCCTCCTGACGCCCGCTCCCGAGCCGTCGGTGCTGGGTCTTGCTGGCCTCGCGCTCCTTATCGCGATGAGACGATCGCATCGGAGCTGACTCGCCACAAACCACGGGCTTTCGCAGATTGATACGGACCGCTCGCCTCGCATGCCGTGCGTGCGAGGCACCCCGCTCTGGCACCGGCACCGCCGCGTCACGACGAGCCGGAACCCGGACCGAGACGCCATCCGCCGACCTGGCCGCCAATTGAAAGCTTGACCCACTGCCGGGGCTGCGGTAGGTGTGTTTCTTGCTGGAACGCGGGGCGCAGATCGCGCGTCCAATCGCGGCAGAGAATGGAACGCAGTGCGATGCGGTTTTCTATAGCAAGGGAAGTCGTCCCATTCGCCGCGCCGCTTGCCCTTGTGGTTGCGGCGTTCTTCGTCTTGGGCTGGCTCGTGCCGGGCATCGTGGCGGCGGTGGTGACTGTGTGCGTTGTCCTCTTCTTCCGCGATCCCAGGCGCGCCACGCCCGAGGATTCATCGCTCGTGCTGGCTCCGGCCGACGGGCTGATCGTTGGCATCAGCCAGCTCGAGGAGGGCGACTACTTGGGCGGCGCGGCCACGCGTGTGAGCATCTTCCTGCGCCTCTGGGACGTGCACATGACCTACGCACCCGTCGCAGGCACCGTCGAGCAGGTCGAACACCGCCCGGGCCGGTTCGGCAACGCCGGGTTTGCCAAGGCCTCGGACCGCAACGAGGCGAACAGCATCGTGGTGGGTAATCACAGCGGCCGGCTCATGTTCCGCCAGATCGCCGGGATGATCGCCCGCCGGGTTGTTTGTCGCGTCGGCCCCGGCGACACGATCGCGCGCGGCGAGCGGATCGGGCTGATCAAGTTCGGCTCGCGCGTCGACGTGTTTCTGCCGCCCGGCTACGAGCTCCTCGTGCGCAAGGGCCAGCGCGTGCGCGCGGTCACGAGTGCGATTGCGAGGGCGCCGCGCGCGGTGGTGCCATGAGACGAGTCTACATCCTGCCCAACCTTTGCACGGCGCTCAACGTGTTCGCGGGCACGTTCGCGATCGTATTCGCGATCGACGGGCGCCCGCTGCACGCGGCGGTGGCGATCTTGGCGGCGTGCTTCTTCGATTTTCTCGACGGCGTGTTCGCCAGGCTCCAGCGGGCCGGGACGCAGTTCGGCAAGGAGTTCGACTCGCTTGCCGACGTGGTGAGCTTCGGCGTCGCGCCGGCGGTGCTCATGTACCTGTACCGGTTTCAGCACGCCGAGCTCGGGCCGCTCAACGTCCAGTTCGGGCTCGGGGTGGTGTTCCTCTACGTCGTGGCGTGCGCGCTCCGGCTGGCGCGCTACAACGTGCAGGCCTCGGGCGAGGAGCGGCATTGGTTCTCCGGCCTGCCGAGCCCGGGCGCGGGCGGGTTGGTGGCGAGCTACGCGGTGATGGCCGAGGCGCATCCGTGGGCGCGGGCGCTCCCGCTGCCGGCGCTCACGGCGGCGATGCTCGGGCTGTCGATCCTCATGGTGAGCCGGATCCGCTACCCGTCGAGCGCCGAGCTCGGGTTGTTTCGCAAGAAGCCGTTCGTCGTGCTCGTCGGCTTCGCAGTCGTTGTCGTCGGGCTCGTGGCGTTCCTCGAGGTGGCCTTCTGCGCGCTGTTCGCCGGCTACGCGCTGTTCGGGCCGGCGCGGCACCTGTACTACCGCACCATCAAGCACGTGGCCGTCGAGCCGCCGTTTGGCGTGCCCGCCGAGTTCAAGGCCGGCGGGCGGAGCCGGCCCCGACGCCCGCGGCGCCGGGGGCGTCGCCGGTCCAAGCAGGCTCGATCCAGCGAGCCGAGGGCGCTCTAACACGTCACGGAACAACACGAGCGGCGCCGCATGTTCGGGACAACACTTGGCGGATTCGAGATCATCGAGCGCATCAACCGCGGCAGCATGGCCGAGGTGTACCGGGCGCGCTCGACGAGCACGGGGCAACCGGCGGCTATCCGCATTCTGCTGCCCGAGCTCCAGGGCAACGCGACCGCCGTGCGGCGGTTCTTCCGCGGCGCCAAGCTCGAAGCGCGCTGCAGCCACCCGAACATCCTCCGGGTGTTCCACATCGGCGAGGGCGCCCCGATGCCGTTCGTGGTGACCGAGCTAATCCAAGGCGACAACCTGAAACGGTTCATCCTCGAGAAGCGCGACGTGGTCCAGACGCAGCCGGTGCCCATCCTGCGCGCCATCGGCGAGGCGCTCGCCCACCTGCACCACGAGCAGCACATCGTCCACCGCGACGTGAAGCCCGAGAACGTGCTGATCTCCAACGACGCGTCCGAGGTGCGGTTGAGCGACTTCAGCCTTGCGGTCAAGAAGCGCCGCGACTTCCTCGTGTCGCAGCGCATCAGCGGCAGCCCGAGCTACATCGCCCCGGAGCGGCTGCTGCTGCAGCGCTACGACGAGCGGGTCGATATCTACTCGCTCGGCATCCTCGCCTACGAGCTGCTGGCGCTGCGGCTCCCCTACTCGGGCCAGACCCAGCTCGAAATGATGCGCGCCCACACCGACTTCCGGACCAAGCCTGAACCGATCCGCCGCTTCAATCCGAACATCAGTCGGGCCGTCGAGAAGGCCGTCTACCACTCCCTTGAAAAAGACGTGCAGAAGCGCTACCCTGACGTCCGGCTATTCCTGCGCGATATCAAGCTGAGCGCCCGCTGCTAGAGGATAAACCGGTCCCATGAGACGCAGCCCCGCAAAACGACACACAGAACTGGCGATACTCGCCGCGGTGCTCACCGTCGCCGTTGTGGCCTTCGGCCTCTACACGGCGCGCGGGCTCTTCTCGAAGAAAGGCAAGGCACCCGGCCGACGAGACACGCCCGCGAACCCGGCGTTCGACAGGGCGACGGCCGCTTACGAGGAGGGGCGCTTCGAGGCCGCGCGGGACGAGGCGCGTCGGGCGGCGCAGTCGGGCGACGCCGCGACCCGGCGCTCGGCGAGCCTGATCGAGGCCCGCGCGCTCGGCGAGCTCGGCGACCCGAAGGCGCACGCGGCATGGTCGGCGATCCTGGCCGACGCGACGTTCCTGCCCAACCAGCGCGCCGAAGCCGCTGCCCGCCTCGGCGAGCTGCGCGCTGCGGCCGAGCCGCCCGACTTGGCCGGCGCCATCGCCGCCTACAGCCAGGCGATCGAGCGCTTCCCCGGTACGCGCTGGGCCGACTGGGCGGCGATGGCGCTCGCCGACGCCCATATCGCCAACAGACATCCCGAGCGTGCCGAGGCGGCCCTGAGCGAGTACGCGGTCAGAGCCAAGGAGCCCGAGGCGATCCAGAACAAACTTGGCGACGTGAACATCGCCATCCTGCTCTCGCCGCTCGAGACCGAGGTGCCCAAGACCACGTGGTACAGCGTCAAAGAAGGTGACACGTTGGCCGGGATCGCCAAGCGGTTCCACACGACCGTTGACCTACTGGCAGCGAGCAATAGAATCATCAATCCGCAGTTGCTTCAGGTTGGGGATCGGCTCAAGGTCGTCACAGACTCGTTCCGGATCGTGATCGACCGATCGGACAACACCCTCAGCCTCTTCTGCCACGAGAAGCTGATCAAGAAATACGCCGTCGGCACCGGCGAGTACGGCAAGACGCCACTGGGCGAGTTCACCATCGCCAGCAAGGACATCGACCCGATGTGGCGCGGCATCCCGTTCGGGGACAAGCGCAACATCCTCGGAACGCGCTGGATGAGGATCACCGACAAGGATGGCGCCCTGAGCGGCTACGGTATTCACGGCACGTGGCAGCCCGACACGATCGGCAAGCACAGCAGCCAGGGCTGCGTCCGGATGCTCAACGAGGACGTCGAGGAGATCTTCAAGATCGTCACGATCGGCACGCCGGCGATGATCGTCGAGTAGCCGGTCGCACCGACCGCCCGGCAGTCGGCAGAATCGGAGAGATCGCCATGCCTACACCACGGCAAGTGACCCCGCTGGAATTCGAGCGACCGCTCCGCGAGCTCGAGAGCAAAATCGAAGAGCTCAAGCGCTGGATGCGCGAGCAACCGGTGGACCTGCGCGAGCAGGTCGAGCATCTCGAGAACAAGCTCGCCCAGGAGAAGGAAGCCGTCTACGGCAACTTGAGCGCCTGGGAGCGCGTGCTTATTGCGCGGCACCCGCAGCGCCCGTACTTCCTCGACTTCGTCGAGATGATCATGACGGACTGGATCGAGCTGCACGGCGACCGGCTGTTTGCCGACGACCGGGCACTGCTGGGCGGCTTCGCCCGGCTCGGCCACCACCGCGTGATGCTCGTGGCGACCCAGAAGGGCAAGAACACGCGGGAGCGGACCATGCGCAACTTCGGGATGCCGCACCCGGAGGGGTATCGCAAGGCGCTGCGCCTGATGCAGATGGCCGGGAAGTTCCACGTGCCGGTCATCTGCTTCATCGACACGCCGGGCGCCTACCCGGGCATCGGGGCCGAAGAGCGCGGGCAGGCGCAAGCGATCGCGTTCAACATGCGCGAGATGATGCGGCTCAAGACCCCGGTCGTGGTCGTGATCACGGGCGAGGGGTGCTCGGGCGGCGCCATCGGCATCGGCGTCGGCGACGTCGTGCTCATCTTCCAGCACGCCTACTACTCGGTCATCTCGCCCGAAGGGTGCGCGGCCATCCTGTGGCGCGACGCCGGGCAGATGGCCAAAGCGGCCCAAGCACTCCGGCTCACCAGCGAGGACCTGCTCAAGCTCGGCATCGTCAACGAGGTAATGCCCGAGCCGCTCGGCGGCGCGCACTACGACCCCGAGCAGGTGGCCGCGACGGTCAAGCAGCGCCTGATCGTGCATCTGGACCGGCTCTCGGTCGTCAGGCCAGACGACCTGCTCGAGCGGCGCTACCAGCGGTTCCGCGATCTGGGCGTCTTCAGCGACAAGGTCATCAAGCTCAAGCAGGAGGAGCCTGCTCCCGAGCAAGAAACCACCGAGGCGCAGGAGCCCGACGAGCCCGCTGCCTCGTCCTCGGACGCCTAGCAGGTTGCCGAAAGAAGCTGGCGGCTCGCGTCGTTGTGGCGTCAGGGCCGGAGGCCCGGCAGCGGGTAGCCCGGGGCGTAAGGGCCTGTGGAAAAAGCCGAGATGCCCCGTCGAAGAAGGATGTCCCGAAGGGACTCCATAGGAAAGCCCAGGGTTCCCGCGCCTCCGAAGAGGCGCACAAACACCCTGGGTGTGGTGGGCACGAAAGGCAGGTCGTAGCCTGAAAGGCTTCCATAGAAGCCCTTTTTCAACAGGCCCGTAAGCCCCGGGTTGAAAACGAGAAGACAAACAACCTGAGCCCCGTAGGGGCGACAGAATCACCGCCCGAGTTGCGACCGGTCATCAGGGCACGGGGTTCTTCGGCAACCTGCCAGTCGGCGAGATCACATCGAAACGTATTCCGGAGCGGCTCTTATGCCCCAGGTTTGCCCGGGCCGTCGCGGCGTGCCCAAGCTGTTGCTCCTCGCCGGCCTCCTTGTGCTGGCCGCCGGGTGCGGTGAGCCAAGGCGCTCCCAAGACGGTGCGCCGGGCACGAGTCGCGGCGACGTCACGGCGACGAGCACCGCTGCAGCCCACTACCAGCAGGGCATCGAGCTCTATGATGCCGGCCAATACAGGAAAGCGATCAGAAGGTTCCGCGCCTCGGCCAGGTGCAACCCCGACGACCCGCGGCCGTATCTGGAGATCGGCGCCTGCTACGGCCGGCTCGGCGACGGCACACGCGAGCTCGCCGCCTACGACGAGGCGCTCGCGGCGGCGCCCGACTTCGTGCCCGCCTACAACAGCCGGGGCGTGGCGCTGCTCAGGCTCGATCGCGTCGACGAGGCGGTCGCCGCGCTCGAGCAGGCGCTCAAGCGCGAGGTGGACTACGCGCCGGCACACGTCAACATCGCGATCGCCTACAGCAAGCTGGGCCGCTACGAGCTCGCGCTCGTGTCGCTCGAGAACGCCGAGCGGTTCGGCGCGTCGAGGTTCGACGTGGCGTCCAACAAGGGGCTCGTGCTCGTCGAGCTCGGCCGGTACGCCGACGCGGTCGAGGCGTTCGGCCAGGCGCTCGGCGAACGGCCCGGCCACCACGCAGTGCGCTTCGAGCGGGCGCTCGCGCTCGCCAACGACGGCCGGCCGCACGAGGCGATCATCGAGCTCGAGCGGCTGAACACGATGCAGCCCGAGTTCGCCGAGGCGTATCGCGAGAAAGGCCGCCTGCTCGCCCAGGTCGGGCAGCCGCAGCGCTCGCTCACCCAGTACGCCGAGTACCTGTCCCGCGTGCCCAAGGACGCGCAGATCTGGAACGAGATGGGCAACGTGCGCTTCGCGGTCGGCCACTACGAGCGGGCCGAGACGTGCTTCCGCTACGCGATCAAGTACAAGCGCGACTTCTGCAACGCGTACCGCAACCTGGCGGCCACGCTCGAACGGCTCGGCCGCGACCGCGAGGCCGACCGGATGCTCCGCAAGGCCGAGCGCTACGCCCCGCAAGACGGAGGAAATTAGGGACAGGCACTAATTTCGCGGCGAAATTAGTGCCTGTCCCTAATTTCCTAATTCCCTTGCTCGATCGCCCTGATCTGGCCGAACTGGAGCCGGGCCTTGTTCTGCGTGTTGGCGAACGCGGTCAGCACGTTCGAGAGCGTCCGTTTGATCTTGAGGGTGTTGTCCTTGGTTGCCTTGGTGCGCTGCCGGACGGCGGCGATCGCTTCCTCGACGCCTTTCTTCTGCTCCTCGAGGTCACGCAGGTCAAAGTAGACGGTCTGGAGCCTGTTGTCGATCTCGCCCTTCTCGGCGCGCACGCCCTCGACCTTGTTCTTCAGCACGCCGATCTCGTACTTGAGGCGGTCCTGGACTTCGGTGAGCCGGCTGATCTTCTCATCTTTCTTCTTGATGACGAGCTCCTGCCGCTCGATCCCCTGCTTGATCTCGTCGGTCTGCTCGAGCAGGTGCTCGTACTCGGCGCGGACGCCGGTGAGCTGGTTGTCGAGGTTCTCGCCCTGCTTGATGTCCTTGGTCGCCTGGCGCACGAGACGCTCGACCTGCGTGTTTCGCCGCTTGAGGTCCCGAAGCTCCTCCCTGGCCTGGCGCAGGTCGGTCTCGAGCGCCTTGTTGATGTCCAGGATCAGCTCGAACTGGGTGTCGAGCTCCTTGGCGAACTCGAGCGGCTCGAACTCGCCTGCCAGCAGCGAGTCGACGTCGACGGTGAGCTCGCGGTCACGCATGGCGATCGACGATGAGCGCGGCTCGACGTGCTCGGGCGCCTCATTCGGCGCGTCGGCCACGGGCCTTGACGGGCCAACAACTTCGGCCTCGGCATCCATTGGCACCTCTCCCAGTGTGCGTTCACGACCTCAACACGGGCCACCTGCGGCCCGAAAGCGATTATAGCGGCCCGCCTCCGGGGCGCAAGGGCGTTTTCCCGCACGGACTCGACATAGCAAGCCGCGTGCCCGCTTGGCGACGTGGGGCCGATATTCACCGGGCACCGCGCCAGGCTACCGCTGGATCGACGCCGCGGCGTGGAACGCCGCCTTCGCCACTTGTTCCGAGGAGGTGGCGGCAAGCTGCTCGAGCAGCGGGATGGCCCGCTTGTCGCGCAGCCACCCGAGGTACATGGCGGCTGACTCGCGAACCTCGTCGCTCGGGTCGCCGAGCGCCTTGAGCAGGTGGTCGGCCGCGAGCACCTTGTCGCGCGCATACAGGCCCCGGAGCGCTGCGGCCCGGACAATGGCCGGCTCGTCGCCGCGCTCAAGCATGCGGCAGAAAAACGCCTCGATGCCCGAGCCAGGGTGCAGGGTCAATTGGTGCACCACGGCCGGCCGCCAGCGCTGCGGCGCGATCCTGTACAAGTTCATCAACACCTGGCCCGCCGCGTCGTTCGGCACGTGTCCGAGCATCTCGATCCCGTCGCGCAGCGCGGACACCTCGCCTGTGCCGAGAGTCTTGATCGCCCGGTCGAACAGCACACGGTCGGCCGCGCGGGCGAACACGGCCTGGCCCGGAATGAGCGCCTGCGGCTCGAGCGCCGCCTCGAACGGCACCTCGTCGGCGGCCGGCCCGAGGCCTGGGGCGCCTGCTGCGGGTGGCTCGGCCGCGTCCTGTATCTCGGCCACGATCTCGGCAAGGCCGGCCGCCTCCTTGTCCAGGACCGCCGACGCCTCGGCCGCGGGCGCCTCGGCCGCGTACTGCCCCGGCGGCGCGCCCGTAGAGGTTGTGGCCTCGGCAGGACCGGTCGAGATCCCCTCGACCGCCGCAGCTTCGGCGGCTGCTTCTTTGATGTCCTGCTCCATTTCCTCGACGGCCCCCTCGTACGGCATCTCGGCCTGCTCGGCCTCGGGCTGCTCCGCAGGCGCCTCGGGCTCCTCTGCGAGCGCCTCGGCCTCCTCGGGCCCCGCGTCGGGGGGCAGCTCGGCCTCGTCCGCAGGTTCGGGGGGGAGTTCAGGCTCCGGTACCGGTGCTGGTTCGGCCTCGACCGGCTCGGGGTGCTGCGGTTCTTGCTCCGTGGCCGGTTCCGGCGGCGGCGCCTCAAGCGCCTCCGGGACGCTCACCGGTTCAGGTTCAGGGTGGGCCTCCTGGGGCGCCGGCGCCTCAGCAGACGTCAGCGCCACGATGCCGGCCGCGCGCCGCACCTCGTCGGGCCCAAGAATGGCGGCGAGGCCGCCGCGCTGTCCGCGACGCTGCAGGACGCGGCTCAGCCGGGCGGCGAGGTAGGCGGTTTCGGCCACCTCGCGGCGCTTCTGGCGCATCAGCCACGAGATGTGGTCGGCGGTGTGACGGAGATACTCGGACATGCCCCCCCCCGAGCGCAGAGTCTGTGCCTGGGTTATCGGCCCTGGTCGCTCCGAGGTGAACTCGCCGGCCGGCGCGGTCGCGTTGCTCAATGGCCGGGGTGCGAGCCTACTTCTTGAGAATCCGCTCGGCCTTGCGCTTGGAGACCTCGAACGAGCCGTGCAGCTTCGACAGGGCCGTCCGCGCCTGTTCGAGTTCGGTCTCGGCGGCTTGGGTGCGTTCCTCCTCCTTGGCGAGGACCTCGTGGAGCTTGCGAACCTCGAGCATGATCTCGTTGCGCTCGAGCTTGGCCACCTGGAGGTGGCTGTCAGTCTCGGCGCGCTCGTTTCGGGCGTGCGACTGGGCCTCTTTGAGCGCGGTGATCTGACCGCGCATCTCCTGCTCGGCGGCTTGGAGCTTCTCGGTGCGCTCATCCTTGCGGGCAGCGGTGGTCTTCTTCTCGGCGAGCACCTCGCGATGTTCCTTGATCTGCTCGCCGGCCTTTGCCGACTCGCCGTGCAGGAAATCGAGCTCGTTGCCCACGCCGGCCTGGCGCTGGACCTCGGCTTCGAGCTCCTGGAGCCGGTGCATCAACTCCTCGTTCGTGCGGCGCTGTTCGGCCATCTCGCTGCGCGCTTGGGCCAGGTCGGTCTCGAGCGACTGCTTGACGTCGAGCAAGACATCGAGCTGGCTGTCGAACTCCTTGATGAACTGGAGCGGGTCGAGATCTTCGGGCAGGGGCGGGGCGGCCACCTCGACGGGCGCCGCCGGCGTAGCCGGTGCGGCCTGCTTCAGGCCGTGTGGCGCGGCGCGCTGCGAGGTTGCCGGCGCGACCTTGCGGCGCACCTTCTTCTTCTTCGTGGCCTTTTTCGCCATAGTCCGCCTCCCCTGCAGGAGTTCAGAGCGCCGTGAGGGCGCCGTCGGCTTCCGACCGAGTGCAACACCTGTGCCAAGTCCAGCACATGAGCTACTAACAGAGCCGGGCAGACGTGTCAAACGCTTATTTGCCGGAGGGAATGGAACGGGCGTGGGGCGCCTGGCGCGCTCGATCGTGTCGGGGGAGGCGCGAGCGCAGCGCGTGCCGTGCGTCGGCGCGGCCTGGCGCCGCGCTCAGCGGCTGGCGGACTCGTCGAGCAGTCTCTTGACTCGCGCGCGCACGCCGCGCGGATCGAACGGCTTGGTGATGTAGTCTCGGGCTCCGTGCGAGACCGAGGCGACGATCGACTCGCGGTCGGTCATCGCCGTGATCATCACGACCGGGACTCCCGAGATCTGTTCATCGGCGGCCGACCGCTTGAGGAACTCAAGGCCGTCCATCACCGGCATCATGATGTCGAGAAGGATAAGGTCGAGCTTCCCTTCGTGGGCGATGGCGATCGCCTGGGCACCGTTCTCGGCCTCGACGACCTTCGTCTCGGGCAGCCGGTTGAGGGTCTTTTTCAAGAGCGAGCGGCAGAACTCGTCGTCGTCTACGACAAGGATCCTGATCATCGGGCACCTCCAGCAAGCAGCAACAGACCGGTATCTGGTCGTGGAGCGTCTGCTACCAGAGGTCACATCGGCAGACGGGGGCACGCGCTTTAGGAGAACCGACACAGCCCGGTGCCGCACGCACAATGTGTTGACAGACCACTCGAGCCGGTGTGGCCGTCTCAGTGTGTCCGGCCAGGCGCGTGCTCCGGTGCAGGGCGAGGGATGCCGCCGTCAACGCAGCGTCGAGGCCGCTGCCGCGCCTCTTAGCGCCCGGCGTAATCCCTGAGCACCTTGTCGACCTTCACCCGCAGCTTGGTGGGATCGAACGGCTTCGTGACGTAGCTGCACGCGCCGCGCGAGACTGCAGCGACCACGTGTGCCCGGTCGCTGAGCGCGCTGATGATGACGACCGGGATGCGAGAGAGGTCATCGCTTGTCAGGCGGACTTCGAGGAAGTCGATGCCGTCCATGACCGGCATCATGATGTCGAGGAGAATGACGTCCGGCTTGGTCGCCTGGGCTCGATCCAGCCCCTCAGCACCGTTCTCGGCCTCGATGACACTCGTCCCGGGCGTGCTCCCGAGCGTCTTCTTCAGGAGCTTACGCGTGCGTTCGTCGTCCTCTACAATGAGTATCTTTGCCATACAGCTTCTCCGAATCCTTCGCGACCCGTCGAACGGCAGGCATCGTGAATCAATGTACGTATCGGTCAAGCCGTGCGGCGCCTTTACGCAAATCGGCCAGGGAGTCGGGCACGCGCGGAGCTGGGGGCAACGACAAGGCCTGGAGGGGGGCAGCTCGGCCGCGGTCAAGCCGAGGTTTCGCTGAGCAGCTTGGTGATCTTGGTCCGGACGCCCAGGGGGTCGAACGGCTTCACGACGTAGTCGCACGCGCCGAACTTGACCGCGTCGATAATGCGCGACTTCTCTGTGACCGAGGTAATCATGACAACGGGGATGTGGGAGATCTCTTTCTTCGAGGACCACTCCTGAAGAAACCCGATGCCGTCCATCACGGGCATCATCACGTCGCACAGGATCAGGTCAGGCTCGTGCTCGGCAGCCAGCCGGAGGCCCTCGGCACCGTCCTCGGCCTCGATCACGTCGACATCCGAGGCGCCGAGGATTCTCCTGATAAGGAGGCGGGTGCTTGGATCGTCATCAACGATGAGTATCTGCGACATTCGGCCACTCCAGCCTGGCGATGTCGGTGCATCGTGGCGCCACGGTACGAGACGCCAGGTCGACCGTACCGTTGCTGGTATCGGCAAGTTGGAGAATGCTCTTAGCAAAATCCCAGCCGTTTTTCTGCAGCGCGAGTGCCCGGATCAGCGGCACCGGTCGCAGAGGCCGTAGACCTCGATCGTGTGGGACACGGGTAAGAAGCCGGCGGCGCGGGCCGCCTTGTGCAGGGCCCGCTCGAGATCGGAATCGTCGAACTCGATCGCCCGGCCGCACTTGGTGCAGACCATGTGCTCGTGATGCGCGCGGCTGTAGGCCGATTCGTAGTGTGTGTGTTTCTCGGTGAAGAGCACCTCGCGCACGAGGCCGCATTCGACGAGCAGCGCGAGCGTACGGTACACTGTCGCGCGCGAGATGACGGGGCCACCCCGCTTCTTGCCGCGCCGTGAGCGAAAGCGCGCCACCAGGTCCTCGGCACTGAAGTGGCCGCTCATTCGCACGATCTCGTCAAAAATCTCGCGCCGCGGCGGCGTGCACTTGAGACCGGCTGCGTGGAGCCTGCGCCGGATCACCTCGGCCGGCTTGAGCTGTGGCTCCCTCACCTTCATCGGCGCCCCCGAGCCAAATGAGATTCAGTCTCTCTTATACAACGCCGTGTGCCGGCGGGCAAGGCCCACGCGCCGCCCCGCTGCCGGGCGCACGCCTCAGCAGATCCGGGGGAGCTGGTCGGTCACGAGCATGTCGACCACCCGGAGCCCGCCGACGCTTGTCTCGAGGCAGACCCGGCCGGGGTAGTCCGAGCCGGCCGTGCCGATGGCGGCGGCCTGCGCGCCGAGCGGATGCGACCGCATGGCGGCCACGACTTGGTCCGCAGCGCCGGCGTCGCACACGAGCACCAGTTTGCCCTCGTTGGCGATGTAGAGCGGGTCGAGGCCGAGCAGCTCGCACATGGCGCTCACGCCCGGGCTCACGGGCAGATCGAGCTCGCGCAAGACGAGCCCCACGTCACTGTGCTCGACGAACTCGTTGAGCGCGCTGGCGAGCCCGCCGCGCGTGGGGTCGCGCATGATGCGGATCTGCCCGAAGTGAGGCCGCAACGCCTCGACGAGCCCGTTGAGCGCGGCGCAGTCGCTCACCACCGGCGAGACGATCTTGAGCTCCTCGCGCGCCACGAGGATGGCTGTGCCGTGGTCGCCGAGGGTACCACTCACGACGACGGCGTCGCCGTCGCGGATCGCGCCGCCGGGTCGATTGGTCGGATCGACCGTGCCGACGCCCGACGTCGTGACGAACAGGCCGTCGCAGCTCGCGCGCTCGACGACCTTGGTGTCGCCGGTGACGATGGCGACGCCGGCCTCGGCAGCCGCGTGCTGCATCGACTGGGCGACTCGCTCGACGAGCTCGATCTCGAGCCCCTCGCGGATGATCAGCGCGCACGAGAGCGCGAGCGGGCGGGCGCCCATCACGGCCAGATCGTTGATCGTGCCGCACACGGCCAACTTCCCGATGTCGCCGCCGGGGAAAACGAGCGGCTTGACCACGTACGCGTCCGTGGTGAAGGCGATCTCGGCGCTGTCGGTTCGCACGAGGGCCGAGTCGAGCAGCGGCGCGAGCGCGGGGTTGTCGAACCGGGCCAGGAACACGTCGCGGATCAGCTCACGCGTGAGCACCCCGCCGCTGCCGTGGCCGAGCTGGATCGTCTTAGGCACCATCGGGCCGGTCCCGTCCATACTTGTAGTAAGCGGCGCAGGTCCCCTCGCTCGACACCATGCAGGCGCCGACCGGATGCGCCGGCGTGCACGCGTCGGCGAAAAGGGCGCAATCGAGCGGCGTGCTGACGCCGCGAAGCACGTCGCCGCAGATGCAGCCGGGCGCCTCCCGCGTCGGCTCGATCTCGACGGGCAACCGGCTGAGGACGTCGTAGCGGCGGAAGCCGTCGCGCAAAGCCAGGCCGCTCTCGGGGATCGAGCCGATGCCGCGCCACTCGCTGTCGACCGGCCCAAAAACCTCGGCGATGACCTGCTGTGCGATCCGGTTCCCTTCGGGTCGCACGACGCGGCTGTACTCGTTCTCGATGCGCGCCTCGCCAGCGACGGCCTGCTGGGCGAGCATGAGGATCGCCTTGAGGATGTCGACGGGCTCGAAGCCGGTGATCACGCACGGGATGTGATGATCCTCGACGACGCTCCGGTAGATGTCGAAGCCGGTGACGACGCTCACGTGCCCGGGGCAAACGAACCCGTCGAGGCGGAGCTCGCCGCTTGCGAGCGCCTCGAGCGCGGGCGGCAGCACCTTGCACGCCGAGACGATGAGGAAGTTGTCGAGCCCGGCCTCGGCCGCGTCGAGCACGGCGGCCGCGCACGTCGGCGCGGTCGTCTCGAAGCCGATGGCGAAGAAGACGACGGTGCGGTCCGGATGCTCGCGGGCGAACTCGACGGCATCCGTGGCCGAGTAGACGACCCGGATGTCGGCGCCCTTGGATTTCTCGGCGGCGAGGCTCGACGAGGAGCCGGGCACCTTGACCATGTCGCCGAACGTCATGAGCGTCACGTCGTCGCGGCGCGCATACGCGATCGCTGCATCGATCAGCGAATTCGGCGTCACGCACACCGGGCACCCGGGGCCGCTCAGCAGCCGGACACCCTCGGGCAGCAGCGTGTGCAGCCCGAAGCGGTGCACGGCCATTGTGTGTGTGCCGCAGACTTCCATGAACGTGAGCGACCGATCGGCCGACACCTCGGCGATCCGGCGCGCGAGCGCCTGCGCCGCGTCGCGACCGCGGAACTCGGCGAGAATGTCCATGCCTCCTCCGAAAACGATGCAAACAGTATAGCACACGTCTGCGGCGTGACCAGCCGCGCAGCGTCACACGGTCGGCGGCCTGGAAACTGCTTGCCAGGGCCGAACCGGCTTCATATCATCCCGCCAACCGTGCGTCATCCCGCCAGCGAAACGGCCGACCCGGCAGAGGGAGCGTCCGCGCGACCATGAAGGAAGTGATCGACACCATCCTGAGGGCCGAAGACGAGGCGAAAAAGAAGATCGCCGAGGCGCGCGAGGAGGCGAAGAAGATCACGGCCGACGCCGAGGTCGAGGCGCGCCGGCTCGTCGAGACCGACCGCGAAGCCGCGTACAAGCGGTCCCGCGAGCTCGTCGAGGAAGCGATCGCCGAGACAAAGGCCGAGCGGGCCGCCAAGCTCGAGGCGACGCTCGCGAAGGTCGGCGACCTCAAAGACGCCAAAGGCGACGCCATGCGCCGCGCGGTCGAGAAGGCGTACGAACGCATCGTGCGAGTGGAGCGCGCGTGATGCGGGCGTTAGCGCGATACGCGTTCATCAACGCGAAGCTTCGCGCCCGCCTCAGCCTGTTCCTCACCAGCGAGCAGTCCCGCCAGCTTGCCGCGGCCAAGGACCTCGAAACCGTCTACGGCATGCTCGCCCAGACGCGCTACGGCGCGCTCGCCCGCGAGCTGAGCCACACCGAGGACATGGTCAGCGTCGAGTTCCGCCTGCTCAGCGACGAGCTGGCCACCTACCACATGGTGCTCGAACACGTGCGCGGCATGCCGCGACGCATCGTCGAGACGATGATGAGCCGGTACGAGGTCGACAAGCTCAAGGTGCTGCTGCGGCTGTGGCACACGAAGGACCCGCGCGCCGAACACCTTGCCTTTCCCGGCATTATCTGCCAGCCGCTGCCGGCCGAGTCGATCCGGCACGCGCGCAGTCTCGACGAGCTCGTCGACCTGCTCGGCGGGACGCCGTACGCGCGGCCGCTCCAGATGGCATCGGCCGCGTACGAGGCCAACGGGAACGTGTTCTACCTCGAGTCGGCGCTCGACGTGGACTACTACGACCGGCTCTGGCAAGTGATCGGCAAGCTCGGCCTCGGCGACCGCGAGCGCGCGCGGTCACTCGTCGGGCTCGAGATCGACATCGAGAACATCCGTTGGATGCTCCGCCTCCAGCACTACTACAAGATGCCGCTCGGCGAGATGCTCTCGCTGCTGATCCCGAACGGGCCGCGCGTCGACGAGACGTTCGTGCGCCGGGCGGCGAGCGGCGGCGACTTCAAGAGCATCGTCACCAGAGCCGTCGGCGGGCTCGTGAACGAGTTCCCCGACGTGATCCCCGTCGAGACCGAGGCGGCGACGCTCGAGATGATGGAGAGCCTTCTGTGGCACTACTACCTGAGCGCGATCCGGCGGGGCATGCACGGCTACCCCTTTACGATCACGACCGTCATAGGCTATTTGAAACTCGCCGAGGTGGAACGGCGCAATCTCGCGTGCATCCTGAACGGGAAGCGCTACAAGCTGCCGCCGTCGGAAATTGAACGGAACCTCATCGTCGAAATGCCACAATAGGACGTGCCGCTGATGTTTCGGCCGGTGCCGATGAGCCAGATCAGCATGCTCGTGCTGCGGCGCGACCTCGATCGCGTCACGCTCGAGATGGTCTCGCTCGGCGCCGTGCACCTGCACCGCGTCGAGGAGATCGACCCCTGGACCGCGTCGCTCGACGCGGTCGAGGTGGGCGCGCGGCTCACGGCCGTCGAGGAACGGCTGAACGAGGTCGACACGCTGCTCGTGAAGCTCAAGCTCCGGCCGACGCTGGCGAGCCTGCCGAGCGAGCCGCCGAGGACCGATCTGGACGAGCTCGGCCGGACGCTCCACTCCATCAGCGAGCAGGTGGACGAGGCGCTCGCCAAGCGCCGCAGCGTGGCCGACGAGATGCGGCGCATCGGCGCGGTGCTCGAGCTGCCGGTGGCCGAGGCAGCCGTGCCGGCGATCGATCCGGCGACGCGCTTCGCGTTCATGGAAACGTTCATGGGCCGGATGAGCCGCGCGCACCTGGAGGTGGTGCGCTCCGAGCTGTCGGCGGTGCCGAACGTGATCATCCCCTTCAAGACCGCCGACGGCAGCGAGGCCGTCCTCCTCATGGTGCTCAAGAGAGACCGCGCCGTGCTGACCGAGGCGCTCTCGAAGGTGCGCGCCACCCCGCTCGAAAAGGCCGAGGGCCCGCCGAGCCAGGAGATGCGCGCCCGCTTCTCGGCGCGGATGAACGAGCTGAGGCGACAGGAGGAGGCCGCGGGACACGACCTCGAGACGCTCAGGACGCGCTACGGCAGCCGCCTGCGCGATGCCCGGGCCGCGCTCGAAATCGAGCGCACGGTGCTCGCCGCCCAGGAAGCCTTGCGCGGCACGGCCAACACGGTGCTCATCTCGGCCTGGGTCTCGAAGCGCAAGGCGCCCGAGATCGCCGAGCGGATTAGGCGCGCGCTCGGCGGCCGGTGCTACATCGAGATCCGCACGCCCGACGAGATCGACGGCGTCGCCGACGGCGTGGTGCAGGTGCCGGTCGAGCTGTCGAACCCGGGCTTCCTCAAGCCGTTCGAGATGCTGGTCAAAGGCTACGACACGCCGGCGTACGACGGCATCGACCCGACGCCCATCGTCGGCCTGACGTTCCTGCTCATCTTCGGGCTGATGTTCGGCGACATCGGCCAGGGCGCGGTCGTGGCGCTCATCGGCTGGCTCATCGCGCGCCGCCCGACGATGTCGTCGGGCATGAAGCGTCTCGGCTCGCTCATGATCTTCTGCGGCGCGGCGGCCATCATCTTCGGCTTCGTCTACGGCGAGTTTTTCGGCCTGCACGTCAACCACCTCTTCGGGCGCGACGTGCTCCCGTGGGCGTTCTCCAAGCTCGATCCGCTTCATCCCGAACAGACGGGCAAGTTCATGGAGAGAACCGTCTACTTCGGGATCGGCATCCTGTCGCTCGGCATAGTGCTCAACATCTTCCTGCGGCTGCGCAGAGGGGATGTGTTCCACGCGATCTTCTCGCGCACGGGCCTGATCGGCGGCGTCGTGTACTGGGGCACCGTAGCGATCATTATCAAATGGATGGTGTTCAAGCACACGATCGGTGGCTGGTGGATTGTTGGCTTCATCGTCGCGCCGCTGGTTGTCTTCGCCTTGCGTGGGCCGATCTGGAAGCTGGTGAATCGCCGCGAGAAGGTCCTGCGCGAGGGGTGCGGCATGTACGCGATCGAGACGGTGATGGAGAGCTTCGAGATCTTCACCGGCTTCCTGGCGAACACCGTCTCGTTCGTTCGTATCGCCGCCTATGGGCTGGCCCATGCAGGGATCCTGCTCGCGATCTTCGAGATCAGCAGGATGCTCGCGAAACTGCCGGGCGCGGCGGCGCCAGTGACGCAAACGATCGTCATTGTCCTTGGCAATGCGCTCGTGATAGGCCTCGAAGGGCTGGTCGCCGGCCTCCAGGCGCTCCGTCTCGAATACTACGAGTTCTTCAGCAAGTTCTTCCGTGGGGGCGGGAAAGAGTTCACGCCGCTGGGCGCCCCGGGCGAGACGGCGGCATCACGAAGGGTTGAGTAAACACGGACTGCACCCATACAATGAGACGAGGAAGGAACGGGCAATGATGACTGGGACTCAAGCAGCTCGGCGGCTGCGCACCTTCATTCAGGTCTCGCTGCTTGCCACGCTTGCCGTCGTGCTCTTCGGCGTGACGGCCGCGACGTTGTTTGCGGCAACGCCCTCGGGCGAGGACGAGGAGGCAAAGGAACCGCTCGACGTCGAAGTGCAGAAGGCGATCGTAAGCAACGTCGGCAGCGGCCTGATTGCCGCCGGCATCGCCGCCGGCGTGAGCGCGATCGCCGCAGGCATCGCCGTCGCCTACGTGGGCGCCGCGGCCGTCGGGGCGGTGAGCGAAAAACCGGAAGTCTTCGGCCGGACAATCGTCTTCGTCGCGCTCGGCGAAGGAATCGCCGTGCTCGGGCTGGCGATCGCGATCGTGATCCTGAACAACGTCACCATCATGCTCAAGATGTAGACGGCCGGGCGCGCGCATGCACGTGTTAGGCGACGAGGAGACCGTGCTCGGCTTCCGGCTCGCGGGCATCCGCGGGACCGTGGCTGAGGGTGGCGAGGGCCTCGCGGAGCAGTTCCGCCGACTCGTCGGTAAGGAACAGGCCAAGGTGGTCTTCATCACCGAACGGCTCGCCGCGTCGATCCGGCCCCTGGTGGACACGTACCGGATGCGGAGCACGTTCCCCGTCGTGGTCGAGATCCCCGACGCGCAGGGCCCCATGCCCGGACGGCGCGAGATCGCCGACCTGATCCGACAAGCAATCGGCTTCCAGGTGTAAGCAACGATGGCCAAGAAGAAGCACGCGAACAAAGAGACGGCCTCGATCGGCGACGCCTCCCCGTTCGTCGACGAGATCAGCAAGGGCGCCGGCGAGGAAATCGACAAGATCCTCTCGCGCGCGAAGCGCACGGCCGAGTCGCGCCTCGACGAAGCACGGAAGGCGGCCCGAGCCGAGGTCGACCAGATCGTTGGGGCGGCCAAAGCGCGCGCCGAGCTCGAGCGCCGGCGAATCATCAGCGACCTGAGCCTCGAGACGAAGAAGGTCACGCTCAAGGCCCGGGGCGAGCTCGTCGAGGAAGCGCTCGCGCAGGTGCGCGCGAGGCTCGCGAAGGCCCGCGGCACGCCCGAGTACCGCGAGACGCTCAAGGCGCTCACCGTCGAGGGGATCGTCGCGCTCGACCGGCCCGAGGTGAACGTCTCGGTCAGCGCGGCCGACGCGGCGATGGCGAACGAGGCGTTCTTCAACGAGGTGGCCGCCGAGTGCGGCCGGCAGGTGTCGATCACGCCGGCGGCCGATCTCAACGAGAAGACGATGGGCGCCATCGTCCGCACGACCGACGGCTCCATGCTGTTCGACAACACGATCGACGCGCGCATGGAACGGCTCGCCGACGAGCTCCAGCTCATCGTCTCGCGCGAGGTTTTTGCATCTGCGCCAGAGCCTCGAACCGAGGAGGACGCCGAGCAATGAATCTGCATCGAACGGCTATGTTACCGGCACCGGAGGTCCGCCCGGTGGCGGGCAAGCCCATGAAGCAGCCGACGACAACAAGGCCGCGTGAGGCCCGTCAGGGGCGACTGGGAGTAGCCTCGGGCGCAAGCCCGTGGTTGTCGGGCACCCGACCGCAACCTGAGCCCCGTCAGGGGCGATTGAGGAGAATGGAACGTCCGTCTCAATCGTCCCTGAAGAGGCTCTGCCATGCACGGCGCCGTGTTCCACGGGCTCGCGCCTGTCCGACGCGAAGCGTCGGCGGCTACTGCCAATCGCCGCTGCGCGGCTCATCGGCCGGCCTTGTACAAGACGTTACTCGCGACAGCCACAACAAGGCAGTGACATCGTGGCAGAAAAGGTCATAGGCACCGTCCGAAGAATCGTTGGGCCGGTGGTGGAGATCGCCGGCGCGCGCGAGGCGCAGATGCTCGAGCTCGTCGAGGTGGGGAGCGACCACCTCCTCGGCGAGATCATGCGCATCCAGCGCGACGTCGCGACCGCCCAGGTCTACGAGGACACCACGGGGCTCACGCCGGGCGAGGAGGTGTACGGCTCGGGCCTGCCGCTCAGCGTCGAGCTCGGGCCCGGCATCATGGGCGGCATCTTCGACGGCGTGCAGCGCCCGCTCACCGTCATCCGCGAGACGAGCGACCAGTACATCCGGCGCGGCATCCAGGTGCCCGTGCTCGACCGCAAGAAGGAATGGGTCTTCACGCCGAAGGTGAAGGTCGGCGACGAGGTGCGCGGCGGCATGGTGCTCGGCACCGTGCCCGAAACCAACATGATCGAGCACCGCGTCCTCGTGCCGCCCGACGTGGCGGGCACGGTCGAGTGGGTCGCCCCCGAGGGCCTCTACACCGTCGAGAAGGTCATCGCCCGCGTTACGGGCGACGGCGCGACGCACGAGCTGAAGCTCTACCACCGCTGGCCCGTGCGGCGGCGCAGGCCGTACAAGGAGAAGCTCCCCGTCTCGATGCCGTTGATCACCGGCCTGCGCGTGATCGACATGCTGTTCCCGCTCGCCAAGGGCGGGTCGGTCGCGGTGCCGGGCGGGTTCGGCACGGGCAAGACGATGATCCAGCAGTCGCTCGCCAAATGGTGCGAGGCCGACATCATCATCTTCGTCGGGTGCGGCGAGCGCGGCAACGAGATCACCGACCTGCTCATCGAGTTCCCGAAGCTCATCGACCCGCGCAGCCACAAATCGATGATGGAGCGCTCGATCATCATCGCGAACACCTCCAACATGCCCGTCGCGGCCCGCGAGGCGTCGATCTACACGGGCATCTCGCTCGGCGAGTACTATCGCGACATGGGCTACCACGTGGCGATCATGGCCGACTCAACCTCGCGCTGGGCCGAAGCGCTGCGCGAGCTGTCGGGCCGCATGGAGGAGATGCCGGCCGACGAGGGGTACCCCGCGTACCTGCCGACGCGGCTCGCCGAGTTCTACGAGCGCGCCGGCGTGGTCGAGAACGTCAACGGCACCGTCGGCTCGGTGAGCACCGTCGGCAGCATCTCGCCGATGGGCGGCGACTTTTCCGAGCCGGTGACGCAGCACACGCGGCGGTTCGTCCGCTGCTTCTGGGCGCTCGACCGCCAGCTCGCCAACGCGCGCCATTACCCGGCGATCAGCTGGCTCGAGAGCTACAGCGAGTACGTCGACGAGATCGCGCCGTGGTTCGAGGAGCACATCGACCACGACTGGCGCGCGAACCGCAGCAAGATCATGGACCTGCTGCAGCGCGAGGCCCGCCTCCAGCAGGTCGTCAAGCTCGTCGGGCCCGACGTGCTGCCCGACACGCAGCGCCTCGTGCTCGATACGTGCCAGATCTTCAAGAACGCGTTCCTCCAGCAGAGCGCGTTCGATCCGGTCGACATGTACGCCGTCGCCGAGAAACAGACGAAGATGCTGCGCATCATCCTGACGTACCACGAGCGGGGCAACGCGCTGATCCGCAAGGGCGCCACGCTCGTGAAGCTCAAACGCATGAAGATCTATCCTGAGATCATCCGGATGAAGTTCACGGTGCCGAACGATCAGGTCGAGCGGCTCGACGACCTGCAGCGGCGCCTCGAACGCGCGTTCGACAACCTGGAGGCGATCTATGAGCAGCCCACCGAGCTCTAAGTTCACCGATCGCGAGTACGTGGGCGTCGCCGAGGTGGTCGGTCCGCTCTTGGTCGCCGAGAACATCCACAACGTCGGCTACAACGAAATGGTCGAGGTCATCGACCCGCAGGGCGTCACGCGCACGGGGTTGATTCTCGAGTCGAGCGAGCACCGCGCCGTCGTCCAGGTCTTCGAGGGCACGAGCGGCCTGACGCTGCCCAAGACCCGCGTGCGTTTCAAGGGCAAGCCACTGGAGATGCCGGTCTCGCGCGACGCGCTCGGCCGCGTCTTCGACGGCATCGGCCGGCCGCGCGACGGCCTCCCGCGGCCGATCGCCGAGGACAAGCAGGACGTCAACGGCCTGCCGATCAACCCGACGGCGCGCGACTACCCCAAGGAATTCATCCAGACCGGCCTGAGCGCCATCGACGGGATGAACAGCCTCGTGCGCGGCCAAAAGCTGCCGATCTTCTCGGGCAACGGGCTGCCGCACAACATGATCGCGGCGCAGATCGCGCGGCAGGCGACCATCCTGGGCGAGCAGACCGAGTTCGCGGTGGTCTTCGCGGCGATGGGCATCAAGTACGACGTCGCGAACTTCTTCGTCCGCAGCTTCGAGGAGACGGGCGCGCTCGAGAACGTCGTGCTGTTCCTCAACCTCGCCGACGACCCGTCGATCGAGCGGCTCATCACGCCGCGCACGGCGCTCACGATCGCCGAGTTCCTCGCGTTCAAAGCGAACATGCACGTGCTCGTGATCCTGACCGACATGACCAACTACTGCGAGTCGCTGCGCGAGATCGCCACGGCCCGCAGCGAGATCCCGTCGAGAAAGGGTTATCCCGGCTACCTGTACAGCGATCTGGCGTCCATTTACGAGCGTGCGGGAAAAATCCTCGGCATCGACGGCTCGATCACGCAGATGCCGATCCTGACGATGCCGAACGACGACATCTCGCACCCGGTCCCCGACCTGTCGGGCTACATCACCGAGGGGCAGATTGTGCTCGAGCGCGAGCTGCACCAGAGGGACGTCTACCCGCCGATCGCGGGTCTCCCGTCGCTGTCGCGCCTGATGAAGGACGGCATCGGACCCGGCATGACGCGCGACGACCATGCCCACATCGCTTCCCAGCTCTTCGCGGCATACGCGCGTGTAAAAGACGTGCGCGCGCTCGCGAGCGTCATCGGCGAGGAGGAGCTCACGCCGCTCGACAACGAGTACATGAAGTTCGGCGACGCGTTCGAGCGGCGCTTCCTGAGCCAGGGCTACGACGAGAACCGCACGATCGCACAGACGCTCGACCTGGGCTGGGACGTCATCTCGATGCTGCCCAAGGACGAGCTGACGCGCATCACCGACGAGGAAATCCAGAAGTACTACGGAAAAGGCGAGCAAACGTAGTTGAAGGGTTCCCCGTGCTCCCCGTGGTTTGATTTCCTTGTTTGAACCACGGGGAGCACGGGGAACACGGGGTAGGAAATAGAGAACATGGCGCGGTACGGCGTTGCACCGACAAAGACGAACCTGCTGCGGCTGCGGCGCGACTACCAGTTCGCGCGCGAGGGCCACGAGCTGCTCGAGCAGAAGCGCGAGATTCTGGTCGCCGAGCTCATGGGGATTATGGAGCGCGCCAAGGAGCTTCAGCACCGGGTTGACGAGGCGCTCGCGCTCGCGTACGCTTCGCTGCAGCGGGCCGTCGTGCGAATGGGCCGGCGCAGCGTGGCCGCGGCGGCGCACGCGGTCGACACCAAGACGACGGTGCGCATCGGCTCGCGCCGCATCATGGGGGTGACCGTGCCGGTGGTGGACACCGAGATCGTCGAGCGGCCGCCGCACTACAGCCTCGGCGACACGAGCTTCTGGCTTGACGAGGCGCTGGCGAACTTCCGCGACGTGCTCCACCTACTCGGCAAGTACGCCGAGACGAACGTCGCCGTGGCCCGGCTCACCGAGGAGGTCAAGAAGACGATCCGGCGCGTCAACGCGCTCGACAAGATCGCGCTGCCCGACTTCCGCGAGACGATCAAGTACATCGGCGACGTGCTCGAGGAGGGCGAACGCGAGGCGTTCTACGTGCTCAAGCTGATCAAGAACCGGCTCGAAGCCAGGAGGCACGCGGCGAATGCCTGAACAGGCCAGGACGGTCAACAAGATCCTCGTCTATATCGACGGCACCGAAACCTCGATCACGACCGCTGAGTACGCCATCGTGCTCGCCAAGCTGCACGCCGCGCCGCTCTACGCCGCCTTCGTGGTCGACACGAAGGTGCTCGACGACCTGATGCGCGTGCGCATCTTCATCAAGGAAGAGGCGGCCGACTACGAGTACGACCTCGAGGAGGACGGCAAGCGCTACCTGAACCACGTCCGCCAGCTCGGCCGGGCCAAGGGGATCGAGGTCACCCCCATCCTGCTCAAGGGCGAGCCGGCCCGCGAGGTCGTCAAGCAGCTCGACGAGCACGAGATCGACCTGCTGGTGCTCAACGAGATCGAGGAGTTCACGAGCCGGCGCGAGAGCTTCCTCGACGCCAAGGAGCAGATGCTCCGGCGCGCCAAGTGCCAGATCCTCGTCGTCAAAGACGAGGAACGCGCCACCGCCCTCTACGAAGCGCTCGAGTGACGGAACCGAAGACCAGCGTGCATACGGAGGCCGTCATGAAGAACCCCGCCTGCGTGATTCTCTCCCTCGTCGTCGTCGTGTTGATCGCCCTTCTTCTTGGAGCGTCGTGCGGCAGCCTCCCATCGGTCAAGCCCGCGGAAGACACAGCAATGATGTGGCGGGTCCCGTCTGGGCCAACGCCTCGCGTGCCGTCGGAGATGGGCGCGCGTATCGAGCAAGCCGCGAACGCGGACGAAGCACACGCAGCGGCGACGGAGTTGCTGAACGACATCTCCGATCCGGTGCAACTCGGGTACCTTTTCCTGTATTGCGACTGGAAGCTGTACAGCACGCACTGGGTTCCCCCCAATGATGAAGATGTCTTCGGCCTTCACGGTCGCCCCGCGTGGTACGGCTATGCGCGTAGCGCGTGCCTTGATCGGCTCTCGGAGATGGGAAGGCAAGGCAACGACGAAGCGATCCGTCAGCTCGTGTTCGTGCT
>CAZCQN010000012.1:0-35927 GCA_964500825.1 uncultured Verrucomicrobiota bacterium | reverse complement strand
TAAAGCCCGGCCTCAAGGAACCATCAATATCGCGTTGACGCGACACTAGGTTCTGGGCGGACCTTCGGTCCGCTTGGCCTTCGGCCCTGGGGGCCGATCGTCTGACCGCAATTCGTTTTTCAGCAGCCGGCTAGGGCTGGGCACAGCATCTGTTCTCGACGCGAATGTGAACGCCCGGCTGTGCCGATACTGCACCTGGAGGCGCGAACAGCAGAGGGTAGAGGCAGCGATGGCGAAGCCGGCGAGTGTTCTTGTGATCGACCAGGACGTGACCACGCTCGAGGCGCTTCGCGTCGGGCTGTCGAACGACGGGCTGAGGATTGAGGCGCATGCCGATCCGCGCGAAGCGCTGCGCGCGTTCGCGGTGGCGCGGTTCGATGCGGTGATTGCCGAGGTGGGCGTGCCGCGTGTCGGCGGGCTGAGCGTTCTGGCGCGTGTGCGCCAGTACGACCCGTCGGTGCCCGTGATCCTGCTTTCCGGTCCGGCGTCGGTGCAACGGGCCGCCGAGGCCGTCAAGGACGGCGCGTTTGACTACGTGGTCAAGCCGTTCCGGGTGGCGAAGGTGCGGGCCGTGGTCGAGCGCGCGCTGGAGATCCGCCGGCTCCTGGCCGAGGTGGAGCGGCTGCGGGCCGAGGTGGGCGGCGGCGGTCGCTGCGACGAGCTTATCGCGCAGAGCCCGGCGATGGCGCCGGTGGTCGACGCGGTCCGCCGCGCGGCGGCGAGCGATTGTGCTGTGCTGATTGTGGGCGGTCCCGGCACGGGCAGGGAGCTGGTGGCTCGGACCATCCACCGCATGGGCCGGCGTGCCGCGGGCCCGTTCGTGGTGGGCGACTGCGCGCTGCTCGGCGAGGGGCTCGTCGAGAGCGAGCTGTTCGGCCACGTGCGCGGCGCCTTCCCCGGCGCGGTGGCGGCCCGGCCCGGCCTGGTCGAGACGGCCGATGGCGGGACGCTGTTGCTCGAGGCGATCGGCGAGCTGTCCAAGGCCGCGCAGCGCCGATTGCTCACGGTGCTCGACATGGGCGAGCTCAGGCCGCTCGGGGGCACCTCGGCGCGGGCGGTCGATGTGCGGCTCGTGGCCGCCACGACGGCGGACCTGGCCGCGGCCGTCGAGGCGCGGCGTTTTCGCAGCGATCTGCACGGCCGCATTGCCGCGATTCGGATCGCGCTGCCCGAGCTGGGCGAGCGCCGCGACGACATCCCGCTTCTTGCCCAGTACTTCGTGAAGCGGATGTGCGCGCGCGTGGGCATCGAGGCGCCGACGATCTCGTCCGAGGCGATGGCCCAACTTCTGGCCGGCTCGTGGCCGGGCAACGTGCGCCAGTTGCGCGAGACGCTCGAGCGGGCGACGTTGCTGGCCGACCGCGGCGTGATCCGGCCCGAGCACTTTGTGAACCCGGCGGCCGCAGCCGACGACGTTGTGGGTGGGCACGTCGGGAGATCGCGCCTGGCAGCCGGCCCGTAGGGCGGCGAACCGCGTGGGCGCTCGCGAGGCCGGCCGGCTGAGGCGCGTGACGGGCCGAGGCGGTCGTGGCATGTGGCTTCCGGCTTTCAAGACTTGATCGGCACGAGCTTCTTGTTTCTGAGACTCTGGGTTTGGCCGGCTGGGGGCGGGGTTAGTCGTAACCCATTCGTTATGTGTATCTTCCGTTTCCAGTCCATGTGCGTGTGCGGTCCTGGCACCAATCTTGGTTTGTCCAGAGCCAAGCAACGGTGGGTGCCAATACGCCCTGAGGGCGAGGAGCACATGTATATGAAGGCACATCTGATTCTCCGCGATAACGGCGGCCATCTGCTGATGATCACGATTGTGATGGCCCTGGTGTTGGCGATCATCGCCGGCGCGTTCCTGCAGATGGGCGGGAGCGAGATCACGTCGGCCTCGCTGCAGAACGACTCGACCCGGGCCTTCTACTACGCCGAGGCCGGCATGGAGTACGCGGCGGGTACCCTGAAGCGCGGCTGGGATGGTGCGACGTTCATCGCGCCGTTCGATTTCGTCGATGCCGTCTCGATCGACTTCACGCCGGAGGGGCCGCTGGACATCGGCACCGGCGCGCACGCGGGCACGTTCGACGCTGAGGTGCTCGAGGTCAACGCGCCGCACGAGGACGCACGGGACATGGTGGTCAAGTGCACGGGCACCTATCACGGGGTGTCGCGCACGATTCTGGCGACGTTCCGGGTCGAGCTGGAGCCGTCGAAGGTGTTCGACTACATGTACTTCATGAACCACTGGAGCTGGCTGTACGTGAGCGGCATGAGCGTGAATGGCAACGTGCGCTCGTGCGGCGATTTCGCGTTCGGCGGCTACTCGCCGACCATGAACGGGCACCCCGATTTCGCGACGGGCTGCGGCGTCAAGGTGCTCGAGTCGACCGGCGGCATCACGTCGACTCAGGACATCGAGGGCGCGCAGAACGTGCAGGGCATGGGTGGCCTGACCGTCAACCAGCACAAGTACGAGGACGCCAACGGCAACATGGTTCTCGACGAGGATGAGGACCACGACGGCGACCTCGATCTCGACATGCCGACGCAGCTCCCGATGCCGAATCTGTCGGACACGAGTCTGTACGAGGAGTACGCCCTGGACTGGAACGACGGCGCGGGCAGCTCGCTCAAGATCGAAGGGGCCGGTCCTGGCGGCACCGATCTGGTTGTGAGCGACGCCGTCTACGGCGACGATGTGGGCGAGAAGGAGAACTTGGTTCTCATCGGCACGGAGGCGCACCCGATCGTGCTTGACGGGCCGGTGGTCGTGCGCGGGGCGGTCATCATCAAAGGCTACGTCAAGGGCAAGGGGACGATTTACTCGAACCACAACGTCTACATTCCTGACAACATTGAGTACATCGATGGGCCGGTGACCGACACCCCGGATTGGACCTACGGCGAGGGCGTGGAGGCGTGGCAAGCCGCCTCGGCCGAGTGGAACTCGACCAACGAGAACAGGACGGGCCTCGGGCTGTTCGCGCGCGAGAGCATCGTGCTCGACAACTACACGAACAGCACGTGGCGCTCCTACGTGTCGAGCTGGCTGAATAACTCGCTCAACGAGAGCGAGGAAGACCTCGGGCTCGACGGGCTGCCCAACACGGGGGACCTGGGCGAGGGCGACGGCGAATGGACGGTCGACTGCTACACCCAGGAGGACCACGACAAGGGCCTGATCCCGCCCGGCAAGTCGATCGGCGACGTGATCCCCGGCAGCGGCGAGGACATCGACGGCGACGGCGCCTATGACGGCACCATCAGCCTGAGCGACTTCGACATGCCGGCCCCGCTCAACGCCGACAACTGGGGCGGCAACCTGCCGCCGGGCGCCTCGAGCATTGCCGATCTGGTCAACCCGACTGGTGACCGGCAGCTCAACACGGTTGACGCGATGCTGTACACGAACCACGCGCTGGCGGGTCTGTTCGGCCGGAACGCCTCGCAGGTGACCTTCTACGGCGGGTGGGTCTCGCGCGTTGAGTCGACGATTACGTATACGAGCAACACGCACTTCACGCACGATGAGCGCTTCACGGGCGGCGGCAAGGAATACGGCTTCCTGTTGCCGCGGACCAAGTCGGAGGTCGTCGTGCTTACGTGGCACGAGGTCAAGGATAACTACGAGCTGCCCGAGGAGTAACCGCGGTGCGCGATCACGACACGACGAAGGGTGCTGACCGATGAAGGCGAACACGAGTCTGCGCGGCGCGCTCGGCGCGCTGATCGCGTTGGTCTCGCTTTGGTTCTGTGGTGAGGCGAGCGCGCTGTTCACCGGGTTGGACGGCAGTGCCGACGAGACCGCCGCCATTGATAGCAGCGGCACGGGGTCAAGCACCAGCGACACCAGCACCAGCTCGGGCTCTCGAGACGTCGTCAACCCGTTCGACGACGGAGTGCGCTCGACGATGCCCGAGGACACGCCCGGCGTGGCGATGCGGCGGTCGAGCTCGTGGACGGCGCGCCACCGCAACGCGCGGCGTTTCGAGCGCCTTCTGCACGGCGAGCAGACACCGACCGTGGAGGTTCGGCCCGTCGAGGAAGAGGCCGAGCCATCTGGGCCGCTGAAACGCAGCAGGGCGTTGGACTACGTGCTCGGCGTGGTGGTGGTGGCCGGGCTCGGCGCGATTGCCCTGCTGCTGTTCCGGCGGCATGACGCCTCGTAGCGGCCGCTTGCGGCCGGCTCCCTCTCCGTTGTAGCATGGGCTTGTAGCCGCCCGCGGTTCTCGTGATCCCTTCCTGTGCGCCGGCCGCGGGCGTCCGATTCGTGATGAACAACGCAGCGCCTGGCGCGTCGTAGCTTGTGTTCGACGGACTCCACTGTAGGGATGTGCACGAGTATGCGTTTTGTCGTGGTGACGGTTTTCCGGGCCGCAGCCTGCGCTCTGGCGTGTCTGCAGCTCGCCGCGGCCGCCGGCTCGGAGGAGGGATCGGCCCATGGGCTGGCCTGGGTGCTTGAGCCGGGCGACGTGCGGCAGCACGCGGTTCGGCTCGAGCTCGACGCCCGCCTCGCGGTTCGTTCCGCAAGCGAGGAGATGGTGCGGGAGACGAGCGCGGAGCTTTCGTTCGATGTGCGATCGCTTGGGCTGCGCCGTGAGAGTGCCGAGGAGATGGTGGTCGATCTGATGGTAGGCGAGTTCCGTCTCGGTATGGTGACGGAGGCGGCCGGCTCGATCATCGAGGTGACGATGGACAGCGAGGGCATGACGCTGCGCCGCGATGACGAGCAACCACGCCGCGCGCCATGGGCGACCGTGCCGCGCGGGCGTGGCGGCGAGGTCGGCGAGTTAATCGGCCGGCCGGTCGCGTGCACGATCGACCGCCGCGGCGGCGCCGTCCGGCTCGACGGCCGGATGCAGGCGTGGTCACAGGTGCTTGACAGCCTCGATCTGATCCCGTTCGTTGTGCCGCTCGTGCCTGTGCCGGCTGCGGACGTCGAGCCGGGCTCGACGTGGACGGTCACGAGCCGTCGAGCTGTGCAGCTTTCGCAGCCGTGGGGCAGCTTGGAGCTGGGGACGCGTACGGAAGTGCGGCTCGCCGGGTTCGAGCCCCACGGCCAGGACGTGGCAGCGCGGCTCGAGTTCGTGCGGGTCGATACGCCCGTCGAGCGCACGCCCCGGTTCAGCTACGAGCTGACGGTCGAGGGGTCCGTGCTTGTCGGCCTCGACGGCACGGTCCTCGGCGGCGAGGCGACCGTGGCGGTGGCGGCACGCACAGCGGTCGTCGACACTACCTACGAGTTGTCCGGGACGGGCACACTCCGGTTCGAGCCCGTGCAGGCGGCCGCTGGCGTCGCGGCCGGTGGCGAGCACAACTCGGCCGCGAGCGACACGTCCGGCCCATGAGGTCCGTCAGGGTCCAGTCGGGCAACCGCTACTTGACCTTGACTATTATCGGCGATGTCCAGAGCTTGCCGGTCCAGTCGGGCTTCTGGCCGTCGGGCAGCGTGCCCTTGTCGACCGAGTAGAAGAGCACGACCTGGTAGGTTCCGGGTTCGAAGTCATAGATGTCGCCCAGCGGGATCATCTCGGTGGTGAAACCACGCGGGTCCAGGTCAGCGCTGACGAGATCGCCCTCGTCGGCGGGGAACGTGACGTGCTCGATGTTGCCCGACTCGTCGCGCACGAGGGCTGAGAAGTACGCGTAGCTGAAGCCCGCGTTCGACTCGAGCCCGATCGGCAGCGACCGAGCACGGTCAGACGCGTTTTCGATCAACACGCTCAGTTCCACTAGTGTGCCGGGGCTGGAATACGGGAATGTCGTGCGGGCCGAGAGCCTGAGCGAGCGGTCCTGTGGGCGGGGGCCCTTCTTGCCGAAGAACTGCTCGTAGTTTCCCTCCTCGACGCGGGTCGTGTTTTTCTTGCCGCAGCCGACCGCGAGCAGGCCGATCACTGCGAGGCAGATGATGGTTTTCCAGTTCATGGCTCCTCCTTCGCCAAGGCCCTGAGGTGCGCGCCCCGTTGGCGCGCGACCCGGGCGTCGTCCGTGAAACCGATTGTCTCGTACAAGGCCGCCAGTGCGTCAGAGCGTTTTTTCGGGTCGAAGCCGAGCGCATGGCGGAGTTTGTCGTGGCAGAGCGGGCAGTAGTGCAGCGGTTGCCCGTCGCTCTCGGCGAGCGAGTTGCTGCCGTTCATGCAGCAGCGGTAGAAGATGCAGTGCCGGATGCCGAACACGTGGCCGGTCTCGTGCGCGAAGTTCTTGAGCGCGCGGCGCGCAAACTCCGGCGTGCCGGGCGTGCCGTAGCGGTGGAGCGAGTCGATGGCGACGCGGCGGCCCAGGCTCGCCAGCCCGAAGGCGAAATCGAGCTCGCCGCTGTAGAGGTCGGCGCTCGTGACGGCAACGAGGGCGAGCGCGTCGTCGGGGACGTGGTGGGCCATGCGGTTCAGGATGGCGGCCGCGTCGTACTGGCCGCGGCGGCGCACGAAGGCCTCGTGTGGGAGTTTGACGGGTGGGAGCAGGGTGACCCTGCTGTCGAAGAAGACGTGGGCGAACTCGGCCATCAGCCTGACGGTGCTGTGGGTCTCGCGGTCCATGCGCCCGACGGGCAGCAGGTAGATCGTGTCGCGCGTGGCCGATTTGACGTTACGTGCCGTCCGGACGTACTCGGTATAGGTGCGTCCGGGCTCGGGGCAGACTGAGAGCCATTCGCCGGGCTTGGGCGCGCCGAGCCTGGGCCAGTCGACGTCGGCGTAGTTGCTGTAGACGATCGCCTTGCGCTGCTCGGCCGTCAGGGCCGCGCGATGACGCAGCGGCGGGGCGGCGCCGAGCAGGCAGACGGTGCCCAGCAAGGCGGTGGCGACGGCTACAGCTGCGCTCCGTCTCAGCATGCTGCGCCTCGCGGGTGCCGACATTGTGCTTGACTCATTTCCCGGGCACCCAATACGTTTGGTCTGACGTTGTGATTGTGTATGGCGTCGAGCGCCGAGCAGCCATCATGATAGCTTGCCGTGGCGGCCTATGCAAGGCGCTGCGGAAGTGGTTGAGCAGAGGCAGGTAAGATGGAAGACAGGGTTCGCGAGATCATCGAGACGCAGGTTCGTCCCCTGCTGCAGCGCGACGGGGGAGATATCGAGTTCGTGGGCATGGATGACAAGACCGTGAAGGTGCGGCTGCAGGGCGCCTGCCGTGGATGCCCCGCCTCGCAGATGACGCTCCAGGTGGGCGTTGAACGCTTGCTCAAGGAAGAGGTGCCGGAGATCGCGGGTGTGGTCGCCGTGCCGTAGGCGATCCCGAGCACCGGGGAGGGTCCCGTGGCGTTGCCGCTGACGCTTTGCCGGTGGGTTCATGTTGTCGCCGCATCGCTGTGGCTTGGCAGCCTCGTGTTCGTCATCGTCGTGATGCGCGCGCCGGTGCAAGAGATCGGGCGTGAGACGGCGCTCGAGCCGATGCTCGGCCGCTTTCGGCGGCGTTACAAAGGGCTGTTGATCGCGTCCGTTGCGGCGCTCGCCGTCTCGGGGATCGCGGCGCTCGCGGCACGGCACGGCCGCGTCAACGCGCCGTATGTCATTCTCCTCATCGTGAAGATCCTGCTGAGCGTGGGCGTGGTCGCGCTGTTCTGGTACGTCGCCTTTGTCCGGGAGCAGGCGCCACGAACCCCGCCGCCGCGGCTCGACGAGGTCGAGCACCCCATGGATCTGACCGCTGTTTCGTCGAAGCAAGTGCGCGAGGACGTTGAGTTCTTCTTCCGGCCCAAGAGGCAGCAGGCCTTTGTGCAGTGGTGGATTATCGCTGCGACGCTCGCGGTTATTCTTCTTGGCGTTGTCGTGGCACACGTCGGCACGGGCTTAGCCGAACGCGAAGAACGTGGGCGCGCGCCCGCCGGCGAAGCGCCGGGCGGCGACGGCCCGGCCGACGAGACCAACTAGTGCGGCGTGCTCGACCGGTTGCTCTCGACGGGCTCCGTGGCGCGACCGGGCAGTGTGCCGGTGGCGCTTTGCGTGTTCCTACCGCGTGTTCCCTTTTCGTTTCGCGGATCGGTACGTTTTTTGCTTTCGCCGATGGTTTGTTTTGCAGCGTGCCTTGCGCGTGATGGTTTGCGCTCTCGGCGCAACGGTTCCACACCCAGGACAACGCATGCTGCGTTGATCGGCGCGCGTCACAGCGCCCGGGCGGCCGCGTCCGGAGGCGCGCTAGCCGGCGCGTTTGGCCGTGCTTGTGGAGACAGCGGTTGCCCCGGTCGGTTTCATTTCTCGTCGAGGATCGCGTGCGCGGGTGCGCTGCCGCCATCGAGGAACGGACGGCGGAGCGCTCGGCATTTGGTTGCGAACGCCGCGGACGCGCGGGCGGCATCGCATCGCGTGCGCGTTTGCGCGCGCAAAAAAACGTGTTGACAGCGTTGCATTTTCGGTTCTACAAGCATGCTGGTGACGAACGCGGGCGGCTGCACGGAGCGCTGCATGTTGCTCGGCGACGAGCGAAACGCGATCGTCCGAGAAGGTTAAAGACTCGCTGAAAGGAGGTGAGCAGGAGCATGGCGAAGAAGAAGATTAAGAAGAAGAGAAAGGTCAAGAAGAAGGTCACGAAGAAGAAGGCCAAGCGCAAGGTCAAGAAGAAGGCCAAGCGCAAGACGAAGAAGAAGGCCACCCGGAAGAAGAAGACCACGAAACGCAAGAAGAAGTAAGACCTCTTCTGACGAGCCTTCGAGAACGCGAACAGGCTGCGGATTCATTCAGCACCAGGTCGTTCGCAGCCGCGACGTTCGAGTTACTCGCAGCCCCGTGACGCAGGTCACGGGGCTTGCTTTTCCTCGCCTCCTCGCTCGTCCAGCCTTCCACGTGAGCCCGGCGCGTGGTATCATGTCTGAGAGCTACGTGTGATGGGCACAAGCGGGTGCCCACAGTGGCGACGCGGTGCGCGGCGACCCATTCGACGGCGGCCATACGAAGGCGGGACGGTCATGATGCAGGCGAGGTTCGCAAGGGGCATGACGGCGCTCGTTGTGGCGTGTCTGGTTGCCGCCGTGAGCGGTGCGGCCCAGCCGAGCCCGAAGGCCGGCGAGGCGGCGCCCGATTTCACGGTCAAGATGGCCGGACGCGGGCCGGCGACGTTGACGCTGTCGAGCCTGCGCGGCAAGTACGTGCTGCTGGTGATCATGACCAAGTATTGCCGGCCCTGTAAGAAAGACATCCCGACGATCAACGAAGGCTACGAACGACTCGCCGGCGACGCGTTCACGGTCCTTGCCGTTGTGCTGCTGTCCGACCGTGACGATGCGCGCGAGTTGGTGGACGATTACGACATTGTGTTCCCGGTCGCGTACGACCGGAAGGCCAAGGTGAGGAAGCTGTACGGGATCAAGAAGGTGCCGACGTCGTTTCTGATCGATCCCGAGGGCAAGATCATCAGCCGCAATAACGGCACGGGCAGGCAGTTTCAGGAGGTCGAGCAGCTCTTGGCGGCGGGCGGCTTGGCCGGGGACGTGGCGTCGAAGTCCGAGGCGTTGCTTCGTGAGGCGCGTGGCTTCTACCAGGCCGGCCAGCTCAAGGCGGCATACGCGCGCTGCCGCGAGGCGCTCGAGGCCGATCCCGAGAACGTGTGGGCCCACGTGCTGCTCGGCGACGTTTACCGGCGCGCGGACGTGCCGGCCAAGGCCGTCGCCGCCTACGAACGGGCGCTTCAATATATAGATCCTGAGGACTACGTCAAAGTGTCGGGGGCCTACGGCCGCATCACGGGCACCTACGTGGCGGCCGGCGACTACGCCGAGGCGGTCAGGGTCGGTGTGCGCGCTCTTCAGACCATCCACGAGGCCAAGTACACGCTGCGGTTCTACGGCGAGATCGGCCTGTGCCACGCCAAGCTCGGCAACCGGACGAAGGCGCTCGCGGCGTTCGACAAGTTCATTGCGCTCTACAAGCAGGTCGGTGCCGAGACGCAGCAACGCAACGCGCCGCTCTACAAGAGCGTGCTCGCCCAGCAGGAACGGCTCGCGGGCTTGGGGAGCGAGTCCGGCGGCTGAGGCGGGCCCGGCAGCGGGAGCGTTGCGCTCGCCTGGGCCGGCGTGCTAGCGTTGCAGCCCGCGCGGGCGACGATCGGAGGCGAAAGGGGCACCGATGAAGAAGATCGAGTGCGTGATCAAGCCGTTCAAGCTCGAGGAGGTCAAGGAAGCGCTCGGCGCCCTGCAGATCCACGGCATGACGGTCAGCGACGTGAAGGGCTTCGGCCGCCAGAAGGGTCATACCGAGGTGTATCGCGGCAGCGAGTACAAGGTCGATTTTCTGCCGAAGACCAAGATCGAGATCGTGCTTGACGACGAGCTGGTCGACAAGGCGGTCGAAGCGATTCTGGAGGCGGCCAAGACCGGCAAGATCGGCGACGGCAAGATTTTCGTGCTGCCCGTCGAGGAGACGGTGCGCATTCGCACCGGCGAGCGCGGGCCCCGCGCCGTGTGAGCCATGACTGACGTTGTGCTGCGCGCCGACCGGTTGTGTGTCGGCTATCACGATCGCGCGGTCTTGCACGAGGTCTCGCTCGAGGTGCATCGGGGCGAGCTGTGCGGCCTGCTCGGCCCGAACGGCTCGGGCAAAAGCACGCTGCTCAAGGTGCTTGCCGGCGTGCTGCGGCCGTGGTCCGGGCGGGCGGCGCTGTTCGGTGCCGACGTGCGGACGATGTCGCCGCGGGCGATCGCCAGGCGTGTCGCCGTCATCCCGCAGGACGTCAGCGTTTTGTTCCCATTCACCGCCGGCGAGATCGTCGCCATGGGCCGCCACCCACACCTGGGCCGGTTCGAGCGCGAGGGGCGCGGCGACCGTGAGGCGGTGCAGCGCGCGCTCGATGAGACCGAGACCGCCGCGCTGGCCGGGCGCCCGGTCGACGAGCTCTCGGGCGGCGAGCGGCAGCGCGTCGTGATCGCGCGGGCGTTGGCGCAGGAGCCGGAGCTGCTGCTGCTCGATGAGCCGACGACGCATCTCGACATCAACCACCAGGTGGAGGTTTTCGAGCTGCTCGCGCGGCTCAATCGCGAGCGGGGGCTCACGGTGCTGGCCGTCTCGCACGACGTGAACGTGTGCGCCGAGTACTGCCGCCGGCTGCTCGTGCTCAAGGACGGGCGGCTCGCCGGCGACGGCCCGCCGGGCGAGCTGGTGACGCCCGCGCTCGTGCGCGACGTCTACGGCGCGGCGGTCAACGTGCTGGCCAACCCGACGAGTGGGGCGCCGCTGGTTGCCATCAACTCGCCTCGAGTTGGCCTCGACTCGCCCCGGGAGCGGCCATGACGGCCGACGGCGTCGCGGCCGAGGACAACGGGCGGCGTGTACATGGTCGGACTCCCTGGCGCGTTGTCCTGCCGTTCGCTTTCTGCAATTTCCTGTTCGTATCGGCGAACTGGATGGGGTTTGTCTACCTGCCCATCTACCTGCGGCACGCGCTTGAGCTGTCGTCGGGCCAGGTCGGGTTTCTCGTTGGCGCCTACATCGTCACGACGCTGTTGCTGATTTTGCCGCTCGGGACCCTGTCGGACCGGGTATCGCCGAAGCGCATTGTGCAGGTCGGCGCCGTGCTGTTCATGCTGTATGGCGGGGCGCTGGCGTCGGTTCGGACGTTCTGGTTGCTGCTCGGCGCGCAGATCGTCGGCGGCGCCGGCGAGGCGATCCTGGTGATCGTGCTGCCGGCGCTCCTGTTCAAGGATCTCGACGCGCTCGGACGCGGGCGGCGTGTGGGCCTGTTCGTTGCGGGGGCCACGTTCGGCTTCTCGGCCGGGCCGCTGCTGGCGAGCCTGCTACTGCACGTGGCCGGCGTCGGGTTCCGAGTGCTGTTCGTCGCCGTGAGCGGTGTGGCCGGCGTGCTGCTCGCGGTCAGCGTGCTGTTGAAGGACGCGCCGCCGCTGCGCATCCACCTGGGCGAGTACCTCGGCGACATCAAGCGGCGCGAGGTGCTGCTGGTGGTGCTTGCCATTGCCGGGATCGGCGTTCATTTCGGCCAGGAGCGGGTGAGCTACCCGGTGTTCCTCAGCACGGTCCGCGGGCTGCCCGGGCTCGGCGTGGGCAGCATCTTCGTGGTCCTGGGCGTTTGGATGGGCGGGCTCATGCTGCTGATCGGGCGGGTGTTCGACCGGCATTCGCACGTCGTGGCGTTGATCGGCGCCGGCCTGGCGCTGTCGGGCGCGATGCACATCGTCACGCCGCACGTGGGCGCGTTTGGCGGTGTGCTCGCCGTGCGGATGATCCACACGATCGGCGACGTGATCGTGGTGTTCTGTTTCAACGTGCTGATCGTCTCGATCTTTCCGCAGCCGCGGATGGGCGGCAATGCGGGGTTTATGTACCTGTTCCGCGCCGTGGGGGGCGTGGTCGGCGCGATGGTGGCGGGGCAGTTCGACAGGCTCGTGCCGTCGTTCAAGCTCTCGTTCGCCTTCGCGGGCGGCATCATGATCGTCGTGGGCGCCGTGCTGCTTCTGAACTGGCGGACGCTGCGGCGGGTGTCGCACGGGATCCGGGCCGAGGCGGGGAGTTCGCCACGGATTTGCACAGATGGCACGGGTCTGTCACCGAGGCCAGTGCGTCTCGCCGAGCGTTAGGGAGACGAGCGGGCTTCGTCTGATGAGTCGTCCGGTGGGGTGAGCTCGTTGATCAGCTCGATCGTGCGCCGGGCCTCGGTCTCGTCGAGGCGTTCGAGGGCGAAGCCGGCGTGGACGATGACGTACTCGCCGGGCGCGACGTCGGGCAGGAGGGTGAAATTGACCGGCTGCTTGACGCCGCCGAGCTCGACGGTGCCCGTGGCACCCTCGACGGAGACAACGCGCATTGGAACCGCCAGGCACATGGCTCACGCCTCCCGCGTGCCGAGCCGCTTGTCGAGCCAGGCGTACCACGCGTCGAGCCCGTCGCCCGTGCGGCACGAGGCGTGGATGATCTCGAGCTGCGCGTTCACCTTCCGTGTCTCCTCGACGAGGGCATCGACGTCCACGTCGCAGTGCGGCACGAGGTCGAGCTTGTTGAGAACCATCACGGCCGCGCGGCGGAAGAGGGCGGGATACTTGGCTGGCTTGTCCTGGCCCTCGGCGATCGAGAGCACGGCGACGACGGCCTCCTCGCCGAGCTGGTAGCCCACGGGGCACACGAGGTTGCCGACGTTCTCGATAAACAGCGCGTCGAGCTCGTCGAGCGGTAGCTCGTCGAGGGCGCGCGCGACCATGTTCGCGTCGAGGTGGCAGCCGCCGCGCGTGTTGATCTGCACGACGGGCACGCCGAAGGTCTCGATCCGCTCGGCGTCGCGCGAGGTGGCGACGTCGCCTTCGATCACGCCGATTCGCCAGCCGCTGGCGCGGCTGGTGAATCGGTTCGCGCCGTTCCGGCGCGGCCGGGTGTAGTGCTCGAGCGTGTGTTCGAGCAGCGTGGTCTTGCCGGCGCCGGGCGAGCTGATGAGGTTGAAGGCGCGCACGCCGTGCTCGGCGAGCCGGCGCGCGTTCGACTCGGCGATCGCGTCGTTCGCTTTCAGCACGCCCTCGACGACTTTGATCTTGGCCATCAGCGGTCTTCCTGATGAGGTGTCAGTCGCCCTCGATCGAATCGAGGTAGAGCTCCTTGCCGCGCAGGACGGTCACGTCGACCGAGCCGCACTCGGTGCAGAGGAACGCGAAGTCGTTGAGGACGGTCTCGGCCTGGCACGCGTTGCACCGGACGGTGACCGGGACCTCTACGATCTCCAACCGCGCGCCTTCGGCGACGGTTCCGCGCCCGGCCACGTCGAAGGCGAACTCGAGCGCGTCGGGGATCACGTTGCCGAGCGCGCCGACGACGATGCGCAGGCCGCTGACGCGCGTCAGGTTGTGTTCGGCCGCCGTCCGGGTGACGATTTCGAGCAGGTCCTCTGCGATGGATAGTTCGTGCATGTGTCAGGTGCGTTCCGCCCTGCGAGGCGTGCGCGTGATGGGTTCACGCCGACCCCGACGGGTCGAGCGTTGCCGGTCCTTGCTCTTGACTCGGCGTGGGCCGGCTGACAGAATCCGCTGCACCGGATTGGTCATGAGTCTAGCAGACTTCGGTGTTCGCGCATAGGAGTTGATGGATGGGGCTCGAGATTCGCCGGATCGAGGAGCGCGACGTCGACGGCGTGATCGCCCTGTACCGGAAGGTCTACGGCGAGGACTTCCCGTTCAAGCAGTTCTACGAGCCGGGCTGGGTCCGCAAGGGGATCTACGACGACGGAATCGTCTGGAACGTGGCCGAGCTCGACGGCCGGGTGGGCGGCTCGGCGGCCGTGATGATCAACGTGGGCGATCACGACGACCTGCTCGGCGAGTTCGGGCGGCTCGTGGTCGATCCCGACTGCCGCAGCCAGGGGATCGGCGAGGCGCTCGGCGGGGCGCGGCTCGAGGGGATTCGCGAGCGGATCGAGTTCGGCTTCGGCGAGGCGCGGGCCGTGCACGTGGGCGCGCAGAAGATCATGGCTCGGCTCGGGTTCGTGCCGATCGGCTTCGAGCCGATGAAGTACGTGCTGCGCCGTCGTGAGAGCGTCGTGTTCTTCGGCCAGCTTTTCGGCAACGCGCGCACGCTGCGCAAGAACAACCCGCAGGTGATCAAGGCGGTCCATGCGCTCGGCTCGCGTGCGCTCGAGAACATGGGGCTCGAGCCGGACCTGATCGTCAAGGCGGAGGTCGAGCCGTATCCGACCGACCTCGAGTACGAGGCGGTCGAGCTGCAGAACGACTGGTCGCACCGCCTGCTGCGCATCGAGCAGGGCCGCGTGACGAAGCCCGAGGTGTTTGGGGGGATGCACCTCGACTACGGCTACCTGAAGATCAAAGCGGCCGACGCCACCTACCTCGTCGCGCGCGAGCACGGCACGCCGGTCGGCGCGATCGGGTTCGCCGTCGACGATATCGACCGCAAGTGCCGCATCTTCGAGCTGATCGAGTTCGACGACGCGGTCAAGGGCTTCCTGCTGCGGCGCGTCACCGAGCTCGCCGAGACGCAGTACGGGTGCGACTACATCGAGATCGACGTGCACGCGCACTCGCCGCGGCTCCAGGCGACGCTCGACCTGATGGGGTACGTGCCGGTGGCTTACTGCCCGTCGATGGTGTTCCACTCGGTCGAGCGGCTCGACGTGGTCAAGATGGCGAAGCTCGTGTGCGAGTACGACCTCGGCGCGATCGAGCTGATCGACGAGGCGAAGCCGGTGTTCGACATCGTCAACAACGCCGTCGTGCAGAAGAAGAAGGGCGTCGAGATCGACGCGGTCATGTCCCGCATCGGCATCTTCGAGGGGCTCGGCCCGGGGGCCATCGACCGGATCGGGCGGATCTGTACCGAGCGGCGGTTCAAGGCGGGCGAGACCATCTTCGCCGAGGGGAGCGCGGGCGCCGAGATGTACGTGGTGACGAAGGGGTCCATCGAGATTCGTGACTCGGCGCGTCCTTCGAGCGGCGAACCGATAGCAGCGGTATGTGCGGGCGAGATATTCGGCGAGTTCGCGCTCATCGACGCGCTGCCACGTTCGATGTCGGCCGTGTGCGTCGAGGACGCGACCGTGCTCGTGATCACGAAGCGCGACTTCGAGCACGTCATGGCGCATCTGCCGTCGATCGGCTCGCGCGTGTATCGCAACATCGCCGAGACGCTCGTGAGCCGGCTGCGGCGCACGAACGTGGCCCTGGCCGATTACAGACTGAAATACAAGGAATAGGCGCCACAGATTGCACAGATCGACACTGATCTTGACCGGGCTGGCGCCCGGCCAGCTTGAGAGAAGCTGACGTTGCCGTCTGGCGCCGCCTGATCTGTGTCATCCGTGTCATCTGTGGCTGATTCCTATGCAGTATCGGGACGCGATCAACATCCTGTACGGGATCCGGCTGTTCGGCACGAAGCTCGGGCTGGCGAACACACGCACCTTGCTCGAGCGGCTCGGCCATCCGGAGCAGCGGTACGCGGTCGTTCACGTCGCCGGGACGAACGGCAAGGGCTCGGTCGCCGCGCTCGTGGCGGCGGCGCTCAAGGCGGCCGGGCACACGGTCGGGCTGTTCACGTCGCCGCATATCTCGTCGTTTCGCGAGCGGATGCAGATCGATGGAGAGCTCGTAACCGAGGCCGAGGTGGTCGAGCATCTCGAGCGCGTCCTGCCGATCGCCGAGGAGATGGGCACGCGCAGTGATGTGACCTTTCCGACGTTCTTCGAGGTGATCACGGCGATGGCGGCCGACGTGTTTGCCGCGCGCGGGTGCGACGTGGCCGTGTTCGAGGTCGGCATGGGCGGGCGGCTCGACGCGACGAACGCGCTGCCGGCGGCGGTCTCAGCGATCACGAGCATCGGCCTCGACCACACGGCGTGGCTCGGCGAGACGATCCCGCAAATCGCCGCAGAAAAGGCCGGGATCGTCAAGGACGGCGTTCCCGTCGTGACCGACGAGCTGGTCCCGGCGGCGATCGACGTGGTGCGGCGGGTGGCTGCCGAGCGGCACGCGCCGCTCACGGAAGTCGGGCACGACATTACTATAGAGAACCGCAAGCCGACGCGCGAGGGGCAGACGCTGACCGTGCGCACGCCGCAGCGGCGTTACGACGGGCTGCGCCTGGGCCTGCACGGCGCGCATCAGGCCAGGAACTGCGCCGTCGCGCTCGGCGTCTTAGAGGTGCTCGCCGAGGCGGGCGTCGCGGCGAGCGAGCAAGCGGCGCGCGCGGCGTTTCCGCAGGCGCGCTGGCCCGGGCGGTTCGAGGTGATCGAGGGCGATCCGGGCTTCATTCTCGACGCGGCGGCGAACGCGTCGGCGGCCGACGCGCTCGGGGCGACGCTCGACGAGTTCCTGTCCGACGACGAGCGGTTGCTGCTCCTGATCGGCGTGCTCAAGGACAAGCCGGCGGCCCGGATGTGCCGGGCGCTCGTGCCGCGCGCCGACGAGGTGATGGTCACCGAGCCGGTGAGCAGGCGCGCGCTCTGGGCCGACGAGTTCTTCTACACGGCGAGCCGGCATGCGCTCGGCCGGCCGGTGCGCGTCGTCGACCGGCTCGACGAGGCGCTCGCGGCGGCGCGGGCCCGGATGTGCGGCGAGCGGGGCTTCGTCCTGGTGACGGGCTCGATATTCATGCTCGGGCAGGCACGCGAAATGCTCGGTGTGGCCGAGGCGGCCCACGACTTCCGGCTGACCGAAGTGCTTGCCGCGCCGCGCGGGAGTCGGTAAGCAGTAGGGCTTGTCGGTCGTCGTATGAATGAATCGCAACGAGGAGAACGGACACCGGATGTGCGGCATCGTCGGCTACATCGGCGCTCGTGAGGCGCAGGACATCCTGATCGACGGCCTGAAGCGGCTCGAGTATCGCGGCTACGACTCGTGCGGCGTGGCCGTGCTGCAGCCGGGGGGCGAGATCGCCGTCTCGAAGAAGCTGGGGCGGATATCGAACCTCGAAGCGGAGCTCAGGGGCGAGCACCTGCCGGGCCACGTCGGCATCGGCCACACGCGCTGGGCCACGCACGGCAGGCCGAGCGACGCGAACGCGCACCCGCACGGCGACAGCTCCGGCGCGACCGTGCTTGTTCAGAACGGCATCATCGAGAACTACAACGAGTTGAAGGAAGCGCTGCGGCTCAAGGGGCACAGCTTCCTGTCGGAGACGGACACCGAGGTGTTGGCGCACCTGATCGAGGACGAGTTCCACAACGGGGCCGCGACGCTCATCGAGGCGACGCGCGTGGCGCTCAAACGTGTTCGCGGCGCCTACGCGCTCTGCATTCTGCACGAGAAGGAGCCGGACCGGCTCGTGGCCGCGCGGTCGGGCGCGCCGCTGTTGCTCGGCATCGGCGACGGTGAGTACTTCGTCTCGAGCGACGCGGCGTCCATGATCCCGTACACGCGGCGCGTGCTGTACCTGAACGACGAGGAGCTGCTCGAGATTACGCGCGACGGTTTCACAAAGACCGATCTGGACGGGGCGCCGCTCGAGAGCACGATCTCGGAGGTCACGTGGTCGGCCGAGGAGGCCGAGAAGGGCGGCTACGAGACCTTCATGCTCAAGGAGATCTACGAGCAGCCGGCGGCGCTGCGGCGCACGCTCGGCAGCGTGATCGACCCGAAGACGGGCGAGCTGTGCGTCGAGGGCAAGCCGCTCACGGCCGAGCTGCTCCGGTCGCTCACCGACATCTCGATCGTTTCGTGCGGCACGGCGCTGCACGCGGGCATGGTCGGCACCTACCTGGCGAACGAGCTCTGCGGGCTCGACGTGCACACCGACTGGGCGAGCGAGTTCCGCTACCGGCGCCCCAAGCTCAACCCGCGCCGGATGGTGCTCGCGATCTCGCAGTCCGGGGAAACGTACGACACGCTGGGCAGCGTCCGGATTGCCAGGGAGATGGGCGCGCCCGTGCTCGGGATCATCAACGTGCGCGAGAGCACGATCGCGCGAGCGAGCGACCATGTGCTCTACACGCAGGCGGGCCCGGAGATCGGCGTCGCCTCGACGAAGGCGTACACGAGCCAGATCGCCGTGATGTACGTCTTCGCGCTGTATGTGGCGCGCGTGCGCGGCGAGATCAGCGACGACGACTACAACGTTTTCATGCGCGAGCTGCTCACCGTGCCGGACGTGATCGAGCGCGTGCTGGCCGACGTCGAGCCGATCAAGCGTGTCGCGGACCGGGTCTACGACGCCCGGAGCTCGCTCTACCTTGGCCGCGGCTTCAACTTCCCGTCGGCGCTCGAGGGCGCGCTCAAGAACAAGGAGATCTCGTACATGCACTGCGAGGGGTACGCGGCGGGCGAGATGAAGCATGGGCCGATCGCCCTGATCCAGGCCCGCTTCCCCGTGTTCGCCATCTGCACGAAGGGCAGCACGTACGAGAAGATGGTCACAAACATCGAGCAGGTCGGCGCGCGCAACGGCACCATTGTGGCGATCGCGACCGAGGGCGACGACCACATCAAGACGATCAGCGACGAGGTGATCACCGTGCCCGAGGTGCGCGAGGAGCTCTCGCCGCTGGTCAACGCGATCCCGCTCCAGCTCCTTGCCTACTACATCGCGCGCAAGCGGGGCTGCGACATCGATAAGCCGCGCAACCTCGCCAAGAGCGTGACGGTCGAGTAGCGCATCGCGGCCGCGAGCGGTGGTCGGCACAGCACGCAACGTTGATGGGTTCAAACGAATACCACAGAGGGGACAGAGCGATGGACAAGCGGATCGCCATCTGCATGATGGCCGCGCTCATGGTGCTGGTCGTTACGTCTGCCTTCGCGCCCGGCACCGGGTCGATGACGAAGGGCGCCGGCATGGAGACCGAAGAGATCGAGAAGGCGCCGTTCGATCAGCAGAACGCCATCGAGGCGCTCGAGACGAAGCTCGACACGGTGCTCGTCAACCAGAAGCTGATCCTGGACAAGCTCAACACCCTGTCGCAAGACCAGGAGAAGCTTCAGAAGGACATAACGTACATCCGCTCAAAGACCCGCTAGCGCCTTCCCGCGCGCATCTGTGCGCTATCGGCTCGGGCTGCTCTCGGCACGGCGACCGTGTCGAGGGTGGCCCGCTCTCTGGTGGAACCCGCCGGAGCTGGATGGTATTGTAGGGCGTAGGTTGCAGGAATGCGCTCCGGGCCCGGTCGAGAGATGACATGACGACTGACGAGCTTATCGCGAAGCACGAGCGGCTGCGGGGGCTGATCGACGGCTATGGCTCGCTGCTGGCCGCCTGTTCCGGCGGCGTCGACAGCGCGCTGCTCGTGAAGGTGGCCCACGAGGTGCTCGGCGACCGGCTCCTGGCCGGCACGGCGGTCGGGCCGATCTATCCCGAGCGCGAGGCCGCTGAGGCCGAGGCGCTTGCGGCTGCCCTCGGTGTTCGCCACCTTCGGGTGGAGGTCGACATGCTGGCCGTCGAGGGGTTCTCCGAGAACCCGCCGGAACGCTGTTACCTGTGCAAGCGTGCGCTGTACGGCCGGCTGCTCGAGATCGCGGGAGCCGAGGGGCTGGCGCACGTCGCCGACGGCGCCCACGCCGACGACCCCGGCGAGCACCGGCCCGGGCTCAAGGCCGCGCGCGAGCTCGGCGTCGTGAGCCCGCTTATGGAGACGGGGCTGACCAAGGCCGAGGTGCGCGCGCTGTCGAAGCGGCTCGGGCTGCCGACGTCGGACCTGCCGTCCGGCGCTTGCCTTGCGTCGCGCATCCCGTACGGCGAGGCGATCACGCCGGCGAAGCTCCGCATGATCGACGCGGCCGAGGAGTTCGTGAAGGGCCTCGGCTTCGCGCAGGTGCGCGTTCGCCATCACGGCGAGGTGGCCCGCATCGAGGTGGCCCCGGACGAGATCGAGCGGCTCGCGTCGAAGCCGGTGCGGGAGCAGGTTGTTCGCGGGCTCGGCGAGATCGGCTACCACTATGTCACGCTCGACTGCCGGGGCTACCGCAGCGGCAGCATGGACGAGGTTCTTGGGGACGCACATCCGAGGGCGCGCTAGGAGGGGAGTGAGCCAAGGCCGGGCAGGTCGGCTCGTTCCCCGTGCCTTTATGGTGGCACATGGCTGAGCGGCTTGACGAGAACGGGCGCCCGGTCACGGCGGTCGCGCTGATGAGCGGCGGGCTCGACAGCCGGCTTGCGGCGCGCGTCGTGCTCGAGCACGGCGTGCGGGTTGTCGGGCTGAACTTCGTCTCGGTCTTCTGCCACGGGCCTTCGGGGGAATCGAGCACGTCCGAGGCTGCGAAGGCGTGCCGGGCGTTGGGCATCCCGCTCGAGGTGGTCGCGTTCAGCGACGAGCTGATCCCGCTGGTCAAGGAGCCGCCGCACGGCCACGGCAAGCACATGAATCCGTGCATCGACTGCCGGATCGCCCAGTTCCGGCTCGCCGAGCGGCGAATGGAGGAGCTCGGCGCACATTTCCTGGTGACCGGCGAGGTGGTGGGCCAGCGCCCGATGAGCCAGCGTCGGGACACGCTGCACCTGATCGAGCGCGAGGCCGGCGTCAGGGGGATCGTGCTGCGCCCGCTGTCGGCTGCGCTGCTGCCGCCGACCGTGGCCGAGCAGAAGGGCTGGGTCGACCGCGACGGGCTCTACGGCTTCAGCGGCCGGTCGCGCAAGCCGCAGATCGAGCTCGCGGCTCGGCTCGGCCTGACCGACTACCCCGATGCGGCCGGCGGCTGCCTGCTCACGTACGATGGGTTCGCCAGGAAGGTGCGCGAGCTGATCGAACACAAGCCCGGCGCGACCGAGCGCGACTTCGAGCTGCTCAAGGTCGGCCGCCATTACCGGCTGCCGAGCGGGGCCAAGGTGATCGTGAGCCGCGACGAGCACGAAAATGACCGGCTCGCGTCAATGGCGCAGCAGGGCGACGTGCTGTTCGAGCGCAACGACACGCTCGGCCCCGTCGTCATGCTCTGCGACTCGCGCGGCCAGGATGACGGGAACCTGGCCGCGGCGCTGTGCGTCTCGCATTCGAAACTGAGTGGTGCCTCGTCCAGCCAAGTTCGCTATTATGCCGCTGGAGGTGGAGGCCACGTGGAGCGCACCGAGGCGCGGCCGCTGGAGAAGGCAAGGCTGAGCGCCCTGCGTATCTGACGGAGACGACGGAGAGGGAATGCAGCCCGATACGTCCGGCAATCAGGCGACGAACCGACGCGCGGCTCGGGTGTTGAAGGTGGCGCGGCCATACCGATGGCGGAGCGTCTCGCGCGGCGCACAGCGCCTCAGGCTCTGGGCGGTCGGGGTGCTGAGCACCATTGTCGTCGCCGAGGTGGTCGCGCTCGTCGTGGCCACGGGCCCGAGCGGCGCCGTGGCGAGCGGGTCCCGTCTCGGGCCGCTCGAGGCGCCGGCGGATGAGCCGGTCAGCCTGTACCTGCTCGAGCCCGGAAGCGAGCCGCTGCCGTCGTTGGTCAACCGGGTCGGCGGCGTGCCCGCGAGCGTGCTCGGTCGCATCCCGGACCTGGTTGAGCGCTACGAGCGGATCCCGTGGGGCCTGCCGGTGTCGCTCGAGCGCGGCTGGGTCTCGTCGGAGTTCTCGCTGCGGCGCATCCATCCGGTCACCGGCGAGCGGCGCCCGCACTACGGGATCGATCTCGCCGTCGACACCGGGACGCCCGTGCGGGCGAGTGCTCGTGGCGTGGTGACGTTCGCCGGCTGGAAGAGCGGCTACGGCAACGTGATCTACCTGGACCACGAGAACGGCATGCAGACCCGCTACGCGCACCTGTCCGAGTTGCTCGTCGACGTGGGCGACCACGTTGTCCGGGGTGAGAAGATCGCGCTGTCGGGCGAGACGGGCATGGTCACGGGCGCGCACCTGCACTACGAGGTTCGGATCGACGGGGTGGCGGTGAACCCCCGCCGGTACTTGCCCGAGGACTTGCCGACGACGCGGCCGCCGGGCATGTAGTCTTCTCGAGCTCTTCGTTCTCCTTTCCACCTGGCCGCAGGGCGACGGTTGCCTCCGCGCCGCGGCGATCGCTATACTCATGTCACTGACCTCGACGAGGACGACGGCATGGCGGGACGAGTGGCCATCGTGGGCCGGCCGAACGTCGGCAAGTCGGCGTTGTTCAACCGGCTTGTCGGGCGGCGTGTGGCGATTGTCGACCAGGTGGCCGGGATCACACGCGACCGGATCGGCGCCGAGGCCGAGTGGCAGGGCGTGCGCTTCGCGCTGACCGACACGGGCGGGATTATGCCCGCGCCGGACGAGCCGCTCGTCGAGCAGGTGCGGCTGCAGGCCGAAGTGGCGATCGCCGAATCGGACGTCGTGCTGCTGGTGTGCGACGTGCGGGACGGGATCACGCCGCTCGACGAGGAGGTCGCCGCGCTGCTGCGGCCGGCGGCGTCGCGGGTCGTCTGCGTCGCCAACAAGTGCGACAACGAGCGGCAGCACGAGCTCCGGCACGAGTTCGCGCGCCTCGGCTTCGGCGACGTCTACGGCGTCAGCGCGCTGCACGGGCTGCGCCTGGGCGCGCTGCTCGACGAAGTGGTGCGGCGGCTGCCGGCCGGGGCCGAGCCGGGCGGCGAAGGGCCGGGGGTGCGCGTCGCCATCGTGGGCAAGCCGAACGTGGGCAAGTCGAGCTTCGTCAATTCGCTGCTGCGCGAGGAGCGCCTCGTGGTGGATGCCTCGCCCGGCACGACGCGTGACGCCGTCGACGTCGCCTACCGCGGACCGCACGGCGAACGGTTCGTGCTGATCGACACGGCGGGGATCAAGCGAAAGAAGAGCACGCGGGTCGCCGTCGAGAAGTACGGCGCGATCCGCAGCGAGGAGGCGATCCGCCGCTGCGACGTGACGATCCTGATGATCGACGCGTCGGCCGGGGTGACGACGACGGACGCCAAGATCGCCCATATGGTCGAGCAGCACGCGAAGGGGTGCGTGATCGCGGTCAACAAGTGGGACCTCGTCGCCGCGCCCAGGCGCGGCGTACGCGACGAAGCCAAAGGCTTCGTCCAAGCGGCGCGAAGCGCCGGCGTGCGCCAGAAGGAATACACGCCCCAGCTCTACGATCGGCTCCGATTCCTTAAGCACTGCCCCGTCCTCTACACCGTGGCGACAAAGGGCACGAACGTGGGCCGCGCACTCGGCCGCGCGCGCAAGGTGTTCGAGGCGGGCGCGATGCGCATCGCCACGGGCCGGCTCAACGGGGTGATCGAGAAGGCCGTGCGCGGCTACCAGCCGCCCGTGGTGCGCAACAGGCGGCTCAAGATCTTCTACGCGACGCAGACGAGGGTGAACCCGCCGACCTTCCTGCTGTTCGTCAACGACCCGAAGCTCGCCAAGTCAACCTACCTGGCGTATCTCACCAACTGCATCCGTCAAGCCGAGCCGTACGAGGGCAATCCGGTCGTTCTCCGGCTCCGACCGCGTTCGAGCCGCTGAAAGAGCGGGCTGCTGCGGGCGGGGCCGGGGGTGTGTCTTGGGGGGAGCTCATCTCGGTACGGCACGCCGTGACGGGGGCGCAGGTGCTGCGCGGCCCAACGCGAGCCTGGGTGCCGCAGGCGCGTGCGTGAGTGCCGCGCCTGCTGGATCGGCATGGCCGCCTTAGGCGGGTCTCTTCTCGAGCTCGGAGACGCGCATCTTCATGATGCGGCCGGGCTTGAAATCGGCCACCCACTTCTCCGGGATGCGAACCTCGACGCTGGGGTTGTTCGGGTTGCGGCCGATGCGCGCCTTGCGCTTGACCGGCTTGAAGATGCCGAAGTTGCGCAGCTCGACGGTGCGGCCGGCGGCGAGCGAGTCGATAACCATGTCGAGCACTCGCTGCACGACCTCCTTGACCTCGAGCTGGGTCATCCGCGGCCCGAGATCTTTCTGGACCTTGATGACGATGTCGCGTTTGGTGATCGTTTCACTCATAGCCGACGATCCTTCTGTTAGCGAACGGCTTCCGAGCCGCCGCCTCGCGCTCCTGCGCGAGCAGCTCCCCGTTTGATTTGCAGCTTCCTGTGCGCAATGGCCCTACACGAGGGCCAGAACCAGCAGCACCACGGCGCCGATGACGATCAGCAGCACGAACGGGTTCAGCAGGAAGCGCTTGAGGACGAGCGTCGCCGGGTTGAGCGCATCGACCCGTTCCCTGCGCAGCTTGAGCCGGCCCTGCACGGCGTAGAGGCTCATGTAGTAGCGGTGCCACCGGTCGTAGAGCTTCCGTTTCTCCAGGTCGGTCAGGCGGATGCTCGAGGGCAGGTCGGTGATCTTCTCAAAGAGCTCCTCGGCTGCGTCGTCCTCCGGCAGCCCGACCGCCTGCTGGAACTGCCTGGAAAGCTGCGGCAGGCCTTCGCGCAGCGACTCGAAGCGGCTCTCGTGCTCGGGCACGACCACCTCGGTCATGAGCGTGGCCTGGACGATGTCGCGCAGCGCCTTTGCCTCGCTCATGAGCGATCGCAGCAGGGCGAGTTCCTGTTCGAGCTTGAGATCTTTCACCGCGCGCCGTCCACGGCCTCCGGCGTTGTACGTGCCTGGGGCAAGCAGGCTTGCCTGCCGCCGGCAGGTCCGGCTGGAGGCTCCCAACCTAGCGTTGAATGGTGAATTCCCTACACCAACTCATATTAAGCTAGCCCTCGGCGCAACAGCGGTCAAGGGCAAATCCACGGAAATTTCGCCCCCGCACTGAGTAGCGACGATCCAGCCCTGGCGACACGGGGACCCCGTTCTCCAGTTGTGCCTGATGATTCGTAGCGCACGAAGCCAGGGGCATGGCCATGGATGGAGCCCGGTGTTCTCTGGATCGACTCAGAGTGGAGCTATTGCGGCGCGTGCTCACCCATGTGGCACCTTGAACGGCCCTTAGGGGCATGGTATCGTGTCGCTGCAGAGAAGGACGCGCCCATGTCGGTTGGCACAGTGTACTTCGGGGACAACATCCCCGTTCTGCGTGAGATGGCGGACGAGAGTGTCGCCTTGATCTACATCGACCCGCCCTTCAACACGGGGAAGGTGCAGGCTCGTACGCAGATCAGTACCGTGCGCTCGCTCCGCGGTGACCGCACGGGGTTCAAGGGTCGGCGATACGAGACGCGGAAGCTCGGCACGAAGGCCTTCCACGACTTCTTCGAGGACTATCTGGCATTCCTCGAGCCGCGGCTGATCGAGGCCTACCGCGTGCTTCGTGCCAACGGCACCCTGTACTTCCACATCGATTACAGAGAGGTCCATTACTGCAAGGTGTTGTTGGACCAGATCTTCGGGCGTGAGTCTTTTCTCAACGAAATCATCTGGGCCTATGACTACGGCGCGAGAACGAAAAAGAAGTGGCCCCCCAAGCACGACAACATTCTCGTCTACGTGAAGGATCCGTCGAACTACGTCTTCAACGTCGACGAGATCGAGCGCATCCCGTACATGGCCCCAGGCCTTGTAGGCCGTGAGAAGGCGGCCAACGGCAAGCTGCCCACCGACACGTGGTGGCACACGATCGTGAGCCCAACGGGCAAGGAGAAGACGGGTTATCCCACGCAAAAACCCGTCGGGATAATCAAACGCATCATCGCTGCGTCATCCAATCGGAACGATGTGGTGATGGACTGCTTCGCGGGAAGCGGGACGGTTGGAGAGGTCGCGTTCCGCCTAGGGCGGCGATTCATCCTTGTGGACAACAACGAGGAAGCCCTGCGCGTCATGGCTCACCGGTTCTCGAATGTCGATGATGTTGAGTTCGTCGGATTCGATCCGAGACCATTTAGAGCCCCTGCGAACCAGCGAGGCCTGTTTAGTGCCACAGCAGACGGCGGTGTCGCATGACTTCCACAATCACTGACCGGGACGTCCAGATCCTTGTGGGCATTGCCGGCACTCTGCGCGCCGACTACGATGACCCTGAAGATCAGGAGAGATGGCGCAATAGCCCCTTCGCATGGATCAGGACGAAGCCGTCCCGGCAGAAGGGGAAGGTCGGCGAGCAGTTGGTCGCAGGGTGGTGCGCGGCGAAGGGGTTTGATGTCGTGCGTAGCCCTGATTCCGAGGCGGACCGCATCATCCAGGGTAAGAGAGTGGAGATCAAGCTCTCGACTCTCTGGAAGAGCGGCGTGTACAAGTTCCAGCAGTTTCGAAAACAGAACTACGACCATGGAATCTGCCTCGGCCTATCCCCTTTCACTGCCCATTGCTGGGTGATCTCGAAGTCTGTGCTTCGCCGACACGTCATAGGTCACACGCCGCAGCATGGAGGACGCCGAGGTTCGGACACCGCGTGGCTGTCCTTCGCCACCGCTGAGCCTCCGGCTTGGCTGCGTCAATGCGGGGGAACGCTCGCGCAAGCGGCCCGCATCATCTCCTCATTCTGACGCATCTGCCGACGAGAGGCCCCCCGATCCCGAAGCCTTCGTTCCAGTTGCTCCTGCTTGGCATCTACGGCAGTTCCGACAGCGTCTTCTCGACGGCGACGACGGCGGGTATTTCGGCAATCCCCTGCATGAGTGCGTCGTGTGGCCGAACGCGCGTGGCGGTGCGGACGCAGGCCGACGCGGTCGCCTCCCGGCCTTCGGTGAATGCCAGCACGAGGGGCAGATCGCCGGGGGCGCCTGCGGCGAGGGCGCTGAGCTGCTCGAGCGTTTCGCTGGTGGCGGCCTGGCGGTCGATGGTCACGCGCAGCGCCTTGGGCCCATCCTGGGCGGGAGCGGCCGGGCCGTTGCCCGAGCGGTAGCGGCGAGGGCCGTTCGCGGGCTGGGCGGCGACCTGGCCGGCGATGAGGCGGTCGATGGCCTCGACGCCGTCGCGCTCGGCTTGATCGAGGGGGACCAGGGCATCGACGATGAGCTTGGGCCGCTCGTCGCGGCGATCGACGCTCGCGACGGCGAGCACGGGCAGGTCCTTTTCGATGACCGAGCCGCACTGGCGATACGAGCGGGGGAAGACGACCGCCTCGATCGTGTCGCGTCCGTCGTCGAGCTCGAGGACGGCCATCCGTTCGTTCGTCTTGCGCGTGAGCCGGTTGCGCACGCCGGCGATGATGGCGGCCACCTTCACCCGCGTCCTGTTCTCGACGGTGCCGAGCTCGGCGAGCGCGGCGCAGTCGAGCTGCTCGATCAGCTCGCGGTAGTCGCTGAGCGGGTGGCCGGTCACGTAGAAGCCGAGCAGCTCCTTTTCGCGCGCGAGCCGTTCGCGCAGTGGGAACTCCTCGGCGTCGGGCGGCGTCGTGTGGAGCGCGGCGAGCGCCTCGCCTGCGGCGAGCGAGTCGAACAGGCCGACCTGGCCGCTGAGGCGGTCGGCGTGGCGGCGTGCGGCGCCGTCGAGGGCCTGGGGCAGCGCGTGGATGAGCTGGGCGCGGTTCCAGCCGAGCGAGTCGAACGCGCCGGCGTGCACGAGGCTCTCGAGCAGTTTGCGGTTGACGACGCGCGGATCGACGTCGCCGGCGAAGTCGTCGAGGTTTGTGTAGGGGCCGTGGGCGCGGCGGCGCTCGAGGATGTGCTCGACGGCGCCGGCGCCGACGTTGCGGATCGCGGCGAGGCCGAAGCGGATGCCTTCCACGACGACGGTGAACTTGGCGTACGACTCGTTGATGTCGGGCGGCAGGATGCGGATGCCGTGCGCGTCGCACTCGGCGATGATGCGGCTGATCTTGTCGGTGTTGCCCATCTCGTTCGAGAGCAGCGCGGCCATGTACTCGCGCGGGGAGTTGGCCTTGAGGAAGGCGGTCTGGTAGACGATCATGGCGTACGCGGCGGCATGGCTCTTGTTGAAGCCGTAGCCGGCGAAGCGCTCCATTTCCCCAAAGACCTTCTCGGCCGTTTTCCTGTGGATCTTCTTCTCTTTGGCGCCGGCGAGGAACCGGTCGCGCTGGGCCTTCATCTCTTTATGCTTCTTCTTGCCCATGGCGCTGCGGAGGATGTCGGCCTCGCCGAGCGAGTAGCCGGCCAGCACGTTGGCCGCCTGCATCACCTGCTCCTGGTAGACGAAGATGCCGTAGGTCTCGGCGAGCACCGGCTCGAGCAGCGGGTGGGCGTACTTGACCTTGGCCGGGTCTTTCTTGCGCGCGATGTATTCGGGGATCATCTCCATCGGCCCGGGTCGGAACAGGGCGATCATGGCCACGATGTCCTCGAACCGGTCGATGCCGATGTTGCGCGCCAGGTCGGTCATGCCACTGCTCTCGAGCTGGAACAGGCCGCCGGTGTCGGCGCGGTTGAGCAGTTCGAGGGTTGGGGCGTCGTCGAGCGGCGCGTTGCGGATGTCGAGCCGGGTGCCCTGGGTCTGCTCGATGATGTCGACGGCGTCGTGGATGACGGTGAGCGTCTTGAGCCCCAGGAAATCCATCTTGAGCAGCCCGACGTCCTCGACCGGCTTCATGGCGAACTGGGTGACCACCTCGTCGCCGCCGCCGTGGCACAGCGGCACGATGTCGGTGAGCGGCTCGGACGAGATGACGAGGCCGGCCGCGTGCGTCGAGGCGTTGCGGGCGAGGCCCTCGACGCGCTTGGCGATGTCGATGATCTGGCGCGTCATCTCGTCGGTCTCGTAGAGCCGGTGGAGCTCGGGCTCCTGCTTGAGGGCGCGGTCGAGGGTGACGCCGGGGCCGCCGGGCACGAGGCGGGCGATGCGGTCCACGTCGCTGTACGAGTGGCCGAGCACGCGGCCGATGTCGCGGATAGAGGCTTTCGCGCCGAGCGTGCCGAACGTGATGATCTGCGCGACGTGGTCCTCGCCGTACTTGCGGCGCACGTAGTCGATGACCTCGCCGCGCCGCTCCATGCAGAGGTCCACGTCGATGTCGGGGAACGTGGGCCGCTCGAGGCTGGTGAAGCGCTCGAAGACGAGCTTGTAGCGGATCGGGTCGATGTCGGTGATCCCGGTCAGATAGCACACGAGGCTTCCCGTAGCCGAGCCGCGGCCCGGCCCGACGGGGATGCCGTGCTCGCGCGCGTAGCGGATGAAGTCCCAGACGATCAGGATGTAGCTGGTGAGCCCGCGCTTGTCGATCACGTCGAGCTCGTAGTCCATCTGCGTGACGTATTCGGCCGGGGGCTTTGTGGCGCCGAAGCGTTCGCGCAGGCCGCGCTCGCACAGCGTCCGGAGGTACGCCGTGAGATCGACTGACGGCGGGCCGGGGGCGACCCGCCCTGAATCCTCGTCGGGTTTGAAGACGGGGTAGTGGCGGGTCTTGAGGTCGAGCTCGACGTGGCAGCGCTCGGCGATGCCGACGGTGGCGTCGAGCGCGTCGCCGTTGTCCGGGAACAGCGCGCGCATCTCGGCCTCGGTCTTGAAGTAGAACTCGGGCGTCTGGAACTTCATCCGGTTCACGTCGCTCAGCACCGACTGGGTCTGGAGGCACAGGAGGCAGTCGTGCATGAGCGCGTCGTCGCGCGCGGTGAAGTGGATGTCGTTGGTGACGACGGTGCCGAGCCCGACCTGCTCGGCGAGCCGGGCGAGCACGGGCATCGCGCGCGCCTCGTCGTCGATGCCGTGGTTCTGGAGCTCGACGAACACGTTCTCGTGGCCGAACAGCTCCTTGAAGAACTCGAGCACGGCCTTGGCCTCGTCGTAGCGTTCGGCGAGCACGAGCGAGGGGATCTCGCCCTTGAGGCACGCCGTGAGGCAGATGAGGCCGTCGTGGTGCTCGGCCAGGCACTCCTTGTCGATCCGCGGCCTGTAGTAAAAGCCCTCGAGGTGGCCGATCGTGGCGAGCTTGAGCAGGTTGCCGTAGCCGGCGTTGTTCTCGGCGAGCAGCACGAGGTGGTGGCCGGCCTCCCGGATGCCGCGGGCGCGCTTGACCGTGCGGCCCTCGGGCGCGACGTACGCCTCGATGCCGATGATCGGCTTGATCTTCGCCTTGCGGCAGGCCTGGTAGAACTCGACGGCGCCGTGCAGGTTGCCGTGGTCGGTGAGCGCCACGGCCGGCATCTTCTCCTCGGCCGCGCGCCGTGCGAGCTCGGCGAGGCGGCATGCGCCGTCGAGCAGGCTGTACTCGCTGTGGTTGTGCAGATGGACAAACACCGACGCCGCATCCCCCGGCAGTATCTCAACGCCCGCGCATGCTCCGCGGGCCAGACAGGCTCGCCTGCGGCCCGTGCCGCTTCGCGCCGAGTGTAAGCCGCCGCCTCCGCCCGGCCAAGGAGATTCCCCGCTGCCTGCACCTCGTCTTGACCAACCCGCTTCGGCGGGGTATGAGAACTGCAGGTGGTGGCACATCGCGGCTCGTTCACTGGAGCCACCAGCCGCCGCGCCAGAAGGGAGAAGGAGCCATGAGGAGGCAAACCCTGAAGCGCTTGGTCATCACCGGCGTTGTCGTCGTCATCGTCGTCTTGCTCGGCATCTGGCTCTTTGTCGACGCGCCTGCTCCGGACGACGCCGACCTGCGAATCACCTTCGACGATATCCCTGCTGACGAGAACGCGTTCACCTACTTCGACCGCGCGGGCCAAGAGCTGCTGTGGACGACAAGTGGGGCCGGCAAACGCCGTCTTCGCGATCTGGAGACGGGCAAGGACTGGGACGATGCCTTGGCGGCCGACGTTCTGGCGCAAAACGAGGGCGTGCTGGAGCTGATTGAGCAGGGGCTTGCGTGCCCGCGCTGCCAGCTCCCGGAGGTGCGCCGTTATGATGACTTGCTGCCCTATCTCGCCCCGTGGCGGAACGTCGCCCAGCTTGGCGCGATCCGAGCTGAGCAGCTCTTCCAGGCAGGCCAGGAGCGCCAGGCCCTCGACCAAGCGATGCGCGTCATGCGTTTCGGGCACACCGTCGAGCATGGCCGGAGCTGCATCGTCTCCTACTTGGTGGGGATCGCGATCAAGAAGATCGGGCGGCACGAGTTTGTCAGCATCGTCAGCCGGTGCACACTGGGTGCGGACGACCTGCTCCCGTACGTCCAGCAGTTGGACCGCTACCGCGCCAACGAAGATGGGCTTGCCGACGCGTTCAGGGTCGAGTACATGATCGCGGCGAACACCATTGATGACATGGCCTCCGGGAAGTACTCGGTCGATGATCCCGACGACCGATCATTCGCGGGGCTGGGCCCAGTGTTCCTCAAGCCGAACAGGACGAAGCGGCGCATGGCCGAGGCGATCCGCCTCCTGATCGCAAGCACTCAGGAAACCCATGCCGCCGCGACGCTTCCCGAGTTCGAACAGGACACAGGCACCGGGTGGACGATCAGAGCGATTCTTTCAGGCAACTTTGTGGGCAGGTCCCTCTACCGCATGATCATGCCGGCGCTGAAAGGCGTGCACGCCAGGAAGTGTCGCGAGAACTGCTCTATTGCCGCGGCACAGGTCCTGGTTGCGCTCAAGTGCTGCCAGCTCGAGCACGGGGAGCTACCGGAGACGCTCGACGAGCTTGCACCCGAGTACCTGGCGTCTGTCCCGCTCGACGACTTCGACGGCACGCCGATGAAGTACTCGAAGGAGAAGCGCGTCGTGTACGCCGTCGGCACCGACCTGACCGACAACGGCGGCATCACCAGGGACGACAAGGAAGGCATAGACGCCGACGGCTACGACTTCATCTACAAGGTCGCGTTCTAGGAGGGGGCTCTGTGGACGCAACGGGGCACGTGAGGAAGAAACGATGGCGCGTGCCACTGTTGATCGTTGCCGTCGTGCTGGTGATGATCGCCGCGGCCTTCGCGTGGTACTCGCGGGATGACGCGCCGCCGGACGACGCCGACCTCCGCCTGATCAGAGAGACGATCCCTGACGAGGAGAACGCGTTCACCTACATCAAGCAGGCCGTCGACGCTCTCAACCTTCCCGAGGACTACGATGAGAAGGAGCGAATCCGGGATCTCATCGAGCCTGACCAGTGGGATGAGGCATTGGCCGCCGAGGTCCTGGGGCGCAACGAGAAAGCACTCGAGCTGATGGCACAAGCCGCGCAGTGCGCGCGGTGTCAGTTCCCTGAGGTCACGGGGTTTGACACGCGTCTGCCCTATCTTTCGCCGTGCAGGGACATGGCGCGCCTCGGCGCGATTCGTGCCGAACAGCTTCTGCGCCAAGGCAAGGAGAACGAAGCCTTTGACCAGGTCATGGTTGGGTTGCGATTCGGCCACAGAATCCAGGACAGCGCGAATTGCGTGGTCACCTACTTGGTCGGTGTCAGTGTGACCGGCCTTGCTAAGGGGCAGATCGAGAGCATCTTGCCTCGGACGAGCCTAACGGCCGACCAGCTGAAGCCGTACATAGCCGAGCTCGGCGACTACCGCCCGAGCGAGCGAGGACTGATCAACGCCCACAAGACCGAATACGCTGTCCAGGCTCGGCTTGTCGACGACTTCGCCGCTGGCCGCAGGACGTTCGGTAGCATGTCGTTTGAAGCCGAGACCGGCGAGTCGTGCCAGCACTCGGGCGTCAGGGCCTTCCTCATACGGGCGCGAAACACGTTCACCCTCAAGCCAAACCGCACGAAGCGGCTGTTCGCCAGCACCATGCGGCTTTTCATAAGGAACGCACCCAGGTTCTACGCCGACATCGAACCATATGCGCCGTGGGAGATGCCGGAGACCCGCGATGAGAGGCTGAAGCTCGCCTTCGACGGCAACTCCTGCGGGGTGATTCTGCACGCCATGCTGACGCGGTCACTCAGGCACGTGGCCGCGGTGAAGGCGCGCGCGGACAGCTCGATCAGCGCGATGCAGATGCTGATCGCGCTGAGGTGTCATCAGCTCGAACGCGGTGACCTGCCCGACGCGCTTGACGAGCTCGTGCCAGCGTACTTCGAGTCTGTCCCTCTCGATGCCTTCGACGGCCAGCCGCTCAAGTACTCGAAGGAGAAGCGGATCATCTACTCTGTCGACACGAACCTCATTGACGACGGGGGCCAGCACGAATTGGACAGGACGCTGGATCAAGACGCAGGCCGCGACTGGGTATGGAAGATCGAGTTCTAGCCCTCTAGCCCGCCTGCGTTCCTCTCACTCCCACTCGATGGTGGAGGGGGGTTTGGAGGAGACGTCGTAGACGACGCGGTTGATGCCGCGCACCTCGTTGATGATGCGGTTCGAGATGCGCGCGAGCAGGTCGTAGGGGAGCTGGGCCCAGTCGGCGGTCATGAAGTCGGTGGTGGTGACGGCGCGGACGGCGGCGACGTTCTCGTAGGTGCGGCCGTCGCCCATGACGCCGACGGACTTGACGGGCAAGAGCACGACGAACGCCTGGGCCACCTTGCGGTAGTAGCCGGCCTTCGTCAGCTCGTCGAGGAATCGCCAGTCGGCCTCGCGCAGCAGCTCGGTCCGCTCCTCGGTCACTTCCCCGACGATGCGCACGGCGAGGCCGGGTCCCGGGAACGGGTGGCGCCAGACGGTCTCGTCGGGCAGGCCGAGCTCGATGCCGAGCCGGCGCACCTCGTCCTTGAACAGGTCGCGCAGCGGCTCGATGAGCTCGAAGCCGAGGTCCTCGGGCAGGCCGCCGACGTTGTGGTGCGTCTTGATCGTCGCCGACGGACCGCCGCGCGGTGAGCGGCTCTCGATCCGGTCGGGGTAGAGGGTGCCCAGGACGAGGTACTTCGCGTCACCTACGTGCGTGCACGCGCGCTCGTAGGCGCGGATGAACTGCTCGCCGATGATGCGGCGTTTCGCCTCGGGGTCGACCACGCCGGCCAGCGTGTCGAGAAACGCCCGGCTCGCGTCCTCGACATGGAGGTGGATGCCGAAGTGCTTGGCGAACCGCTCCTGGACTTGTTCGCGCTCGTTCTTGCGTAGGAGGCCGTTGTCCACAAAGAGGCACGTGAGCTGGTCGCCGATCGCCTCGTGCAGCAGCATGGTGGCCACCGACGAGTCCACGCCGCCGCTCAGGCCGAGGACGACATGGTCCGAGCCGACCTGCGCGCGGATGTCGGCCTTCGCCGCGTCGAGGAACGAGCCCATCGTCCAGTCGCCCGTGCAGCCGCAGACCGTGTAGAGGAAGTTCTGGAGGATCGTGTTGCCGTTCGGCGTGTGGACGACCTCGGGGTGGAACTGCAGGCCGAAGAGCTTTCCGGTTGCGTCGCATACGGCCGCGTACGGGGCGTTGGCCGTCTCGCCGATCGCCGTGAAGCCGCGCGGCAGCTTCGTGGCGCGGTCGCCGTGGCTCATCCAGACCACCTCGGTCGAGTGCAGGCCGGCGAAGATCGAGCCTTTCTCGACGACGCTCAGCTCGGCGCGGCCGTATTCGCGGTGGTCGCTGTGCTCGACCGCGCCGCCGAGCTCGAGCACCATGAGCTGCATGCCGTAGCAGATGCCGAGCACGGGCACGCCGAGCTCGAAGATGGCCGGGTCGCACCGGGGTGCGCCCTCGTCGTAGACGCTCGACGGGCCGCCCGAGAGGATGACGCCGCGCACGCCGCGCCCGGTGAGCTCGTCGGCTGCGATGTCGTGGCTGACGATCTCGGAGTGGACGTTGTTCTCGCGCACGCGGCGCGCGATGAGCTGGCTGTACTGGCTGCCGAAGTCCAGTACGGCGACGGTCTCGAACTGGTGGGTCACGTTTCGGGTTCTCCTTTTGGCCCGTAGGATACGGCGGAGGCTGACGGTGCGTCAATGCCGCGCCGCTGTTGGTGGTCGGCGAGGGATTGGGTTAGAATCCGGTGCCTCATACGATGGGTGAGAACGATGCTGCACCCCGAGACACAGAAAGAGCCGGTGGTCGAGGAGTCGGCCCGGCGCGTCGAGGAGCTGCTCGACGCGGGGCAGCGCGACGAGCTGCGCCGCTTCCTGCGCCGGTTCCATCCGGCCGACGTGGCCGAGATCCTTGCCGAGCTGGACTCGGCGGCGCTCACGCGCGCGTTCGCCGTGATGCGGCCCGAGCGCGCGGCCGACGTGCTCGAAGAGCTCGACGAGGAGACGTACATGGGGATCCTCGACGCGCTCGGCGACCGCCAGCTCGTGACGATCCTCAACGAGCTGCCGCCCGACGAGGGCGCCGACGTGCTCGTGGCCCTGCCGCGCAAACGGGGCGCCCGGCTCATGCAGGCGATGGTGGCCGAGCAGCGCGAGCTCGTCAAACAGCTCGTCGGGTACGCGCCCGATACCGCCGGCGGTATCATGAGCTCGAAGGTCATCCGTGTCACGGATGTGATGGACATTGGTGAGGCGACGCGTATCTGCCGTGAGGAATACGACGAGGACACACCCGGCTCGATCTTCGTCACCGATGAGGCCGACCGGCTCGTCGGCGCGCTGCGGTTGCGCGACCTGCTGTTCTCGCCCGAGGGGACGCGGCTCTCGTGGATCATGGACCCGGACGTGCCGCGCGTGCGGGCCGACACGGACCAGGAGGAGGTCGGCAACCTGTTCCGCAAGTACGACCTGCTCGCGCTGCCCGTGGTCGACGAGGCGGATCGGCTGGTCGGCGTCATCACGGTGGACGACGTGCTCGAGGTGATCGAGCAGGAGGACAGCGAGGACATCCACCGGCTGGCCGGCACGGCCGAGCGCGAGCCGTTCACCGAGCCGCTCTGGAAGAAGGCGTTTGCGCGGCTGCCGTGGCTGGCGGTGACGTTCGTCGGCGAGCTCGTGCTCGTGCTCGTGCTGCGCTCGTTCGGCACGCCGCTTCAGTACTCGATCGTCATCGCCGCGTTCCTGCCGCTCCAGGTGGCGATGGCGGGCAACGTGGCGCTCCAGATCTCGACGGTGCTCGTGCGCG
>CAZCQN010000011.1:0-36952 GCA_964500825.1 uncultured Verrucomicrobiota bacterium | reverse complement strand
TCGACGCCGAGCGCGCACATCATGCCGCGCGCCTTGTGCAGCGTCTCGTCGTACTCGGCCGCCGGGTCGCTGTCGGCCACGATCCCGGCGCCGACGTGGAACGTGAGTCGTTGCCCCTCGATGAGGATCGTGCGGATCGCGATCGCAAGGTCCATCGCCCCGTCGACGCCCATCCAGCCGATCGCGCCGCAGTACGGCCCGCGCGCCGTCGGCTCGAGCTCCTCGATGATCTCCATCGCGCGCACCTTCGGCGCGCCCGTGATGCTGCCGCCGGGCAGCGTCGCGCGCAGCAGGTCGGCGAGGCTGACGTCGTCGCGCAGCCGCCCGGCAATGCGGCTGTAGGTGTGGTGGACGTTGCGGTGCGAGGCGACGGCACGCAGCTCGGGCACGCGCACCGAGCCGTACTCGCACACGCGGCCGAGGTCGTTGCGCAACAGGTCCGTGATCATGACGAGCTCGGCCTGCTCCTTGTCGGACGCGAGCAGCTCGGCCTTCATCCGTTCGTCCTCGGCGGGCGTCTCCCCGCGCGGCCGCGTGCCCTTGACAGGCCATGTCTCGACGTCGCGTCCACGCACGACCAGAAACCGCTCGGGGCTCGACGAGACAACCGCTCGATCACCGAACCGCATGAACGCCCCGAACGGCGCCGGACTCGACTCGAACAGCCGCAGCGCAAGCTCCTCGGGCGCGATCGCCAGCCGGCCCTCGAACCGCTGCGCGAGGTTGACCTGGTAGATGTCGCCCGCCGCAATGTCGTCGAGCGCGCGCCGGACGGCGTTCTCGTATGCGTCGCGCGTGAAGTCGCTCTCAAGTCCACCGACAAGCGCGGCATCCTCGCCGTGCGGGCCTGCTGAAAAAGCGGGATCTCGGCTGGGATGTTGGCCTCTTGCCCGTTGCCTCGAAGTGGGATGTTGGTCTCTCGCTTGTTGCCCCGAAGGGGCTTCATAGCACAGCCCAGGGCAACGCCCTGGGTTGGGAGGCAACAAAACATCACCGCAGAGCCCGAAGGGCTTAGAGAGGGCGCCTTTTTCAACAGGCCCTTGTGGCCGATGCGATGGCGAGCCGATCTCGTCGAGCAGCGCGTGAAGCTCGGTCTTCGCCCGCGCGACCGACGCGCCCTCGTCGACGAGCCGGCACGCCGTCCACATCCCGCCGTCGTGATCATACGCCAGCACGGTCTGGTAGAACGCCAGCTCGATGAGCGGGAAGCCGTGGTCAACGCGTGCCGCCGTACGCAACCGTTCGACCCGGTGCGCGAGGTCGTACGAGAAGTACCCGACCCACCCGCCGACGAACGGGATCGGCGGCCTCTCATCGGTCTGCACGCTGAACCGCCCGAGCTCATCGCGCAGCGCCTCGAACGGGTCGCGCGCATCGTCGGGCGAGACCTGGAAGACCCCTTCGCGGTCGAGCGCGATGATGCTCCACCGCCCTCCGGGTCCACCGCCATCGCCGGAGTGAAGGAACGCGGGGCGGCGGCCCGCCTCGACGAGGTGCTGGAACACCTGAAGCGTTGAGCGGCCGAGCCGACCGTCGCGCCAGACGACCTCGGCAGACCGGGTTTGCCTCCGAGCTGTATCGCGTACGCTATCGGGAACAGGGACCTCCACGAACTCCCCCGAGCCTACTTCAGTCCAACGGAACGATGGCGCCTGGCATACCGCGCGGGGCGAGCCAGGTCAAGGGTGATGAGCACCGCTTCCAGTAGCGTGTACCTGCCTGAGCCGAAGTAGTCCGGCTCGTTGCCCGGTTTCCACTTGGTGTTGCAGCCGGCGCTTGCTTTCTGCTCGGCGTCGAACAGGAAGAAGTCGGGCGTGCACGCGGCCCGGTACGCCTTGGCCACCTCCTGCGGCTCGTCGTACAGGTACGGGAACGTGTAGCCGACCTGCTTGATCTCGCGTGCCATGTTCTCGGGGCTGTCGTCGGGGTAGCCGGCCATGTCGTTCGACTGGATGCCGACCACGCCGACCCTTTGCTGCTGGTAGAGCCGCCCGAGCTCGGCCAGCTTCGTCCGCACGTGGGCTCGCGCGCCGCGCGCGCCTGGACGAACGGGCAGTGGTTGCAGATGAACATCACCAGCAGCGGCCTGTCGGCGAAGTCGCTGCGCGACACCGTGTTGCCTGCGGTATCCGGCAGCGCGAACTCGGGCGCTGCCGTCCCCAGTTCCAGCATCGTCGATGGAGTCACAGCCATCCGAGTTTCTCCTCGCGGTTCGTTCCGTCCTGGTCTCATAGAGCGCCAACCCGTATGAGCCTCGCATGAGTTCCGGGCTCAGAGCGAAAGTGAGTGCTCGTAGCCGGTTTCTTACGTGGGACTTGCTTCGCGGAACGTGTCCACACGGCGGGCCGTTCCAACTACGGATTCTCGGAGACCAGGTGCAGGAATTGTGGCCCGCCGCTTGAATCGTGCGCACTTGACCCCGTGGGGTCGGGTGGTGTAGATAGCCCTATAGCTCGGGAGTTGCGGCACACACTCTCTCGCCCGCGGTCCGTTTCCGAGAAGTCCCTGGTAGGGACACAGAACTGCCCAACGAAAGGAGCTCGTCGTGAAGCACCGAGAGCTTGTCTGCCTGCTGGCCTTCGTCGCGCTCGCGCCGGCCGTCGCCGTGGCGGAATCGGCGGCGACCGTTGCGTGGTTCACCGACGCGTCCATCGACGGCAGCACCAAGACCCCGGGTCTCATGAACGCCCTCCCGTCCGCACCCGGCACCTTCGGCCGGGGCGTGAAGCTCGAGCGCGCCTGCCCGATCGAGGTCCCGGCCCTGTCGCAGCGGAGTGGCTACATCAGCTTCTGGCTCAAGCCGAACTGGAACGGCAGCGACGGCAAAACGCACCGGCTCCTGCGCATTGGGGATGCGAACAAGAACGGACTCCTCGTCGAGAAAACCGAGCTCGGCCTGCTCCGGTTCGTCATGGCCTCGCCCAAGAAGGTCAGCGCCGCCCGGGCCGACGTCTCGCATTGGAAGGCGGGCGAGTGGCACCACGTCGTCGTCGTGTGGAAGGAGTTCAAGGACAAGCCGCTCGGCCTGCCGATCTGGATCGACCGCAAGGTTGCCGCCGGGCCGGTCACGGCCGACAACGACTTCCTCGATCCGAGCGCGATGGACGACAAGCGGCTCTGGATCGGCCACGAGACCGCCGACGCCGTCCTCGACGAGCTCATCGTCCGCAGCCGCTTCCACACCAAGCTATCGCGCGACTCGCGCGAGCTCGTCTACCGCGACTACTTCCGCACCGCGCCGTACGAGGCGATCCGCATCGACCCCGAGCCGCTGCGTGTGCCGGCCGACCGCCGGGTCGTCGCCGGCCACCCGAAGCAGTTCGGCCTCGAGGGCAAGCTGCCCGGCCGGTTCGAGGATATGACCGACTTCGTCGAGAAATACTACAACTGGGGCCACTTCGACGCGAAGCCGCTGATCAAGTGGTCCACCTCGGACACGAAGATCGCCGTCGTCGACAGGAACGGGCTCGTGACCGGCAGGAGCGTCGGCCGCTGCACGCTCACCTGCAAGTTCCGGGATATGAAGGCCACATACGACATCGAGGTCATCCCCGTCGAGCGTCCCGATCTCGACCTCGCCTGGGTCGAGCGGCTGCCGCGACACGATCGGACAAAGCACAAGACAAGCCCCGCCCCGGGCGAAACCGTCCGCTCCGTCGCCCACGTCTTCAACATGGGCTACAAGCCCGTGCCGGCCGGCACCGTCGTGCTGTTCGAGCTGTGCCCCGAGCTGAACAACAACGACCGGGTCGATCGCACCGAGGCGCAGCGCGCCACCCGCCAGACGAAGACGATCGGCGCGCTCGACCCGAAGAAAGAAGCGGTCGTCACCTTCGAGTGGCAGTGGCCGAGCAGCCCCGCCTGGGTGCGCGTCACCGTCGACCCGCGCAACAAGGTGCCGGAAATCTGCGAGGCGAACAACTGGGTGTGCGACCTCAACACGGCGCGCGCCGTGCGCTGGGCCCACGAGCCCGATGAGGTGAACAGGTTCCACGACGAGCGGACGATCACGATGACCGGCTCGTTCAGCGTCTACGACTGGGATCAGGCCCACGTGGCCCGGGTCAACTGCATCCTGCGCGAGGCCGTCTTCCCCTCGACAACACCGCACGGGGTCGACTACCGCGTCCGGCTCGACGCGAACCTGTGGCGCGGCGACTTCATCGCGGGCAGCCCCTACGGGCCGTACAAGGACCGCAAGCCCAAGGACAAATACGACAAGAAATGGTGGGACGGCGGGTGGCCGCACGACCCGATCACGTTCCCGCTCGCGATCGAGTCGGCCATCATGCACGAGCTCGGCCACACGATGCTGGCGCTGCCGGACCTGTACGGCGCGCCGCTCAACTACAACCGCAGCTACCTCAAGGACGAGAACGGCGAGCTGTACGAGGGCAGCGAGTTGCTGCCCCACATCAACCCGCACCTCCTGCCTCGTCCGCCTGTGGCCGGCTTCACGCCGTGCGGCGAGGGTTACCCGTCGCTGATGGACAACTGCAGCGTGTGGATCACGGAGGACAACGCCGGCAAGATCCAGTTCTACAAGGACGACCCCACCAGGCCATACTGGGGTTCGCAGGGGCGCCTCGTCCCCACCGACCGAAACTCGCTCTACGTCACCGACCTCTACGACCGCCCGCTCGCGGGCGCGGCCGTCTACGTCTACCAAGTGGGCCAGAACACGATCGGCTTCAATGCCGCGCAGTACGTGTATGACCGGGCCAAATACATCGGCCACACCGACGAGCACGGTCGCTTCCTCTTCCCCAACAAGACCGATAAGGATTGGGACGACACGGAAACGGACGAGGTCGACGGCGCGATCAGCGTGACGAACCCATTCGGGATGGCCGAGCACCCGGAGGCGCGCACGCCGAGCTGCTTCGGTTATGACGGCCTGTTCCTGATCAAGATCGTCTGCGGCGACCAGACCGAGTTCCACTATCTGCCCCTGTCTGAGTTCATGATCGCCTACTTCGCCAACCCGAAGGAGGGCGTCTACCCGATCCGGACCAGCATAAAGCCCGTCGAGGGAATCACCCCGCTGGTGCGCCGCGAGATCCCCGAGCCGATCCGCACGCGCAACCGCCGCCCGGTTGCAGTCCCCGCGAAGACGACGCTGAGAGTCAGCGTCGGCGAGGAGTTCACCCTCGACTGCTCGAAGAGCTACGACCCGGACGGCCTGCCGCTCGTGCACTACGAGTGGCAGCTCGACGGCGGCAACGCCGACCCGTGGCGTAAGGCGGGGGCCGTCATCAAGGCGGTGGCCAAGGAGCCGGGCACCGTGAAATACCTCTGCTACGTCAACGACGGCGTGCGCGCGAGCAAGCCGGCCGAGGTCATCATCAAGGTCCGCGGCAAAGATGGCGATGAGGCACCGCGGTCCGCACGGCCACACTGACGCGCGCAGCGGCGCGCACGCCGACCAACGAGGAGGAGGACATAATGAAAGCTGCGATCCTGCTGGCGCTGTGCGCCATTGCCCAAGCGGGCCTTGCCCAGGAGCCGGTCGAAGAAGTGCCGCCAACGCTGGCATGGTTCACGGATGCCGAGATCGACGGCAGCACGAAGGCCGCCGCCCCCGCCGAGCCGCTCCCGGCCGCGGCCGGCACATACGGCCGGGGCGTCAAGCTCGAGCGCGCCTGCCCGATCGAGGTGCCGATCCTGTCGCAGCAGCGCGGCTACGTCGGCTTCTGGATCAAGCCGAACTGGAACGGCGACGACGGCAAGATGCATCGCATCCTGCGCATCGGCGATCCCGACAAAAACGGGCTGCTCCTCGAGAAGAGTGACCTTGGCTTACTTCGGTTCGTCATGGCCTCACCCAGGAAGGTCACCGCCGCGCGCGCCGACGTCTCGCACTGGAAGGCGGGCGAGTGGCACCACGTCGTCGTGGTCTGGAAGGATTTCTGGGACAAGCCGGTCGGCTTGCCGATCTGGATCGACCACAAGATCGCCGCCGGGCCGATCGCGGCCGGCAACGAGTTCCTCAATCCCGACACGATGGACGACAAGCGGCTCTGGATCGGCGACGAGACCGCCAACGCGGTCCTCGACGAGCTCATCGTCCGGAGCCAGTTCGAGACCAAGCTGTCCAGAAGGCACCGCGGGATCGTTTACCGCGACTACTTCCGCACCGCGCCGTACGAGTCGATCCGCATCGACCCCGAGCCGCTGCGTGTGCCGGCCGACCGCCGGGTCGTCGCCGGGCACCAGAAGGAGTTCGGCCTCGAAGGCAAGTTGCCCACCCGGTTCGAGGACATGACCGACTTCGTCGCCAGGCATCACAACTGGGGCCACTTCGACGCGAAGCCGCTCATCACGTGGTCCACGTCCGACTCGAAGATCGCCACCGTCGACGAGAACGGGCTCGTCACTGGCCAGGCCGTCGGTCGCTGCACGCTCGTGGCCGAGTTCCGCGATCTCAAGGCCACCTACCGTCTCGAGGTGATCCCCGTCGAGCAGCCCGACCTCGACCTCGCCTGGGTCGAGCGCCTGCCGCGCTACGACCGCACCCGGCGCAAGACGGCGCCTGCGCCGGGCGAGACCGTGCAGTCGGTCGCTCACATCTTCAACATGGGCTACGAGCCCGTGCCGGCCGGCACCGTCGTGACGCTCGAGATGTTCCCCGAGCTGACGAAGAACTACGAGGTCGATCCCGACGAGGAACAACGCCCCGTCGTCCAGACGCAGACGCTCGGCCCGCTCGCCCCGAAGGAGGAAGCCGTTGTCACCTTCGAGTGGCCGTGGCCCGAGCGGCCCATGTGGGTGCGGGTCACCGTCGACCCACGCAACAAGGTCGCCGAGATCTGCGAGGCGAACAACCAGGTCTGCGACCTCAACACGGCAGCCGCCGTCCTGTGGGGCTATGAGCCCGAGGAGGTCGACAAGTTCCACGACGAGCAGCTCATGACGATGACCGGCTCGTTCAGCGTGTACGACTGGAACCAGGCGCTCGTGTCCCGGCTCAATCGGATACTGCGCGAGGCCGTCTACCCCACGACGGCGCCGTACGGCGTCGATTACCGGCTGCGGCTCGACGCGGTCGTGTGGCGCGGCGACTTCATTGCCGGCAGCCCGTACGGGCCGTACAAGGACCGCGAGCCTGAGGAGAAGTACAACAAGAAATGGTGGGACGGCGACTGGCCGCATAGCACGATCAAGAGACCGCTCGCCATCGACTCGACCATCATGCACGAGTGCGGCCACACGATGCTCGCGCTGCCCGACCTGTACGGCGCGCCCATCGACCACCGGCGCTGCTACCTCAAGGACGACGACGGCAAGCCCTACGAGGGCAGCGAGCTGCTGCCTTACGTGACGCCGCACATCCTGCCGCGCCCCTCGGTGGCCGGCTTCACGCCGTGCGACGAAGGGCTGCCGTCGCTGATGGACGCCTGCACCATGTGGATCTCCGAGGACAACGCCGTCAAGATCAACTTCTACAAGAACACCAGGCCCCGGCCGTTCTGGGGATCCCAGGGGCCGCTCGTCCCTGTTTTGCGTAACGCGCTGTACGTCACCGACGTCTACGACCGACCGCTTCCCGGCGCGGCCGTCTACGTCTACCACGTCGCCCAGGGCTCGATCCCCATTCATGCCGAGCAGTACTTCTACGACCGCCCAAAGTTCGTTGGCCACACCGAGGACGATGGCCGCTTCATCTTCCCCGACGAGACCGACCGGGGCTGGGACGACCCGGAAACCGACGAGGTCGACGGCAGCATCCGCGTGACGAACCCGTTCAGCCTGGCCACGCGCGCCGAGGCTCGCACGCCGTACTGCTACGGCTACGACGGCCTGTTCCTGATCAAAATCGTCTGCGGCGACCAGACCGAGTTCTACTACCTGACCCTCTCCGAGTGCATGGTCGCCTACTTCAGCGACCCGACCGTGGGCGAGTATCCGATCCGCACCAGCCTGAAACCGGTCGAGGGTGTTACACCGCTCGTGCGCCGCGAGGTGCCCGAGGCGATCCGCGAGCAGAACCTCCGCCCCGTCGCGGTCCCTGCGGAAACCGCGCTCACGGCGACCGTCGGCGAGGAGTTCACCCTCGACTGCTCGAAGAGCTATGACCCCGAGGCCCAGCCGCTCATGCACTACGAGTGGCAGCTCAACCGCGGCAAAGCGACACCGTGGCGCGGGCCCGGGGCCGTCATCACGGCGGTGGCGGACCAGCCGGGCAGCGTGAAGTATTTGTGTTACGTCAACGACGGCGTGCGCGTCAGCGAGCCCGCCGCGGTGATGATCACCATCGTGGCCAAGGATGGCAAAGAGCAACCCGCCGAGCCGGAGACCGACTGATGATGAGAAAGCGTATCATGCGCGTCGCTGTCCTGGTCGCCTTGTGTGTCGCATGCCAATTGGCCGCTGTTGATGCTTTGGCCGGTGAGCCGGCGACAACGGTCCTGGCCTGGTTCACCGACGCGCAGATCGACAACAGCGTCAAGACGAAGCCGGCGTCTGCCAGAGTGCTCCCTGCCGTTCCGGGCAGCTACGGCCAAGGCGTCGTTCTTGCGCGCGCCTGCCCGATCGAGAACCGCGCGCTCAAGCAGGAGCAAGGCTACATCAGCTTCTGGATCAAGCCGAACTGGAACGGCAACGACGGCAAGACGCATCGCATCCTGCGCGTCGGCGACCCCAAGCGGAACGGCATGCTCGTCGAGAAGTCGTCGAAAAACATGCTGCGCTACGTGATGGCCTCGCCCGAGAAGATCACCGCCGCGCGCGCCGACGTCTCCGGCTGGAAAGCGCGCGAGTGGCACCACATCGTGGTGAGCTGGAAGTCGAGCAACGGGGGGCCGCTCGGCATCACCCTCTGGATCGACCGGGTGGCCGTCGTGAGCGAGCTCGCCGCCGGCAACACGTTTCTCAATCCGGCCGCGCCCGATGCCAAAGCTGTCTGGGTCGGTGATGAGACCGCGAACGCCGTCATGGACGAGCTCGTGATGCGCGGCGAGCTGCGGACCGAGCTGTCGGGCCAGGAGCTGCACCTGGTCTACCGCGATTCCTTCCGCACGGCGCCCTACGCGCGGATTGCCGTCAATCCCGAGGCGGCCTTCGTGCCGTCGGACCGCCGCGTCGTGGCCGGGCACGAGAAGCAGTTCGGCTTGCTCGCCGGCACGGGCGAATCGATGGAGCCGGTGACGAACTTCGACGTGCGCTACAGGCAGTGGACGGACTTCGACGCGAAGCCGTTCATCACGTGGTCGACGTCGGACGAGGCGATCGCCACCGTCGATGCCAACGGGATGGTCACCGGCCGCGCCGTCGGCGCGTGCACGCTCAAGGCCGAGTTCCGTGGCATGACGGCGACGTACAACCTCGTCGTGGTGCCCGTCGAGCAGGCGGACCTCGACTTGCTCTGCGTCATGCGCCTGCCGCGCTATCGCAGTGATGCCGCCAAGGACCGGCCGGCGCCCGGCGACCGCGTGGAGTTCGTCGCCCAGGTGGTCAACTACGGCTACCGGCCCGTGCCGAAGGGCGTCGTCGTGCGCCTCGAGTATCTGCCCGATGCGAACGGCAACTTCCGGCTCGACGCCGACGAGACGGCGGCGAAGGTGGAGGAACGCACGCTCGACGCGCTTGAACCGCGCGCCGAACAGCTCGTCGAGTTCGAGTGGACGTGGACCAACGAGCCGGTCTGGGTGCGCGTGACGGTCGATCCCGACGACGCGGTGCCCGAGATCTGTGAGGCGAACAACATGCGCTGCGAGCTGAGCAACGCCCGGCCGCTCCATTTCGGCTACGATCCGAAGGTGCTCGAGGCGTGCTACACCGAGCGCAAGATCAACCATGTCGGCTCGTTCTGCTACCACGACTGGATTGGTGCGCAGAAGGCCCGGCTCGATTGGCTCGTGCGCAACGCCGTCTACGACGTCACGTCGCCCGACGGCATCCAGGACGCCTACCGCACCGACAAGATCACGGTGCTCACACTCGGCGACACGCGGTGGCAAGACGAGCCGTGGGAGAAGGAACACGTGTGGTTCGACGGCGGCTTCCCGGTGAACGAGCCTGTGAACCTCATGGCCATTGACGCGGCCATCATGCACGAGTTCGGCCACACGGTGCTCGCGCTGCCCGACCACTATGGCTACCCCGTGCGGCCTGCCAACGTGCTGCTCCGCGACGAGAACGGCGTGCGCTACGCCGGCACCGACGTTTTCCCTGCGATCAGTGGCAACTCGCTCGCCATGCCCTCGGCCGTCAATGACGCGCTCGACGTGGGCTACAACTCGCTCATGGTGTCGTGCCACCAGTGGCTGCACCCGGCCAACGCAGGCCACGTGCAGTTCTACCGCGGTTACCGCGGCCCGATGTTCTGGGGCTCGCAGGGGCGGCTGTTGCCGATGCGCGAGCACTTCCTGAAGGTCTACGACATCAACGACGAACCCCTCGTAGGCGCGGCCGTGTACGTCTACCACGTAGCACACACGCCCCGAGCCGCTGTGGGTGCGAAGTTCTTCGCCGACCGGCCCAAGTTCATGGGCCATGTCGATGCCGACGGCCGCTTCAAGTTCCCCGGTCAGACGGACAAAGACTGGGACGATCCCGACACCGACGAGTTCGACGGCGAGTGGCCCGTGTGGAACCCGTTCGGCCGCGTCAAGACGCTGACGGGTGCGCCGCCCGACACGGCGTTCACCCCCAACGTGAGCTGCGTCGAGGGGCTGCTCCTGCTCAAGATCGTCAGCGGCGACGCGGTCGAGCTGCGGTGGCTGCCGATGACCGAGTGCAACGTCGAGTTCTTTAAGGGCAACGTCAACCGCGGCGAGTACGTGGTCAGGACAAGCTTGCTGCGCGCCCCGGGCGAGACGCCCCTGGTGCGCCGCCCGATCCCCGAGGCGATTCGCACGCACAACCTGCGGCCCGTGGCCGTCGTGAAGAGCCGGGAGGTTACCGTGCGCTGCGGCGAGCACGTCGTGATCGACGGCTCGAAGAGCACCGACCCCGAGCGGCAGCCGCTCGAGTACCGCTGGGAGATCCACCACCGGGGCGGTGCGCGGGGGCTTGCTCCGTTCATGAGCACGGTGGCCGTCTACACGGCCAGGACGCCCGCGAAGCCGGGGGAGTACGAGGCCGTGTTCTACGTTCTCGACGGGCTGCGCGCGAGCGAAGCGGTGCGGGTCAAGATTCACGTTGTTCAGTGAGGCGCAGCCGCCGGCCCGTCGAGCACGAGGTGTTGAGAACGACGGAGCCGAATAGATACCTCCCGGTTGGATCGGCCGGGACGACGTGCAGTCAGAAGGAGACAGCTACCGCATGAAACACGGAGTTCTACTTGCCGTCTTGTGTGTTGTCGCTGTCAGCGCCGCGCCGGCGGGGGCCACCATCGCCACGGCGTGGTTCTCGGACGCCGCGCTCGACGACGCCGTCGAGTCGCCGAATCCGACGACGACGATCCCCGAAGTCGGCGGCACGGTCGGTAAAGGCGTGCATTTGACCCACGCGGTGCCCATCGAGAACCCCGCGCTGACACGTGAGCAAGGCTACATCAGCTTCTGGATCAAGCCGAGCTGGAGCGGCAACGACGGCAAGACGCACCGCATCTTGCGCATCGGCGACCCGCAGCGGAACGGCCTGCTCGTCGAGAAGTCCTCGAAAAACATGCTGCGCTACGTGATGGCTTCTCCCGCGAAGATCACCGCCTCGCGTGCCGACGTCTCGGCCTGGAAAGCAGGCGAGTGGCACCACGTCGTCGTTATCTGGATGTCCAAGGACGGCACGCCGCTCGGGCTGCCGCTCTGGATCGACAAGGTCGCCGTCGACGGGCCGATCGCCTCAGGCAACCAGTTCCTCGACCCATTGGCGATGGACGACGACCGGCTCTGGATCGGCGACGAAACCTCGGACGCGGCGATGGACGAGCTGATCGTCCGCGACCATCTCAGGACCGAGCTCTCGAAGGGTCAGATCGAGCTGGTCTATCGCGACTACTTCCGCACTGCGCCGTTCACCGAGATCGCCATCGACCCCGAGCCGCACCTCGTGCGCGCCGACGGCCGCGTCGTCCACGGCGCAGACAAGCAATTCGGCCTGCGCGGCCGCGTTAACGGCAGGATGGAGCGGCTGACGGAGTTCGTCAAAGGCTACAGCAACTGGGGGTATTTCGACGCGAAGACGTTCATCACGTGGCGCACGTCGGACGAGGCGATCGCCACCGTCGACGAGAACGGCCTGGTCAGCGGCCACTCTGTCGGCATCTGCACACTCACAGCCGAATTCCGCGGCCTGCGCGCGTCGTACGAGCTGCACGTGATCCCAGTCGAGCAGCCCGACCTGGACCTCTACCTGGTCGAGCGGCTGCCGCGCTACTCGGAGCGTGACCTGAAGTGGTGGCCGGCGCCGGGCGACAGGGTGGGATCAGTCGCGCATATCGCGAACTACGGCTACGCCGACGCGCCGGCCGGTGCCGTCGTGCGGTTCCAACTGATCGTCGACGCGAACGGCAACTTCCGCCTCGACCGGAACGACCGGCAGATCTTGGCTCGCCAGGAGGTGATTGGCAAGGCGCTGAAGCCGACCGAGGAAGCGACGGTCCAGTTCGTCTGGGCCTGGCCGGAGCGCCCAGCGTGGGTGCGCGTGACGGTTGACGCGCAGGACCGCATCCCCGAGCTGTGCGAAGTGAACAACGAGCTCGTCGAGCTCACCACAGCGCATCCCGTGCGCTGGGGCTACAACGCGAGCGTGCTCAAGTACGACCACGAGCAGAAACGCATCAATCTGACCGGCTCATTCAGCTACTACGACTGGCTCCGGAGCCAGAGCGACCGCGTGCGCGTCATGCTGCGCGATTCGGTCTACCCGACGACGAGCCCGCACGGTGTGCTCAACGACGTCCGCGTCGACAACTTCTACGCGATCACGCCCGGCAAGTGGATGGAGGAGCCGTTCGAGACTGAACGCGAGTACTACGACGGCGGTTTCCCGGTGGCCGACAAGACGTCCGAACACCTCATGTGGATGGCCTCCGGGCTGATCCACGAGCTCGGCCACACGATGCTCGCGCTGCCCGACCTGTACGGCTACCCCGTCATGGTGCGCGACATCTTCCTGACCGATGAGAACGGCGAGCTCTACGCGGGCGGTGAGTTGCTGCCCGAGGTGCAGAGCTGGGGCGGCTCCGCGTTCTCATCGGCGCAGAACGTCCCGTGCGGCGTCGGCTACGCGTATCTCATGGACTACTGCCACATGGTGCTCCATCCCGTGCATGCCGGCCAGGTGCAGCACTTCGCCGGCCACCGCGGACAGCGGTTCTGGGGCGTGCAGGGGCACCTCATCCCATTCATCTCGCACGAGCTTCAGCTCTACGACCTGAACGACGACCCGCTCGCCGGCGCGGCCGTCTCCGTCTACCACGTTACCCAGACCGAGGCGCGCGACGCTGTGACGAAGTTCATCGCCGACCGGCCCAAGTTCGTCGGGAACACCGACGAGCGGGGCCGCTTCGTCTTCCCGCGCGAGACGGACAAGGACTGGGACTCGCCGGAGACCGACGAGGTCGACGGCGCCATCGGAGTGTGGAACCCGTACGGCACGGCAACCAAGGACACCGCGTTCACCCCGAACGTCTGGAGCGTCGAAGGCCAGATCCTGCTGAAGATCGTCAGCGGCGATCAGACCGAGTTCGCCTGGCTTCCCATGACGCAGATGAACGAGGCGTATTTCACCGGCACGACAAACCGCGGCGTCTACGCGTTCCGCACCAACCTCCAGCCGTCCGAGGGCGTCACGCCCGTGGTGCGCAAACCGATCCCTGACGAGATCAAGGAGACAAACCTCGAGCCGGTGGCGTCCGTTGAATGCGAAGAGGCGCTCACGGTGCGCTGCGGGGAGACGCTGCGCCTCGACGGCTCGGCCAGCCACGATCCCGAAGGCCAGCCGCTCATTTACCGCTGGCACGCCCGTGACGCGCGCGGCGTCGAGCCGAAGTTCTCGGACAAGCCGGCCTACGAGGCCCTGATGCCCGATCGGCCCGTCGAGTTCGAGGTCGTCTTCTACGTCATCGACGGGCTCCGGCCGAGCGAGCCGGTCTGGATCAAAGTACACGTTGCCGAGGCCGAGGCTGAGGCTGAGACCGAGACCGAGTCCGAGTGAATCGAGAGCCGCTGTGTTGGCGGCGTTCAAAGCCAGATCTGGAGGAGGAGCGTGATGAGAACTGCATTCCTATTCACCGTCTGCCTTATCGTTTCCGTCGCAGCCGCGGCGCAGGACGAGCCCACGGCCGCAACGGCGTGGTTCACCGACACCGAGATCGCCGGCGCCGTCCGCATCGCCGCGCCGGCCGAGGCGTTGCCTGAGGCCAAAGGCGGCTTCGGCACGGCCGTGCTCTTGACGAAGCCGGTCGCGCTTGAGAACCCTGTCTTGTTCCAGAAAGAGGGCTACATCTGTTTCTGGATTCGACCGTACTGGAACGGCAACGACGGCAAAACGCACCAGCTTCTGCGCATCGGCAACCCGGAGCGCAACGGCCTGCTCGTCGAGAAGTCCGCGAAGAACACGCTCCGATACGTGATGGCTTCGCCCCAGAAGATCACCGTCGCGCGTGCGGACGTCTCTGGCTGGAAAGCGGGCGAGTGGCACCACGTCGCCATCGCGTGGATGGCGAACCCGGACGGCATGCCGACCGGCGTCCCGTTGTGGATCGACCGGGTGGCCGTCGATGGGCCGATCGCCTCGGGCAACACGTTCCTCAATCCCGACGCGATGGGCGACGCCCGCGTCTGGATCGGCCACGAGACGGCCGGCGCGGCCATGGACGAGCTCGTTATGCGCCCCGGGCCGGGGGTCGAGTCGCGGCCCCCGCTCCAGCTCGTCTACCGCGACTACTTCCGCACCGCGCCGTACCAGAAGGTCGCCGTCAACCCGCGGCCGCATGAGGTGCGGGCCGACCTCCGCGTCGTCAAGGACTACTTCAAGCAGTACGGGCTCGTCGGTTGGCTCAATGGCCGCTGGGAGCGGATGACCGAGTACATCCTGGACCACGGCTACGGCACCTGGGCCACCTTCGACGCGAAACCGTTCATCACGTGGTCGACGTCCGACGAGGCAATCGCGACCGTCGATGAGACCGGCCGGGTCACGGGCCACGCACTCGGCCAGTGCACGGTCACGGCGAAGTTCCGCGGCCTCGAGGCGAGTCTCCGTTTTCAGGTGATCCCCCTCGAGCAGCCCGACCTCGCCCTCTACGTCGTCGAGCGCCACCCGCGCTACCACCAGTACTCGGTCGAGGGCTATCCGAAGCCGGGCGACGTAGTGAAGTCCGTGGCCCGCATCGCCAACTTCGGCTACCAGCCGACGCCGGCGCGCGTGCCCGTCATCTTCGAGCTCATCCCCGACTCGAACGGCAACTACCGGCTCGATGCCGACGAGAAGCCGATCCTGCAGCGACGCGCGATGATCGAGACGGCGATTGAACCGTACGGAGAAACGGCGCTCGAGTTCGAGTGGACCTGGCCCGAGGTGCCCGTCTGGGTGCGCGTCACGGTCGATCCGCGCGATCGCGTGCGCGAGATCTGCGAGGCGAACAACCAGGTCGTCGAGCTCAACACCGCGAAGCCGATGATCTGGGGCTATATCAAAGAGGATCTTGAGGGCAACCACGCCGAGAAACGCATCAACATCGTCGGCTCGTTCAGCCACTACGACTGGATGCGCGCCCACAGCGACCGCCTCCGCTTGACGCTGCGTGAGGCCGTCTACCCGACGACGAGCCCGGTCGGCGCGCTCGAAGACCTGCGTATCGACGAGTTCATCGACTTCATCCCTCACACCGGCCCCGAGCGCCCGTACGAGTGGCATATGGAATACCAGGACGGCGGCTTCCCGGTCGGCGTGGACGACTCGAGCCGCCTCGGCGCCATCTGGACACCCCTCATACACGAGCTCGGGCACACGATGCTCGCGCTGCCCGACCTGTACGGCCATCCGTGCGCCGCTCGCAACGTCTTCGTCACCGACGAGAACGGCGAACGGTATGCCGGCGGGCCGCTGCTGCCCAGACTCGGGCGCGGCGATGGGATCTTCCTCTCGTCGGCCCAGGGCGTCGCGTGCGGCGTCAGCTACCAGTATCTCATGGACTACTGCCACCTGCACCTGCACCCGGCGCATGCGGGCCAGGTGCAGTACTACCAGGGCTGTCGCGGCCCGCGGTTCTGGGGCGTGCAGGGACGGCTTATCCCGACGAGCCGGCACGAGCTGCTCGTGCTCGACCTGAACGACGAGCCGCTCGCCGGCGCCGCCGTCTACTGCTACCACGCAACGCACGTCCCCGGCTCCGAGGCCAGTGACGCCAAGTTCTTCGCCGACCGGCCCAAGTTCATGGGTAACACCACCGAGAAAGGCCGCTTCATCTTCCCGCACGAGACGGACGAGGACTGGGACTCGCCCGAGACCGATGAGGTCGACGGCGCCATCGGGGTCTGGAACCCGTTCGGCACGGCCAAGAAGGATACAGCGTTCACGCCGACCTGTTTTGGAGCCGAGGGCATGATCCTGCTCAGGATCGTCAGCGGCGACCAGACCGAGTTCCAGTGGCTCACGATGACGATGATGAACGAGGCGTTCTTCGCCGGCGCCAAGAACTTCGGCATCTACCCCATCCGCACGAGCCTCACGCCGTGCGCCGAGACCACGCCCGTGGTGCGTAGGCCGGTGCCCGAGGCGATCCGCGAGAAGAACCTCGCGCCCGTGGCCAAGATCAACGGCCCGATCGTGATCTCGGTCAGGCCCGGCGAGATGATCCGCCTCGACGGCTCGCCCAGCTCCGACCCCGAGGGCCAGCCGCTCCAGTACCGCTGGCGCGCGCACGGGCCCGTCGAGCGCCGGTACAGCTTCTCGGACAAGCCGACCTACGAGGGCGCCGCCCCGAGCGACCCCAGACGGCTCCGCGATTACCGCATCCTGTTCCACGTCGTCGACGGCGTACGCGCCAGCAAGCCCGTCGCGGTCAGGGTCCATCTCATCAAGGATGACGAGCCGACGGCGGAACCCAACTGACCGGATTGAGAACCAACGGAAGATGGGGAGAGCATGATGAGATACGGCATCCTGTTCGTGCTGTGTGCCGTTGCCTGCGCGGCTCTTGCCGCGCCGCCGGCCGACGAACCGCCGCTGGCGCCGCCGGCACTCGCCTGGTTCGCCGACGCGGAGATCGCCGGCGCCGTTCGCACGACGGCGCCTGCCGACGCGCTGCCACAGGCGAAGGGCGGATTCGGCGCCGCCGTGCTGCTCACGAAGGCCGTGCCGGTCGACAACCCCGCGCTGTCCCGGGTGCAGGGCTACATCAGTTTTTGGATCAGGCCAAACTGGGACGGCAACGACGGCGAGACGCACCGCATCCTGCGCATCGGCGATCCGGAGCGGAACGGCCTGCTCGTCGAGAAATCCGCAAACAACATGCTCCGATACGTCATGGCTTCGCCCGAGAAGGTCACCGCCGCGCGCGCCGACGTCTCGGGCTGGAAAGCGGGCGAGTGGCACCACATCGTCATCACCTGGACGCCCAACACGAGCGGGATGCCGATGGGCCTGCCGCTCTGGATCGACAAGGTGGCCGCCGACGGGCCGATCGCCTCGGGGAACACGTTCCTCAATCCAGACACTATGGATGACGCCCGCATCTGGATCGGCGACGAAACCGCGGACGCCGCTATGGACGAGCTCATCATGCGCGCGCGGCCCGCCCCGCCGGACGAAGTGCTGCGGCTGCAGATACTGAACGTTTACCCCGACTACTGGCGCTCGGCCCCGTACGCGGCCATCGAGATCGATCCGGAGCCGCACGCGGTGCCGTCCGACCGCCGCGTGGTCTGCGGCGTCCAGAAGCAGTTCGGCCTTCGCGGCAAGCTCAACGGCCGCTGGGAGCGCATGACCGATTTCGTCATGGGCTTCGGCAACTGGGGCGATTTCGACGCGAAGCCGTTCATCACCTGGACCACCTCGGACGAGACCATCGCGACCGTCGACGAGAACGGCGTGGTCACCGGTCATGCCGTGGGCCAATGCACGCTCACGGCCGAGTTCCGCGGGATGAAGGACACCTACACCGTGCGCGTGATCCCCATCGAGCAGCCCGACCTCGACCTCTACGTCGTCGAACGCCTGCCGCGCTACCATCAGCACGCCCTCAAGGGGTGGCCCGAGCCGGGCGAGCGGGTCAAGTCGGTCGCCCACGTCGCCAACTTCGGCTACGAGCCGACGCCGCCAAAGGTCGGCGTGACGTTCGAGCTCATCCCGGACTCGAACCGCAACTTCCGCCTTGACCCCAACGAACGGCCCGTCGAGCGGCAGCACGCCGTCATCGACGCCAGCCTCGCGCCGCTCGAGGAGACGACGGTCACCTTTGCCTGGACGTGGCCCGAGGAGCCGGTCTGGGTCCGTGTGCGCGTCGACCCCCGGAACCGAGTGAGCGAGATCTGCGAGGCGAACAACGAGGTCGCCGAGCTCAACACGGCCCACTCGATGCTCTACGGCTATCCCGAGGAGGTGCCGCCCGGCAACTACGCGAACAAGCTCATCAACCTCACGGGCTCGTTTAGTTACTACGACTGGATTCGGGCGATGCACGACCGCCTCCGCCTCATGCTGCGCGAGTCGGTCTACCCGACGACTAGCCCGGTCGGAGTGCTCGACGACATCCGGGTCGACGAGTTCTGCACGTTCATTCCCGGCGAATCGTACAAAGGCCCGTACGCGGAGAAGCGCCAGTACCACGACGGCGGGTTCCCATACGGCCAGAGAAAGACCGACTACCTGCTGAAGATCCACGCGACCTTGATGCACGAGTGCGGCCACACCTGCCTGTCGCTGCCGGACCTGTACGGCCATCCGGCTGCCGTGCGCAACGTGTTCCTGCGCGACGACCGCGGCGAGCTCTATGCCGACGGCCCCCTGCTGCCCGAGACGATCTGGGGCGAGACCATAGCCTGCTCGGCGCAGTCCGTGCCGTGCCGGGTCAGCTACACGTCGCTCATGAGCTCGTGCCACATGTGGCTGCATCCCGCCCACGCCGGCCAGGTGCAGTACTACGCCGGCTGCCGCGGCCCGCGCTTCTGGGGTATTCAGGGGCGCCTCATCCCGACCAGCCGGCACGCGCTCCTCATGCTCGACGTCGACGACGAGCCGCTCGCCGGCGCGGCCGTGTACGCCTACCACGTCACGCACGTCGACGGCTCTGAATCGGCCGCCGCGAAGTTCTTCGCTGATCGGCCCAAGTACATGGGCCACACCGACGAGGCCGGCTTGTACACCTTTTCCCACGAGACCGACAAGGACTGGGATTCGCCCGAGACCGACGAGGTCGACGGCGCCATCCACGCCTGGAACCCGTTCGGCACCGCGACGGAGGACACGGCATTCACGCCGACCTGCTTCGGCGCCGAGGGCATGCTCCTGCTCAAGATCGTCAGCGGCGACCAGACCGAGTTCCACTGGCTGACGATGACGATGATGAACGAAGCGTTCTTCGCCGGCGCCAAGAACCAGGGCGTCTATACGATCCGCACCAGCCTCACGCCGTGCGAAGAGCCGGCGCCGCTCGTGCGCAAGCCGGTCCCCGAGGCGATCCGCGAGCAGAACCTTGCGCCCGTGCCCAGCGTCAAGGAGGGCACCGAGATTACGGTCGAGCCGGACGGGATGATCCACCTCGATGGCTCCGAGAGCTACGACCCAGAGGGGCAGCCGCTCCATTACCGCTGGCACGTTCACTGGCCCGTTGACCGCGAGTCTCGGTTCTCCGACAGGCCCACCTACGAGGGCAAAGCGTTCGAGCGGCCCTGCGAGTACGAGATATTCTTCCACGTCGTAGACGAAGTGCGCGCCTCGAAGCCCGTCCGGGTCAGAGTCCGCGTCCTCGAGAAGGAGGCGGCCGCCGGGACGGAAGCAGCGAGCGACAGGCCCCGGGGCGCCTGGTGGGAGGAGTTCGCCGAGTGGGAGCGCGAACAGAAGAAAGCGGCTGAGGACGCCGCCAAGGAATCCGCCGACGAGTCGGACGACGAGTCCGCGGAAGAACCGGGCGACGAACCAGCCGAAGACTAGGACCCACGATCGGCGCTTGTGGTCTCGGGCCGGGGCGGCTAGAGTGCTCGCCCCGGCCTTGTCACGAAGAGAACCTGAGCCAGAAGAGGCACGCCATGCCGAAGTCGAGGATCAAGGACACGTTTCTGAAACGTAAGCCGAAGTGCGGGGTCACGCTCGCCGAGGCGTACTCGCTTCCCATGATCTACGGCACCCCGCCGGCGTCGATCAAATGGGCGAACGACAACCGCACGTTCGCGTTCCTGTGGAACGAGGACGGCGGCCTGCAGCGCGACGTCTACGTCTCCCGCCCCGGCGAGCCGCTGTACAAGCTGACCGACTCCTCGCGCATCGGCGCGCTGCCCGTCGAGGACGACGAGCGCCCGAAGGACGAGGTCGACTACGCCGAGATCATGTACACCGGCGTGACCGAGTTCGAGTGGGCGCCCGACGGCTCGTGGGTCGCCTTTATCTGCCGCGGCGACCTGTTCCGCGTGCCGGCGACGGGCGGCGTGCCGACCCGGCTCACGCAGATGAGCCAGGGCGTCAGCGGGCTCCAGGTGCCGCTCGACGGCCGCCTCATCGCGTTCCAGTTCGGCGCGAACGTGTGGGCCCACGACGTCGAGACCGGCGCGGTGAGGCAGCTCACGTTTTTCCAGAAAGAGGAGGTCACCGTTTGGGGCTACGCCGTCTCGCCCGACGGCCGGTGGCTGGGCATCGTGGTCGACGACCACAGCATGTACGAGAAGATCAGGATGCCCGACTACACGCCCGAGAAGGAAGTGAAGGTCAACGAGCTGCGCCGCAACAACGTCGGCAAGCCGCTCTCGAAGGTCCGCGTCGGCATCGTCCCCACCACCGGCGGCAAGATGGCGCGCGCTCCCTTGCCCGATCCCGCGACCGACGACGGCGGCTTAGTCGAGAAGAGAGAAGGCGAGGCCAAGCCGCACCGCCCGGCCGAGCCGGGCGGCATCGACACCGGCAACCACATCCGCCCGCACCTGTTCTCGTGGACGTGGGACAGCTCGCACTTCGTCGTCGGCTACGTGAGCAACGCGTTCAAGGACTACCGCCTCTACGCGATCCCCCCGGAAGATCCCGCGAACCCCGTGCTGCTCTACGAGGAGGAGCAGAAGCCGTGGTTCTGCTGGTGCGCTGTGCCGTCGAGCCCAAGCTCGAGCCACATCTACTTCACCAGCTACAAGACCGGCTGGAAGCACCTGTACCGCGTCCCCATCATCGGCGGCGAGGCCCAGCAGCTCACCGCCGGCGAGTTCGACGTGACCGGGTGCGTCGTGCCGCGCCAGGGCAACGCGCTCTACTACACGGCCTGGGCGCCGCACCCGACCGTTCACCACGTCTTCGAGCTGCCGCTCGGCGGCGGCAGGCCGCGCGACGTCTCGCCCGAGCCGCCGATGAATCAGGTGTTCCCGTCGCCCGACGGGACCGGCCTGGCGTTCATCTCGTCCGACGTGATGGTCCCGCCCGAGATCTACCGGCGCGAGCGCAGCGGTCAGTTCGTCCGCGTCACCACCTCGCCGCGGCCCAAGTTCCGGCAGTTGCCGAAGATGAAGGTCGAACGGCTCACGTTCACCAACGAGAGCGATGGCGCGACCGTCCACGCCAAGATGCTCTTGCCCGAAGCGTTCGACCCGTCGAAGAAGTACCCCGTCGTCCTGACGTGCGTCTACGCCGGCGGCGCCAAGGAAGCGTTCGGCCGCTACCAGATCCTCGACACGTACATGACGAACGAGATGGGCTACATCCTCGTCGCCATCGACTTCCGCGCCAGCATGGGCCACGGCAGCAAGTTCTTCTACGGCTACCACAAGAAGATGGGCCTCATCGACTCGGACGAGGCCGCCTCGTGCGCCGCCTACATGCGCACGCTGCCGTACGTCGACGGCGACCGGATCGGCCTCTGGGGCGGCAGCTACGGCGGGTTCCTTACCCTCATGGTGATGGCGACGTATCCGGGCGTGTTCCACACCGGGATCTCGTGGAAGCCCGTCACCGACTGGCGCAACTACACCGACGGCTACACGGGCGAACGCCTCGGCCGGCCCGCCGACGATCCCGAGACGTATCGGGCCACCTCACCCGTTTTCCACGCCGACACGCTCGAGGGCAACCTGCTGCTCGTGCACGGGATGCAGGACGACAACGTCCTGTTCCAGGACGCGGTCTGGATGGTCCAGAAGCTCGTCGAGGCCGGCAAGTACTTCGACTTGATGATCTACCCGCGCGACGACCATTTACTCACGCGCCGCCACGAGTCCCTGCCCGACCTGATGGAGCGCTTCGCCGCCTACTTCGAGGACAAGATGGGCCTCGGCCCGGTCGACTAGCAGGCGTGAGCCGCGCAGCGGCGTTTGGAGGTAGCCTCGGGCGCAAGCCCGTGGAACGCGGACGCAGGAAAGAGCCCGAGCCCCTTCAGGGGCGATTGAGAGAACGGGCGGACCGAAGTCAATCGCCCCTGAAGGGGCTCTGTGGTATTGCGTCGCATCTCGTTCCACGGGCTTGCGCCCGAGGCTACTTCCAGTCGCCCCTGGCGGGGCTTGCACGCGTGCGCTTGCGCCAGTTCGATCCGATTCGAATGCTCGTTTTGAGGTTGGTTCCTCCCACCACATAGCACCGTTCTGGACAGAGCGCGCCGCCAGCCCGCGCGATGATCGCTTCTCGACGGACGGTCCCATTGCACCGAACGACCTGGCGCGCTCGACGCGTGAGAAATGCTGACTCGCTGTCGTTGACCAATCTCGCACCGGGGTCAGACGATCCTGGCCACCACGAAGGTGACGTCGTCCTCCTGCGGTTGGGCTTGCCGGAACACTGCGAGCGCCTCCGTGATGGCGTTGCCGATCTCGCCGGCCGAGCCGTGAGCGTTGTCTCGGACGAGCCGGCGAAGCGCCTCCTTGCCGAAGCGTTCGCCGGCCCCGTTGCGCGTGTCCCAAATCCCGTCGGTGCCGATCACGATGACGCATCCTGGCACGAGTGTGTTTCGCCTCGATTCGGTGTACTTGGCCCGCGCGTCGATGCCGAGCGGGATGCCGGCGCCACCGAGCTCGTCGAACGTTTGGCCTACGGGGTCGTAGACGATGGCGGGGTCGTGCCCGGCGTTCGACCACCGGATCGCCCGCTGCCTCGCGTCGATGACGGCGTAGAACAGTGTCGCGAACTGCCCGACGAGGGTGTCGGCCGTCAAGTGCTCGTTGATGTCAACCATGAGCTGGCCCAGGTCGCCGGGGTGGATGGCGTGGCTGCGCAGCAGCGCACGTGTCGCCGCCATCAGGAGCGCGGCCGGGATGCCGTGGCCCGTCACATCGCCTACCGCGACGCCGAGCCGGTCGGGGCCGTGCTTCGACAAGGTAAGGAAGTCGTAGTAGTCCCCGCCGGTTTCGTCGCAGAAGAGGCTGCTGCCCGCCACGTCGAGGCCCTCGATCTTGGGCGCGCTCTGGGGCAGGAGGTTGCGCTGCACCTGCATGGCGAGCGCGAGCGACTCGCGCATCCGCAGGTTGTCCTGAAGCTGAGGGAGCATCGCGTTGAAGGCATGGCCCATCTCGCCGAGCTCGTCGTGGTTGGCGATCTCGACCCGGGCCTGGAAGTCGCCGTGGGCGATCCGCTTCGCCGCACCGGCCAGCTCCCGGACCGGCCGCGTGATGCGCCGCGAGACTGCGACGGCGATGACGATCACAGCCAGGGTCACGCCCAGCAAGATGGCCGCCGTCCTCTGGAGCTGGCCGAGCGTGAGACCGAGCACGTACTGCTGGGCGTTGACGGCCCGCGTCACGATCAGGTCGTACGGCACGATGATGACGAGGAAGACCCCTTGGCGCGGCACGGGCGCGTGGGCCCAGAGTGAGGGCCGGCCCCGGTAGGGCATTTCGTGGACGCCCGACTGGCCTTGCGCCATCTGCTGGAGCATCCGCTCCAACCGCCCTCGATCGTCCGATTCCAGCTCGTCGATCTCGATCGGCGCGTCCCATCGACGCGCGCGCCACGAGTGAGCTTGCTGCGCGATGATGAGCGCGAACGGCTCGCCGGTCTCCGGGCGGCTGCTCCGCCTCACGAGCACCACCTTCGCCTCGGCCGCCCACTCGGCCGGGAGCTCGACGCGCTCGAGCAGGTCGCTGAGCGGCACGTCGATCGCCGTGACCCCGGCGAACGAGCCCTCGGGCCGGTTGACCCGCATCGCGGCGGTCATGATGATCCTGCGCGAGGAGGCATCCACCATCGGGCCGGTCCACACCGGGTCGTTCGCTTCTCTGGCGGCACGGTACCAGTCGCGCCGGCGGGGGTCGTACTCGTCGGGATAGCCGCCGTGGCCCGGGTACGAGCTGTGGACGCCGTTCTCGAGGCTTGTGTAGTTCCAGTAGAACAGCTCGGCGTGCTTCTCGGTCAGGAACTGGTAGGTGGGCACCATCTTGGCGAGCCGCGCAACATCGTCGGCCACCGCCTCGATCTCGACGCCGGGCGTGAGCTTGAACACCTGCTGGTCATAGCTGATCGGCAGCGGCGTCGCCTCCGCACCGCCCGGCGCGGTGAAGTGCTTGGGCGAAAGCACCATGCCTGAGGGCGCGGGCAGGCCGAGATCGAAGTCGCTCGCGAAGTAGACGGTGGGCAGGCGCTCCGGCGGGTCGAGGCCGAGGCAGTTCTCCACCTCCCGCGCCTGGGTCCGCAGCGCCTGCTCGACGATCTCCCGGTCGAGCTCGAGCACGAGGCCGGAGTCGTTCACGAGCTGGCTGAGCTGGAGCTTCGCGTCGTCGGCAAGCGTGTTTCGGATCTGGCCGGCGAGCTCGTTGCCGAGGCGCACAGAGGCGCGGCGCTCGAGCCAGCTCACGATGGCGAGCGGCACCAGCGCAATCGCGAGCAGCAGTACCAGTAGTTTGACCCGTATTCCCATCGCACTGACAACACAGGCCTGACGCCAGTCGTTCCTGGAGTGGCGGGTGGCTCGGGATCGGGCAACCCGCGGCCCGTATTATGCCGCATGTCTGCGGCCATCGGAAGAGATGAGCTTGGCACGGTGCGCCCTGGGCGTCACCCTCATGCCTGGCCGGTTTGCGCTGCCTGGAAACGGGCGGGAACTACGCCCAAGTAAGAACGGTTCTCATGGCCGAGATGAGCAGCGAGTCGACAGGGGAAGGTGGCCTGCGAATGACGCCGCAGCGCCGTGTCATCCTCGATGAGCTAAGGCAGGTTCACACGCACCCGACGGCCAGCGCGCGGGGCGAGGGTGAGATGACCGCGTTGGCGAGACATGCCGCGATGCTCGACGAGCTCTACGAGCTCTACAACCGGCGCCAGTTCGTCCATCCCGACCCGCTCGAGTTCCTGTACGGCTACGAGGACGTGCGCGACCGCGAGATCGTTGGCCTCATCGCCTCGGCTCTTGCGTATGGACGCGTCGTGCAGATTTTGCGTGGCGTCCGGGCCGTGCTCGATCGGATCGGTCCGCCGACTGCGTTTGTGACCGAGCGCCCGCCGGCGCAGATTCGCCGGGCGCTGGCCGGTTTCAGGCACCGGTGGACCACGGGCGAGGACATCGCCCTGCTACTGGTCGGGGCGAAGCACGCGATCGAGCAACACGGCTCGCTCGAGGCCTGTCTCCTGGCCGGGCTTGGCGAGGATAACGAGACGGTCCTGCCGGCGCTTTCGGGCTTCGTCGGTGTGTTGACATCGGCGGGCCGCGGGAGTAGGAATGGTCTGCTGCCGGATCCGGCGCGGGGGAGCGCGTGCAAGAGGCTGCACCTGTTCCTGCGCTGGATGGTGAGGCAGGATGAAGTTGACCCAGGCGGCTGGTGCAGGGTGCCGCCCGCGAAGCTTGTCGTACCGCTCGATGCCCACATGCATACGATCGCGCGGGGGCTAGGATTCACGCAGCGACGTCAGCCCGATCTGCGTGCCGCGCTCGACGTGACGGCCGCGTTTCGGCAGATCAACCCCAATGACCCCGTGAAGTACGATTTCGCGCTCACGCGCGTCGGCATCCGCACCGAGATGGACGTGCGCGGGCTCGTCGGCTCGCGTGCAGCGTGACGGTTTGGCGGATCGGCGCACGGCGCAGAAACACCCGACGGGCGGGTAGGGGGTCTACGCAGTGATGAACGCATTGTGCTGGCGTCATGTTGCAGCGCGGGTCGCCGCGCGCGCGGAACGCGCGACGCCCGCCGAAGCGTCAACAACGCGACAGAAGCTCCTTGACGGCGGGGCCAGGGGCCCCCGCACTACAAGCTCGCGCGCCAGACGAGCCGTTGTTGACCAGCTCTTCGTTGCCCGGCATTGCATGGCTGGTGTCTTACTGCGGGAGGAATAGCCTGATGAGCGAACGGACCGGTCTTGTGACGATGAACGGCAACCCTGTGACGCTCGTCGGCGACGAGGTCAATGTCGGCGACAAGGCGCCCGACTTCACGTGCGTCGCTACGGACCTCAAGCCGGTGAGCCTGTCCGCCTACCGCGGCAAGGTCGTTGTGCTGTCGGCGGTGCCGTCGCTCGACACGAGCGTGTGCGACGCCGAGACGCGCCGGTTCAACAAGGAAGCGGCCACGCTCGGCAACGACGTGGTGATCCTGACGATCAGCATGGACCTGCCGTTCGCCCAAAAACGCTGGTGCGGCGCGGCCGGCGTCGAGCGAGTCGTCACGCTGTCCGACTACCAGCAGGCCTCGTTCGGCCAGGCGTACGGCGTGCTGATCAAGGACCTGCGGCTGCTGGCGCGCGCCGTCTTCGTCGTCGACAAGGAGGGCGTTGTCCGGCTTGTCCACCTCGTGCCAGAGATCGGGACTGAGCCGGCCTACGACGCGGTGCTGGACGCCGTGCGCGGCCTGGTCTGACCGAGGAAGATAACGCCGGCCCACGCCGGCCACGACACCGGATGGCGCAGAGACCAAGCGCCCGTGCCCGACAACTTTTCCGAGGAGTTGACGCCCGGGGAGACGAGAAAGGCCGCGGGGTCGCGGATAGATCGTCAACGCAGACTGAATGCGAACCGGAGGAAAGGAGTGGAATCATGGCACGAGTCGCACGCGAAATGGTGGAGAAGGCAGGCGTGAACGTTGACCAGCTCATCGAGCTGCTTGTCAAGAACGCGGCCGCGGAGTTGACAACCTATTACTACTACACGATCCTGCGCATGAACCTCATCGGCCTCAAGGGCGAGGGGGTCAAGGAGATCGCCGAGACGGCCCGGATCGAGGACCGCAATCACTTCGAAGCGCTCATCCCGCGCATCTACGAGCTGGGAGGCGAGCTGCCCGCGGACATGAAGGCGTTCCACGACATGTCGGCCTGCCCGCCGGCCAGCCTGCCCAAGGACCCGACGGATCCGATGGCGGTGCTCAAGGTCCTGGTCGAGGCCGAGCGCTGCGCCGTCCGCGGCTACACGCAGGTCTGCAACATGACGGTCGGCAAGGACCACCGGACCTACGAGCTCGCGGTCGCCATCCTCAACGAGGAGATCGAGCACGAATCGTGGTTCTCCGAGTTCCTGGGCGAGGGGCCGTCGGGGCACTTCCTGCGGCGAGGGGACACGTCTCCCTTCGTCGGGAAGTTCCTCCAATAGGACTGCGACTCGGCCGTGGGGGCCTCGGCACAGGCCGGGGCTCCCGCGCCCGTCGGAGACATCGGCCGGATGAAGAAGTTCACACTGGATGAGCTGCGCCGCTGCGACGGCACAAACGGACGGCCGGCCTTGATCGCCTACAAGGGCAAGGTCTACGACGTGACCGGCAGCTTCCTGTGGCAGGAAGGCCGGCACCAGGTCCTGCACTCGGCCGGTGCGGACCTGACCGACGCGATGGCGGATGCGCCCCACGGCGACGACCTGATGGAGCGCGTCCCGGTGGTTGGCGCTCTCATCGACGACTGATAGCGACAGCGAGCAAACAGCACGGCAAAGTGGAGGGAGAGAACAGATGGCGACGGAAAGACTGCAGGTCTACAAGTGCGAGGTGTGCGGGAACATCGTCGAGGTGGTCCACAACGGTGTGGGCGAGCTCGTCTGCTGCAAGCAGCCGATGGTGCTCCAGAAAGAGAACACGGTCGACGCAGCCAAAGAGAAGCACGTCCCCGTGATCGAAAAGGTCGAGGGCGGCTACAAGGTCAAGGTCGGCAGCGTCGCGCACCCGATGACCGATGAGCACTACATCGAGTGGATCGAGCTGCTCGCCGACGGCAAGGCGTACCGCCAGTTCCTCAACCCGGGCGACACGCCCGAGGCCACGTTCCACATCGGGGCCACGTCGGTCGCCGCGCGCGAGTACTGCAACCTGCACGGCCTGTGGAAAGCGCAGTAAGAAGCCACAGATGCTTATGAGCTTTAGGCTCATCCTGGTGCCGTCAGGGCGGCGTGGCACATCTACTCTGGAAAACGGTTTTCTTTGGCCCCTTCGACGTCAAGCGTGCGCTCGACCAGTTGCCGTTCGAGTTCCGGATGGCCACGATCCTGTGCGATGTCGAGGGGCTGAGCTACCAGGAGATCGCCGACGTCATGGACTGCCCGATCGGCACGGTCCGCTCGCGCCTCTCGCGCGCGAGGCGATTCCTGCAGCACACGCTTCGTTCGTATGCCCGTGAGCGGGGGATCGGCTCGTGAGCGCCCCGCCGGGGTTCACATTGTGGCTGACCGATCACGACCATTGACTCACGTTCCGGCATGAAGGGAGACACGGCATGTTTTGCTTCCAGTGCGAGCAGACGGCGAAGGGCACCGGGTGCACGGTGCGCGGCGTATGCGGCAAGGACGCGGAGACGGCCGCGCTGCAGGACGTGTTGATGCACGTCACGAAGGGCATCTCGATGTATGCGCACCGGGCGCGTGCGCTCGGCGCGCGCGAGCGCGACGTTGACCTGTTCGTGATCGAAGCGCTCTTCACGACGGTGACGAACGTCAACTTCGACCCCGAGCGGATCGCGGATTTGATCCGGCGCGGCGTCGACGTGCGCGACCGTGCGCAGCGCCTGTACGAGGACGCGTGCGCCACGGCGAAGCGGGAACCAGAAGCCCTCCGCGGGCCCGCGGTGTGGCAGCCGGCACCGATGCTCGACGAGCTTGTCGTGCAGGCGGCTGCCGTTGGCGTCGAGCAGCGTCGCGAGCGGCTCGGCGAGGACGTCGCCGGATTGCAGGAGCTTATTCTGTACGGGCTCAAAGGCATGGCGGCGTACGCCGACCACGCGCAGATCCTCGGCCAGGAAGACGACACCGTCTACGCGTTCTTCCACGAGGCACTCGACTTCCTTGCCGGCGAGCCGGCGGATGTGGACGCGCTTGTCGCCATGGTTCTGCGCGTCGGCGAGGTGAACCTGCGCGTGATGGAGCTGCTCGACGCGGCGAACACGGGTGCGTACGGCGACCCGGTGCCGACGGCCGTGCGCATCGAGCCGCTCAAGGGCAAGGCGATCCTCGTCTCGGGCCACGACCTCAAGGATCTCGACGAGCTGCTCAAGCAGACCGAAGGCACGGGCATCAACGTCTACACGCACGGCGAGATGCTGCCCGCGCACGGCTACCCCGGCCTGAAGAAGCACGCGCACCTCGTCGGCAACTACGGCGGCGCGTGGCAGGACCAGCGCACCGAGTTCGACGCGTTTCCCGGCGCGATTCTCATGACGACGAACTGCATCCAGCAGCCGAAGGACTCCTACAAGGCGCGCGTCTTCACGAGCGGCCTCGTCGCGTGGCCGGGCGTGACGCATATCGCCGACCGCGACTTCTCGCCCGTGATCGAGGCGGCGCAAGCGGCCGACGGGTTTGCCGACGACGGCCCCGACCGGACGATCACGGTCGGCTTCGGCCACGAAGCGGTGATGGGCGTGGCGGGCGCCGTCGTCGACGCGGTGAAGTCGGGCGCCATCAAGCACTTCTTCCTCATCGGCGGCTGCGACGGCGCGAAGCCGGGCCGCAACTACTACACCGAGCTCGCCGAGGCCGTGCCCGACGATTGCGTGATCCTGACGCTCGCGTGCGGCAAGTATCGGTTCAACAAGCTCGAGTTCGGCGACATCGGTGGGATTCCCCGTCTGCTCGATGTGGGCCAGTGCAACGACGCGTACTCGGCGATCCAGATCGCGCTCGCGCTCGCGAAGGCGTTCGGCTGCGGCGTCAACGAGCTGCCGCTGTCGCTGATCTTGTCGTGGTACGAGCAGAAGGCGGTCTGCATCCTGCTGACGCTCCTGCACCTGGGCATCAAGAACATGCGGCTCGGGCCGACGCTGCCGGCGTTCGTCACGCCGCCCGTCCTCGACGTGCTCGTGAAGCAGTTCTACATCCAGCCGATCTCGACGCCCGAAGCGGACCTCGCCGCCATCCTCGCATAGCCCAGTAAGGTTGCGAACGGCGGGCGTGCCGCGCCTAGCCCGCATTTCTCACAACGCATGCACGTGGTGTCGTTCCGTGTGAGCCGCGGAGCGGCGATTGGCAGTAGCCTCGGGCGGTAGCCCGTGGAATGAAGGCCCGCCAGACGAACGGAGCCCCGTCAGGGGCGATTGAGGACGCGTCTGGGCCGGGCTCAATCGCCCCTGACGGGGCTCGGGCTGTGCCTTGGTTCCGCTTCCCACGGGCTGGCGCCCGAGGCTACTCCCACTCGCTCCTGCGGAGCTCTGGAGTTCGCCCTGCTGTGCTTCCCTCCAGTGGGCTGCTGAGAAAACGAATGTGGCTCGAATGATTGTAGACCTGGAGCCGTTGGCCCTTGACCTACACAAGCGGGGTCAAACGCCTTTTTCGGCACCCTGCTAGTCGACCGGCTGCGGCGCGAGTTGGCGCGGGCGCGAGTAGTAGATCACCAGGAAGATGCCGGCGAGCAGGATTGCGCCGCCGAGCGTTTTTGTGCGGTTCGGGACTTCGTGCAGGAAGAGGGCCGCGAGCGCGATGGCGATGACGGGCTCACCGAGGTTGACGACCGAGATCACGTACGACTGGAAGTGGCGCAGCGCCCAGTTGTAGGAGCCGTGGCCGAAAACCGACGGCACGAGGGCGAGCAGGACGAACAGCATCCAGGTGTTCGGCGCGTAGCCGGTCACGGGCGCGCGCAACGCGAACACAGCGACGAGGGTGATCGCCGCGCTGACCGTATACGTGGCCCCGACGTACGAGAGGATGTGGAGCTTCGGACGCAGCGTGCGGCCGATCAGCAGGTAGACGGTCACGAGCAGCGACGCGGCCAGGGCGAACGCGTCGCCTTGCAGGCGCGTGAGCTCGTGGACGTCGACGCCGACGATGATGACGCCGCCGCAGACGGTGATCGTGATTGCGACCCAGACCGGCCAGGCGACGCGTTCGCGTAGGACGAACTGGCTGCCGAGCGCGACGAAGATCGGCGTGATCGCCACGAAGAACATCGTCGAGGCGACCGTCGTGTAGTCGAGCGAGACGATGTACGCAGCCAGGTGCAGTCCGAGCGCCAGGCCGGAGACGACCAGCAGCAGCCGCTCGCGCCGCGTGAGCGCCGCGATGTCGCGCATCCCCCGGCCCAGGGCGAACGGCAGGACGATGCCGGCTGCGAACACGTTGCGCCACATCGCGGTGATAATCCCCGGGGCGTCGGCCAGCCTCACGAGCAGGGCCGAGACCGAGGTGGACAGCACCGCCACCAGCAGCACGCCGTATTTGCCGGTGCTCCGTGAGATAGGCGGTCCCCTTTCCTGCTGAGTGCGAATCGGTTGAATCCTAGGCCGGGGGCGGCGTCTGATCAAGCGGATCGGTTCCTCGGGGCGTCGTTGGCGCTTGCCATTGCAGGCGGATGGGCCGCGCGCTAGAGTAGACGCGGCGCACGCCGGAGCCAGACCGCGCAAGCCGGCACAGCACAGGAGATCAGCACAATGAGAACGCCGGTTGCCTTGATCGCCGTCCCCCTCATTCTGCTCACAGTCATCCCGGTCGCTTCCGCCGCGACGACGACCGAGTACTACCGCGCGCTCTGCACGGCGGCGGACGGCTCCCCGATCGGCCTTGCCAAGGTGGCCGAGGAAGACCTCGGCAACGGGAGCGGCTACAGGTTCGTGCACGAGGACGGCGCGCTTGTGCGCATCGACACGCTGCGTGACGGCACGCGCGTGTCGTCGAGCCGGGCCTATGAAGACGGTCGTCTCGTGCGCGAGGCGGGGCTCGGCAAGGATGGGCCGACGCACGAGAGGACGTACGGGTACGACGAGAGCGGCCGGCTGGCGCGCGAAACCTACACGCGCACCGAGAAAGGCAAGGACAGCCTCCTGTGGACGAAGGAGTACTTGTACGACGAGGCCGGCACGCTCACGACCATCGTCGATCACAACGAGACGAGCGGCAGCCGGTTCGAGACGCGCTATCAGGACGGCGTCGAGGTGGAACGCTGCACCTACGACAAGCAGAACCGGCTGACCCACACGAGACGCTACCTCTACGGGCCGCGCGTTCGGGGGGTCTGGGAGGAAGAACAGGAGCTCAACCGAGACGGCCGCCTTGTTCGGACAAAACGAAACGCAATGCTCGAGGCCGGCGCCAAGGTCGAGCGGCGGCCGGCCCAGGTGCAGAAGACCGACGGCGACGAGGAGATCAAGCTCACGGAAGTCGAGATCACCAACCCCTTCTTCTCGCCGACGAACTCGCCGCACCGCAAGGACGACACGCGAATCAGCGCCTGCATATGGGGCACGCGACCCCTCGTGCTCGAGGTCTACGCCGAGGACGTGCCGGAGCCGCCCATGTTTGTCGACCGCCGGCCACAAGCGGGTGGGCGTGGCTTCTTCCACTTCCACTGGGCCGGCGTCAGCGGCGTGGGCGATATGGTCGTCGACGGGCGGTACCCGTTCATCGTCCGGACACCCATTGTGCGCGCGTGGGCCGTCCGGCTCTGGGCCAAGCGGCGTTACACGCAGGAGCCGCTCCTGTGTGTCTCGTCAGAGAAGGCATACGTCTACGACGGCGTGCAGGGCAAGGTGCTCGTTTTCACCGCCGACGGCGAGCTCGACCGCGAGATCGAGCTGGCCAGCTACCCGGGCTGGGGCACTCAGAGCTTCTACCCGTCGAGCATGGACGTCACGCTCGACGGGCGGATCTTGCTGAGCCGGGGCAACAGCCTGTACGTCTACGATGATCACGGCAACTTCGTGCACCAGATCGATGCGCAGCTCGAAGGCCTCCTGCGTGTTGAGGGCTGGGGCGTCGACGAGCAGGGCGGCGTCTGCTGCGTCGCGGCCAACTCGCGCCGGATCACCCGGGCCGGCAAGACGACCTACTACGACGACTACGCGGTCCTCAAGCTCGACGAGACGGGCCGGACCGAGCGCGTCGTCGTCGACGGCTCCGGCTTCTTTCCGGACGCGAAGCCGTTCATCCGCGGCGGCACGTTGTACGTGAACTTCTGGCACCACGCCGAGACGCAGTTCCAGCGGTATCTGGGCATCGTTGACCTCGCGACGGGCGACATGAAGCTGCTGCCGCGCACGGGCGTCGTCAACGACGTCATGCAGACGACGGCCGGCGAGATCTACGTCGAGGACGGCGCGATGTTCCGCGATCCGGCCAGGCGGCTTGTCCGCGGCTTCGACTGCGGATCCGGCTGCTCGGTCCTGAGCGGCGACCGCCTGTACGCGACGGGCCAGATCGGGACCGAACTGCGCTGCTACGAGCTGGCGTCCGACCGGGTGCTGCTCGAGGACGTGCTCGTCGTCGACAACACGACGCCCACGGCCGAGATCACCTACCCGGGCTCGCAAGGCCTGGTCGCCGGCAGTCCCGACCGGGTCGACATCACAGGCACGGCGACCGACCTGAACTTCGAGAAGTATGAGGTGTATTGGCGGTTCGCCACGGTTCGCCACGCGCGCTGGCGCCTGCTCAAGGAGTCCGATGCGCCGTGTGACGGCGGCGCGCTCGCCGTGTGGGACACGACGACGAGCCGGTACGGCAACATCAAGGAGCGCGACATCGAGCTCAAGCTGATCGTCACCGACAAAGCGGGCAACACGATCGAGGAGCCGTTCTCCGTCCGCTACGATGCCGACGACGACGGCTTCTCGAACGAGTTCGAGAACAGCAACAAGGAGCTCGACCGCAACACGAAAACCGAACGGTGCACGGCCGAGGTGCTGCCCGACATCATCACGCTGCTCACCCGGCAGTTCCCGATCAACGGACAGGGCCGAATCGGCGTGCAGCTCGTGGACGCTGAGACGCGCGAATACCTCGACGAGGGGCTGCTCGAGTTCAGAGTGAACGCCGGGACGATCCAACGCCGGGCGCGTATCTCGAGATCGACCGCGACGGCCCATGCGACGTGGCAGACGCCCGACGGCATGGTGGCGCCGGCGACGCTGCACGTCGAGCTGCCGCCGCAGGGCATCAACAACGTCTGGTACACGGCTGAACCGATGGAGATGGACTTCGTACTCGTCGTCGATTCCGATTTCGACGGGCTGACCGACGACGAGGAGAACAGCATCGCGTACCCGGACGGCCTCAAGACGAGCCCGACGAACGCCGACACCGACGGCGACGGGGTGGACGACTACCGCGACCTGTCGCCCACGGACGCGCCGGCCGTGCAGTTCAGCGAGGAGTACGCGCCGGGCGAGCTGCGCTTCACGCAGACCTACCGCATCCTGGCCCTCGCCGGCAGCCAGGCGACGGTGATCAAGAACGATCGCAATATGGGCCGCGACGCGATCATGGACAAGGAGATCACCGACGAGACGGTGAAGGAGTTCTTCAACGACAAGGTCTTCAAGGTCGACAGCGACAACGAGGACGAGCGCAGCCCGCTCCACGTCGAGACCGCGACGAACACGAAGACCTTCATCGAGGAGCACCTGCACGACTTCGGCTACACGGCCGCGGCCGGTTGGCCCCACTACGATTTCAAGTACTACCTTGAGCAATACCTGTATGAACTCACGGTGACGAACCGGGAAGCGACGAGCTTCCCGCTCGGCTACGGGCCCAAGTACGGGACGATCAAGCTCGACGTGGCCTGGCGCTCGTGGGGCGACAACGCGATCGTCGTCCAGTTCCTGCTCAACAGCGGCAACCGGTGGCGCGACAAGGACGAGACCGGCAACTCGACAAAGATGTTCCTCAAATACGAGCTGTATGGGCGCGACAAGGTGGCCGAGGAATTGCCGCACCACACCGGGCTCGCCGCCGTCGATCGGGTCGAAGGCAACCTCTTCCAGTGCATTATCAGGGTCCCGTTCCGCGAGGCGTGCCCGATGAACACGGCCATCGGCACAGACCAGACGGTCGTGCTGACGCCGCTCTGGGTGCGCCACAAGGGCGGCAACCTCAAGTGCATGTACAAGAACCATCCGGACATCACGCCCGACCGCGAGGAATGCTTGTTCTGCGGCTACCGCCCGGTGCGCGACGAGTTCATCCCGGTCTCGACGAGGAATATCACGCTCTCGGCCTGGGCGCACCAGTACAACCATTACTCGTACTGCGTCATCGGTCGCCGGACGGCGCGCGCCGGCGGGCCGCCGATCGATCCGAACACGGACTACGACACGCTGACGGCGATCTTCGACCAGTTCCATCCTGCCAGACGGGACGGCCCGCACCCGGCCAACGGGATCGTGCCGATGAACATCGGCGGCCGCAGCTACAGCATCCTGTTCTGCGAGAACTGCGTGACGCCGGGCGTCTGGCACGACTTCGACCCGGCGCAGTTCATCTACGATAACATGCCGAACGCCGACGCCGTCGTGCTCCGGTCGAATTCCTCGATGCAGATCGACTTCTGGCTCGGCCGACTGCAGGACATGCTCCGGTACGACGGTCCGGTCTGGAACACCGAGTGGATCCTGATTCCCGAAGGGGCGACGCCGCCGCAGCTTGCCACTGCCGGCACCGTGACCGACGAGGGGGCAGCCGACGCCCAAGCCGACAGCGCGCTCGACAAGATCCAAACGGTCGGCGCCCGGCTCAAGACGATCCGCGAGACGGCCGAGTTCTTCGTCGATTGCTCAAACATGCCGCTCGTGGCCCGCGCCGACCAGCTCGCCGGGCAGACGACGCTCGGCACGATGCAGGTGGGCAACAGCATCTACAACGTTGTGGCCGAGAAGCTCGGCGAGGACACGTTCGAGGTCCAGCTCCAGCATACGACAGCGGCCGTCGGCAACAAGGTCCGGGGCCGCACGACGCTCGTGCGCAAGGAACAGGTGGACGACATCACCGACTCGAAGATCGCCACCCAGTACGGCGTCGTCAACAAGCTCCCGACCGCGCTGCTCGCCACGGCCAAGATCGGCACGGCGCTCATGACGGACGGCGTCGACTGCTACCAGGCGTTCCGGACCGGCGACTACTTTGAGGCGGGCTACCACGGCGTGCGCTGCGGCTCGCGCGTGACGCTTGCCGTGGTCTCCGTGGCCTGGAAGAATAGCCCGCTGCTCAAGACGATCCAGATCACCAAGTTTGCCAAGTTCAACGTGACCGAGGCGGTGGTCTCCGGCATCGAGGTCGCCTACCACGTGATCAACGCGGTCCGGGCCGACTCATGGCTCGAACGGTCGCAAGCCGTCGAGAAAGCCGTCGCGGCCGCCATTGACGGGGCCATCGGCTGCGTCGAGCCGTACGGTGCGGCGATCACGCTGAGCTGGGACGCCAGCGTCTGGGCGACCAACAAGATCTGTGATAAGTTCGGCATTGGCGAGTCGACCGAGCTGTCGCAGTCGGCGACGAGCAGCATCGGGAGCGCCGCGGTCTTCCTGTTCAAGGATCTGTCGCCGTTCACGATCCCGACCCAGCACGCCAACAACGCGTACACGCGCGCCAAGAAGATCGTCGAGAAGAAAGTGAGCACGAACAACAGCTTCTTCGATGAGCGGAACCGCGACGACCCGCGCTGGGTGTTCGTCCCGCCCGACCCGCCCAAGCGCTAGCAGGGTGCTGAAAAAGGCGTTTTAACCGACTTTTGCAGGGCAGGGGCCGGTGGCCCCGGAGAGGGTATCCATGGGC
>CAZCQN010000010.1:13412-37230 GCA_964500825.1 uncultured Verrucomicrobiota bacterium | reverse complement strand
TGTCTCACCTCCGAGGGGGAGTATGAGACATTATTTATGCGGCTGTCAATAGCCCGTGGAATCAAGGGCCCCCAAGGAACCGGAGCCCCTTCAGGGGCGATTGAGCTGAGAGCGCACGCGTCTTCAGTCGCCCCTGCCGGGGCTTGGGATGTCTCTTTGTCCCGTTTCCCACGGGCTTGCGCCCGAGGCTACTGCCAGTCGCCGCTACGCGGCTCACGTGGGACAACCCCATGTGCATGCGCTGTGAGAAATGCCGACTAACAGCGTCGGCCGTTCCCGTCCCTGCCAGCGTTCCACACTGTCGCGTCACCCCATGCGACAATGCCGTGCTTTGTGGTATAACGGGAGCAGCCACGGGGACCCCTGACGCGGCAACACACGGAGAGAAAGACGAGGCGCGATGATGCCGAAACGCGGGACCGATACGTTTTCGCTGGCGGGCAAAGTGGCCGCTCTGACGGGCGGCGGGGGCGTGCTGTGCGGCGCGATCGGCGCCGGGTACGCCCGGGCGGGCGCGAGCGTGTTCCTGCTCGACATCGACGAGGACCGGACGCGCCGGCAGGCCGAGCGGCTCCGCGCCGAGACCGGCAGCGAGAGCATCACGCCGCTGCGCTGCGACGTCCTCGACCGGGCCAGCATCGAGGCGGCTCTCGGGGAGATCGTCGAGCGCGCGGGCCGCATCGACATCCTTGTCAACGGCGCGGGCGGCAACCACCCGAAGGCGACAACGAACCCGGCCAAAGGCGTCACGTTCGCCGATCTGCCCGAGGACGCCTTCCGGCGCGTTTTCGATCTGAACCTGATGGGAACGGTCCTCTGCAGCCAGGTGTTTGGCAAGGCGATGGCCGAGCAAGGCGCGGGCTGCATCGTCAATATCGCCTCGATGGCAGGCATGACGCCGCTCACCCGGATCCCGGCCTATTCGGCCGCGAAGGCCGCCGTCATCAACTTCACGCAGTGGTTGGCCGTCGACATGGCCCAGAACGACTCGCCGAACGTTCGCGTCAACGCGATCGCGCCGGGGTTCTTCGACACCGCGCAGAACCACTTCCTCCTGTTCGCCGAGAAGGGCGGCACCGAGGAGCTCACGGACCGGGGCAAGACGATTATCGGCGCGACGCCTCAGGGCGTGTTCGGCAAGCCCGAAGACCTGGTCGGCGCGGCCATCTGGCTCGCGTCCGACTCGGCGGCCTTCGTCACCGGCGCGGTCATCCCGGTCGACGGCGGGTTCAGCGCGTTTGCCGGGGTATAGACTCTCGGCCGGGCTTATTGCCAGAAGCTAAGGGAAGGACTCCTCTCGTGTCTGGAAACAAAGAAGGAACGGACGCGCTCGCTCGATGCTCCGAGGAGCTTCTCGACCTCCTCGGACGGGAAGGGGACAAGGCAGCTCAGGCAGAGGTATCGGCGATCGCCGAGCGGTGCGCGGCAGCCGGGCTCGCCCTGTACAGCCGCTCGCCGTTGCTCCAGTCGGGGCGCCTGCTTTTCCTGGTGCGCGACGGGTCGGAGAAGCTGCTCGTCGTCGCCGCGCAGGTCGGGTCGGTCTCCGGGCTGCCTCCCGAGGTGACCCAGACCGTCGGCGCCGGCGACGGCAGCCTGACGCTTCATATATGTCCGTGCTCGAACTCGAACGCCGCCTACCTGCAGCGCGAGGTCGCGCATCTTCGGCCGTCGGCCAACCCGGGCCAGGCCGGCTTCGGCGCGGGCGACCGCATTGGCCTCTCGACGCCGGGACACGTGCGCGCGCTTGCGGGCTCGGCCTACTTCCCCCTATTCGCGCAGCAGTCGATCCGCGAGATGGACCGGACCGCGCGCACACCGGAAGACGTGATGGCGACCGCCGTCTGGGGCATTCTCGAGGAGGGTTACTCGGGCCCGTGGGGCGCCGACGCCGACCATCTGAAGACCCGCGACGGTATTGAGCGCGTCTCGCCGTTCCCGTACACGATGTTCACGCTCGATCCGTCCGACGTGATCACAGACCCGGAGACGCTGAGCGACACGGAGCTGCGCGAGGCGTTCCGGGCGTTGCCGTGGGAGGCGCTCCAGTCGTCGCCCGAGAAGCTGCTGGCCCAGTACGCCGGCTCGAGCCGGACGGTGACCGACCGCCACAGCGTGCACACGGCCGAGCTCGCGTTCGACGAGGACAGCATCGCCCGCTGCGCCGTCAAGTACTCGGCCGGCATCGCCCGGTGCGCCGGGCTCGCCGCGCTGCTCGACGAGAAACGCAGCGACCGTTTCGATCTGGAGGTCTCGTTCGATGAGACCGACTGGCCGACCTCGCCGCTCGAGCACCTGTTCATCGCCTCCGAGTTCCGCCGCCTCGAGATGCGCGTCGACAGCCTGGCGCTGCGTTTCCCGGGCGCGTTCGAGAAGGGCATCGACTACAAGGGTGACCTCGCCGCGTTCGAGCGCGACTTCGCTATCCACGCGGCGATTCGGGACAAGTTCAACGCCTATCGGCTGAGCATCCACTCGGGCAGCGACAAGTTCAGCGTCTACCCGGTCATGACGAAGCACGCCGGCGACAAGCTCCACGTCAAGACCGCCGGCACGACGTATCTTGAGGCCTTGCGGGTCCTTGCGCGGCGCGATGCCGGTTTGTTCGGCGAGATCCTGGAGTTTTCCCATGGCCGCTACGCAGAGGATAGGCGCACCTACCACGTCTCGGCCGACCCGAGCCGGATGCCCGAGCCGACAGAGATCGCGCCCGGCCAGTACGAATCGCTCCTGGATGATGACGCGTGGCGCCAGGTGCTGCACGTCGCGTTCGGGTCGGTGCTGACGTCGGGACCGGAACACGACTTCCGCGCCCGGCTCTGCGCGATCCTGGCGGCGCATGAAGACGACTACTACGCCGTGCTCGAGAAGCACTTCCGCAGGCACCTCGACGCGCTGGCAAAAGGGCTCGAAAGCGCCGGCTAGCGGGAACCCCGGGCAGGGTCTAGGACATTCAACCGATTGGGAGGCGTATCGATGCAGCACGAGACCGGTCCACGGTTTCATGTTCGTAAGCCGCTGAGGCAGGGGTACGTAGAGATCATCCCGCCGGGATTCGCCGGCCTGAAACGTCTCAGCCTGGGGCTGCTCAGCCTGGCGGAAGGCACAGATTATGCTGCCGAAACAGGTGACAGGGAAGCAGGCCTTGTTGTGCTCGGAGGCCGTTGCCGTGTCGAGGTCGGCAAGACCACCTTCGCCGAGGTCGGCGCCAGGGAGAACGTGTTTGCCGGCAAGGCACACGCCGTCTACCTGCCGCCCCGGTGCGGCTTCAAGGTGGCGGCGCTGAGCGACGCCCAGGTGGCCCTGTGCTGGTGCCGGGTTGACGACAACGGCGAACCAGGCGCTCCGGCCCTGGTCGAGCCGTCCGGCGTGCGCGAGAAGGCTGTCGGCCGGGACAACTGGAGCCGGACGGTCGACGACATCTTCCAGGAGAACGTGGACGCGCGGTACTTGGTGCTCGGCGAGACGATGAACCCGCCCGGCAACTGGTCGAGCGCGCCGCCGCACAAGCACGACGCGCACGAGCCGCCGCACGAGGCCGACATGGAGGAGATCTACTACTTCAAGGTGGACCCGAGCCAGGGCTTCGGCATGCAGCGGCTTTACGACGGCGAGACGTTCGACGTGGCCTACACGATACAGGATGGCGACGCGGTCGCCATCCCCGAGGGATACCACCCCGTCGTCGCCGGCCCCGGATACCGGTTGTACTACCTGTGGTTCCTGGCCGGCCGCGGCCGTAAGCTCTATCCGAGGACCGACCCGAACCACGAATGGCTCCTATCGGATAAGTAGATGCAGATCGAGCAGGTTCTCGAGCGAATCGACCAGGCGCCGGTGATGTCGCCCGTGCATGCGCGTCTTGAGCGCATGATGCAGAACGTGGACGTCTCGGCGCAGGAGCTGAGCGAGGCGATCTCCGAGGATCCGTCTCTCACGGCCCAGGTGCTCCGGCTCGTCAACTCGGCCATGTATGGGCTGCCGCACCAGATCGGTACCGTCTCGCAGGCCGTGCTGCTGCTCGGGTTCGACACGATCGCCCACCAGATCCTGGGCCACGCGCGCCGCGCGCTCAAGGAGCCGACCGAGGGCGCCGGGCCGCTCGACTTCACCGCGTTCTGGCAGCATTCGGTCGCCGTCGCCGCCGGGGCGCGCATCCTGGCGCGGCGCGTGCGCCACCGCCGCGAGGAGGCCGTCTTCGTCGCCGGCCTGCTGCACGACATCGGCCGCCTGCTCATGGCGCAGCACATGCCCGACCAGCTCGGGCAGGCGCTCGACCGGGCGTGGCGGTTTCGCACCTCGCTCTACGAGGCCGAGCGGGCCACGATCGGCTTCACCCACTGCCGGCTCGGCGAGCAGATCGCCCTACGCTGGGACTTGCCGGACCTCGTCGTGGACGCCGTGGCCTACCACCACGAGCCGGACCTCACCGAGCGCCATGCGCTGGAGACCCGGATCGTCGGCGCGGCCGATACGCTCGCCAAGGCGATGAGCCTCGGATCGAGCGGCGACGACCGTGCGGCCGCGATCCCGCAGCCGACGTGCGAGCTGCTGCGGATCGAGCCCGGCGAGCTCGAGGCGCTTATGGAGATGATCGTGGCCGAGTTCAACCAGGTGTCGGCCTACGTGCTCGGCGTGCTCCGAGCCGGACAGGGCCGTCCGAGAAAAGTTTGGTCGGAGAATCAAGTAAAGAAAGCGGCAGGAAGTGCCGATATACAGGGTGGCAAGTAGGCACTGTTCTTGCATTAGGGGGATAGCATGGATGTCGAGAAGGTCAGCGACTCTGTCCAGCTCACCGAGCACCTCAAGTCGGTGAAGGGGCAGAAGCCCAAGGGTAAGGCGTCGCCGAACGCCGCCAAAGCCGACACGGCGGCCGGGAGCGACTCGCTTGCCATCTCCGGCGAAGCTCAGGGGAAGGCCAAGATCGCTCGCTACGTCCGGATCGTCAACGAGATGCCAGATGCCCGGCCCGACAAGGTGGCCGAGGCAAAGCGCAAGCTCGCCGCCGGCGAATATGACCGTTCCGACGTAGTCGACGAGATCGCCCGCAGGATGCTCGAGGAATAGCAGCCTGCCCTTTTCCCAAAGAAGACGATGACTGCTGGCGGCACGGGACCCGATCCCGCGCCGCCGTTCTTTCTTCAGTGCCTCGAAAAACAGGGACAGGCACCCATTCCCCTCATCTCCGGTCATGCTCCGTGCGTCGCGCCCGCGAAGAACAGGTGTCTGTCCCTATTCTTCCGCGTCGCGCGCAGGGAAAGAAGGTCGTGGCAGGGCGAGCCATCGGCAGAAGCTTCCACGTGCGCGCGCAGTGACACCGCGTTCCGTGCACAGAAGGTGACACCCTCAACACCCTCCGCATAAACTAGTTACACGTCCAACGCCTCTCGCCGCCCGCCTACTGGCACACCCATTGCTCAGTCCGGACGCGGCGCAAAGCCCGCACAGTGTAGGCGGGCGTGGACGACAGCGGAGGTTCCAAGCGCGTCATGTCGAGCTTGTTCAAGGTCCGCACGAACATCCAGTCGCTGCGGGCCTACCATATCCTGAGCGACATCAACAAGCGGATCCTGACGGTCGCCGAGCGCATATCGAGCGGCAAGCGGATCAACCGGGCATCGGACTCGCCGAGCGGCTACTTCATCGCCCGGACCACGCAGCTTGACATCCTCCGCCTCAAAGAGATGCAGGCCAACCTCGATCGCGGGATCACCTGGCTCCAGACCAACGATTCGCGCCTGTCGCAGGTGCTCGACCTGCTCGAGGAGATGTACGCGGTCTCGTCACAGGCGGCCACCGGCGGCATCACGTCGAACGAGCGCGTCGCGCTCCAGATCGATCTGGACGGCTTCGTCGAGGAGATCGACAAGATCCTCCAGAGCGGTGTCGCCACGGCGCTCTACACGGGCTTCAGCCTCGGCAACCTCGACACCGTCTCACTGAGCGGCTCGAGCGTGCCGACGATGAGCGATCTCGGCATCACGGGGCTGACGTTGACGGGCAGCTCAGGTGACCCGACGACGATCCAGAACGCAACCGCGACCCTCGCCGCGATCGAGGCGGCGATGACGCGCATTCTTAAGGACGAGGAGCAGATCGGCTCGTGGGTCCACCGCCTCGAGTTCCAGCAAGCCGAGGCGGCCATTGACGAAGTGAACCAGCGGGCGAGCCTCAGCACGATCCAGGATGCCGACCTGGCAGCCGAACAGGTCGAGCTGACGAAGCTGCAGATCCTGCAGCAGACCGCGCTCGCCATGCTGACCCAGAGCAACACGTTCCCAGGATCGATCTTGAACATGATCGGCACGTAGGGCCCCGCCCGGCGTGCCGCAGGCATGAACGGAGCGCTGCACGAGGTGACAGGCCCAAGGAGGCACCTGGCCAACCAGGCAGGTGGTCGAGCAGCCAAAGGCCAAGGAGGCGTGAGCCATGAGTGATCTAGCACGAGTTCGCACCAACATCACCGCGCTGCGCGCGTACAAGACCTTGTCCAACCTCAACCAGCTCATCCTCCAGTCGTCGGAGCGGCTCTCGACGGGGCGCGTGCTCAACAGCGCCGCCGACTCGCCGAGCGGCTGGTACATCGCGCGCACGATGCGACTCGACATCTCGAAGTACCAGAATCAAGCGCACAACATCGAGCGCGGCATCAACTGGCTCCAGACCAACGACGGCCGGCTCTCGCAGGTCGTCGACCTGCTTACCGAGATGTCCGACATCGTCTACCAGGCCGACAGCGGCGGCGTGACCTCGGCCGAGCGCATCGGGCTGCAGATCGGCCTGAACGGCTTCATCGAGGAGATTCAGAACATCCTCGAGAGCGGTGTGAGCCCGATCCTCTACACCGGCTTCACGCTCGGCGAGCTCTCGAACGTCGCGCTCACCGGCAGCATCCCGACGCTCTCCTCGCTCGGGCTCGACAGCCTGGTGCTGACCGGCGACACAACGCTCCAGGCGACGCGCGACAACATCAAGGCCGCGATCACGGCGATCAGCGATGGGCTCTCCGAGATCCTCAAGCACGAAGAGGTGATCGGCACCTGGATCCACCGGCTCGAGTTCCAGGCCGAGCAGGCGGCCCTCAACGAGGTGACCACGCGCGACAACCTGAGCACGATCGAGGACGCCGACCTCGCGTTCGAGCAGCTCGAGCTCACCAAGCTGCAGATCCTCCAGCAGACGGCGCTCGCGATGCTCACGCAGGCCAACGTCGCGCCGGCCTCGCTCCTGGCGCTGCTCGGCGGCACGGCCGGATAGCGTCGCTGCCTGACGAGTTGCCACGTACCGGCCCGGGCATTGGAGCCCGGGCCGTTTCCATGTACGGCAACGACCGCCACGCGGCTATCCGGCAGAAGGTCGATGCTGAATTGTCGCTCGCGCGTTGCGGGCTAGTCGGAATCGTCCGTAGGATCTTCCGATTCCTCCGGTTCCTCCTGCTGCGTCTCGTCTGCGGCTTGCTCTTTTTCCTCCTTCTCGTCTTTCTCAGCCGCGATCATTGCCCGGATCTCGTCCCGAGTCGACTCCTTGGAAAGGCGCGTCTCCAGTGCTCGCTCGATTTCCTGAGCCTCCTCAGGGCTGGTGCCGTAGCCGTACTTGATGAAAGTATCCACTATCAATAGCATCCGCTGACGTTCTGTTCTAAGTTGGATTTGACGGGAATGCCTCTCGATTTTCTCGTCATTCAAGCGCAAGGCGGTCTCGTACTCCTCGCGGAGTTTGGGGTCGTCTATCTCCTTAGGGTCGACTCCGGCAAACAGGCCCGTTTCGGCAGGCGGATCGACATGGAGGCCGGGGGGGGCCTCCGGATCGAATGCGTCGTCGATTCTGCGGTCAAGAACATCCAACAGTCTCAATGTCAACTCAAAGGAGACTTTCCGGAGTCGCTTCCCCCTCAGGCTCTGGCTATCTCCATTCCAAATCTGCAGCACGAGCCCAAGAGTCTCCCCGAAATGCGCAAGGTCCTCGGATTTGTTCAACGCCTCCAAGCGCTCCTCCGCCTTCTTTACAACGGCTTGCGTCATTTGCTCCGGCGATCGTGGGCCACTTTCTTCTGCCGCCGCGCGAAGGGGGGCAGTCGCAGCCAGCAACAGGGCGACGCAAAGCCAAAGAATCGCTTTATGCTTCATCGTTCTCATCCTTTCCATCCTAGTAGTCTGAGTCCGGGTCATCTACAGCTTTGGTTTCGCTCAGGCCGCACTTGGTGGCCGTTGTATACCAGGCATCACCGTGCTGTCCAACCATCTCGAAGTAATCAATCGGGGGACACCATACCTATTCCCGTCATGCGCAGGCGGTCGGCCTGGTCTTTTCAGTCGCAGGGCCTGTCGAGGAGGCGCTCGAGACGCTCGATGAAGGCGGTTGAGCCGAGAGGGCGACCCGTCCGCTCGTGGTGTTGGAGCAGCTCAGCCGTTGTTCCGTGCGTCGGCCCGGCCAGGAAGGCGCGCCAGTCGTTGACCCGCTCGAGCAAGGGGGCGACTCTGACCAACCCGTCGTCGTTGCCGGCCAGGTGCGCCGCCGCGCTGCTCGAATGCACTACGATTCTCCGCCCACCACTCGCGCCAGCGCTGCAGGTACGTATCGGGGTCTTTCAGAAACACCTCGTAGGCAGCCGCCCACCCAGGCTCCAACCGAATCCGTTTCGCCATGCCCATGACGGCGTGGTACTGCACTTCACGATCCTCGTCGTCGAGTGCAGCAGCGAGGGCGGGTACCACCTCCTGGGCTTCGTTCTCACGGAGAGCGTAGGCCGCACCTCGCCGCAGAGCCGCGCTCCGAGAACCCAGGAGCTGCGTCAGCACTTCGACATACTCTGGTCTTGTCAGGTTTCGTAAGGCCAGACCCAGCACGTTCTCAGCGTAGTAGCCTGATTCGACCAGCGCACGCGCAGCGGGAATTGCCTCGGCGTCTCCGAGTTCGATTCGGGCCGCCAGAGCGCTTGCAGCCAACGCGACGTCGTGATGCTCAGATACCCGCGTTAGAGCCGCAATAACCTGTGCGTCGGCCATGCCCAGGGCCGCAACGCTTCGTACGGCCCGGCAGGCGATGCCAGCATCATTGCTACCGAAGGCCGCGAGAAGCTCAGCCTGCAGACGCTCGGATTCGCTCGCGTCCTCAGCAACGTCTGGAGGCCGAGTGGGGGCCAGCGCAACCACCTTCGATCTCAACGCCCGAGAGGACGAGCGCACCTCTCACTGTCGCCTGGACAGCGCACACCTTGCCAGCGTAGATTGCTTCTGCCGCCTGCACAGATTGCCTCGAAAGTGTGCCCGAGGCAGCGCCAGGCGCTCCTGGGTGGACCGGCAATGGGTTCAGCAACCCCTAATGCTGTACCAGTCTTCGAATTGGCTGCTGTCCGTCATCAGCCCGTTCGGAGGGACCGGTGGCCAGTTCTCACCCGGGAAATCCGAGACCCACGCGCCCAAGTCCTCGTTGACCTCGATCTCATCCGGCACGACAGCGTTGAACTGGTCCCGTACCTCCATCGTGTACACAGAAAGGTAGCCATTGTAGTAGGGCGAGTCGTTTGGACCGGCGACCACGACCGCGGAAGCGGGCGCGTACACAGTGAGCGTGTGCGTGCAGATCATCGATCCGTTGAGGGTTAGTCTAATGCTGACGTCGTTGGGGACGGCGCTGGCGCCCGTGCTCTTCACCTGAACCGTGTTGTCATCAGTAGCGGTAATCGTATCGGCGTCAGCACCGCCGTTATTCAGATCCACTCTATCAGCTCCTGCTGTGACCTCCCACTTGAATGTGCCAGTCGTCACTCCTTGTGCTGTCAAAGTCACTTCCTCGTGGTAGTTCGCCGCATTCTCGCCGTTGAACCACCAGAGGTCTTCACTCTGCGATATGTCGAAGATGTATACTGCTGCCGAGCCGGACATGCCGCTCGGGTAGTGCAGAGCGGTCACCGTCCAGGAGCCAGGTACAAGGCCCGCGCTGAACGTCGTCGAGGCACCGTGGGTCGGATTGACCGTGCCGCGGTACTCGGGGTACTCGGTCCAGTCGAAGGTGACGCTCAGCTCAATGTCATCTGCCTTCCTACCTTGGATCGGCTGGCCGTATTGGTCGTAGTAGCGCTCGCCGTCGTCGCCGAAGTTGTAGGCGTGACCGGTGAGCCCCACCTGGCCCCCAACGGGTACGTACGCGGGGTTGGGGAGCACGATTACGTAATCGACCCCGAGCACCTCGACCTGCGAGCTGCCCGATGTCTCGCTCGGCTCGTGCTCGGCAGACACAGTGCAGGTACCCGCTGTTTGCCCGGCCGTGAAGGTCGTCGAGGCGCCGCTCGTCGGGTTCAGCGTGCCGAGCTCCGGATCGACATCCCACTGGAATGCCGCGGCGAGTTCAAGGTCATCAGGTTGTCGGCCGGGGATCGGGTTGCCGTAGTCGTCCCAATAGCGATAACCGTCGGGGCCGTAGTTGTACGCTTTGCCGGTGAGGCCGACGCTGCCGCCGATCTGGACCTCCGCCGGGTTTGGGAGCACGACGATGTAGTCGACGCCGCGCACCTGCACTTCAACCGTCTGCGACTCCGGGTCGTCGTCTTGGTACACGGCGGCATCGTTCGCCGTGACTTTGATCTCGTAGTCGCCGTCGGCGCCGAAACACAGCTCGATCTCGCTCCTGTACACCCCGGAACCTTCAAGCGTGCCCCCGGTCAAATTGTACCACTCGCCGTCGCCCCACGGCGGCAACACGCGGTAATCCCAGTCCGCCGAGCTGATGTCGTCCAATACTGGCGTCGGGTCGCCCACGCTGTCTTGGTCATAGATCGTGCCGGCAGTGACCCAGAAGGTTTGCCCGCGCGCGATGTAGTCGCCCCCCAGATCTTGACCGTTTTCCTCGACTTCCACTGTCAATGGGCTGACATAGATCGGCTGATCGTAGTATCCCTGCGCCACCGCGGGAGAGCAAAGAGCCAACCGACCGCCTTGGGCAACAATGTCCGGGCGATTCGGCAACTATGGGGCCACAGCCGACGAGCAGCGTGCGGCCCGTGGGCGGGGCGGTCAGTCGAAGGTGCGTGTTGACAAGCCATTACGGCGACACCTCACCGAGGGCTCCCGTCGTGGCACTGCCGTTGCTCAAGGGGGGGGCGGTGCATTGGAGGTCGTGACAACCACACGAGTCGGAGGTCAAGGATGATTTCCGGGTTTTATGCGGCCGGTGGCGCGATGCGCGTCTACGCCGAGCGCAACGACATCATCGCTAACAACCTTGCCAACGTCGCCACCCCCGGCTTCAAGAAGGAGAGCGTCTACGTCGAGCCGTTCGACGTGCTCTTCGCGCGCGTCACGCAGCCGGTGGGCGGCGAGCAGAGCCTCGTCCAGGCCCCGCTGGGCCGGCTGCGCGACGAGGCGATCACGGTCTACACGCAGGGGGCGCTTAGGCTGAACGGCGGCAAGTTCGACCTGGCCATCAACGGCGACGGGTTCTTCAAGGTGCGCACCCCGGCCGGGGTGCGGTACACGCGCGACGGGTCGTTCCAGCTCGACTCGACCGGGCAGCTCGTGACCGCCGACGGCTACCCGGTCCTCGGGGACGGCAATGCGCCGGTCGTGATCAACACCGCTCAGGGGAGCGAGGTGCTGGTGGCCGAAGACGGCACGATCACCGCGGGCGGCGTGCGCTCGGGCCGGATCACGCTGGCCGACTTCGACAAGCCGTATCCGCTGCGCAAGGTCGGCCACAATCTGTTCGAGCCGACGAGCGAGGAGGCGGTGGAGATGACCTCGACGAACCCGATCAGCCAGCACGCGGTCGAGATGTCGAACGTAAACGTCGTCGAGGAGATGGTGGCACTCATCACCAACTACCGCAGCTACGAGATGGCGCAGAAGATGGCCAGGCTGCAGGACCAGACACTGGATCGCGCGATCAACACGGTCGGCGCCACGAGGTAACGAGGGAGGACCTGAACCATGATGCGAGCACTCTACACGGCCGCCACCGGGATGGGCGCCCAGCAGATGAACGTCGATACGATCGCCAACAACCTGGCGAACGTCAACACGACCGGGTTCAAGAAGTCGCGTGTCGATTTCCAGGACCTGCTCTACCAGCAGATCCGGATGGCGGGCGCCTCGTCGTCCGATGCGACCCAGGTGCCGACCGGCATCAACATCGGCCTCGGCGTGCGGCCGGCCGCGACGCAGAAGATGTTCACACCCGGCCTGCCGAAACAAACAGGGAATCCGCTCGACGTCCGGATCGCCGGCGACGGCTTTTTCCAGATCCTGCTCCCGGACGGCGAGATCGGCTACACGCGCGACGGCGCGTTCAAGCTCGATGACCAGCGCCGCATCGTCAACAGCGACGGCTACTTGCTCGAGCCCGCGGTCACGGTCCCCGACAACGTGCCGTTCGAGAACATCACGATCGCCAAGGACGGCACGGTCCAGGTGAAGGCCGCTGGCGAGGACACCGTGACCGACGTGACCCAGATCACGATCGCCACGTTCGTCAACCCGGCGGGCCTCACCGCGATCGGCGGCAACATCTTCAAGCAGTCGCCCGCCTCCGGCGAGGCGAACGTGGGCAACGCGAATGCCGAGGGCCGGGGCAGCCTGGAGCGGGGCGAGCTCGAGATGTCGAACGTGGCCGTGATCGACGAGATGGTCGACCTGATCACGGCGCAGCGCGCCTACGACGTGAACTCGAAGTCGATCCAGACCAGCGACGAGATGCTCGGGCTCGCGAACGCCCTGAAGCGGTAACGAGGAGCGAGAACGATGAACCGGCTCAGCCTGGGAGCGATCGCGGCCGCCGTGGTTCTGGCCGGCGTTCAGGCCGCCGTGGCGCGGGCGCCGCTGACCGTGACGCTCAACGACCTCGCCGAGGTCAAGGGCGACACGATCACAGTCGGCGATGTGGCCCGCGTGCAGACGGCTGTGCCCGAGCTCGGGGGCGTGATCTCGGACCTCGTCGTCACCGACGCGCCCGAGGTGAACGCGACCAAGACCGTGACGGCCGACGAGGTGCGCACGGCGCTTGCGACGCTGCCGCTCGACATGGAGCGCATCACGGTCGGCGGGGCCGAGCGCATCACAGTAACGCGCTCGGGCCAGCGAATCGGGCCGGCGGAGCTCCGCAGTGCCGTTCGCGACCACGTGCTCGAGCAGACCGGCCTGTCGGCCGAGGACGTCGTCTGCGATTTCGTGCAGGTCCCCGCCGCGTTCGCCATCCCGACCGGCGAGGTGACGTACACGGTCGTCCCGCTTTCGAATAAGCGGTGCTCGGGCTACCAGGCGTTCTCGGTCTGCGTGCGCATCGACGGCATCGACGCGGCCACGAAGCGTGTCTCGGTCAATATCCGCCAGTTCCGCCCCGTCGTGGTCACCCAGCGACGCATCGGGCGCGACGAGGTGATCGGCGACGAACAGATCAAGCTCGAGCGGCGCGAAGTCACGAACTCGATCGGCAATTACTTGACGCGCACGGCCGACGTCGTCGGCAAGCGGGCCATGCGCTCGGTGAGCGCGGGCGTGCTGCTCACCGACGTGATGGTCGGCAAGCCGCTCGCCGTGCGCCGGAACGACTACGTGACCCTGCGCGCACGGTACGGGGCCGTGACGGTCCGGACCAAATGCATTGCCCTGAAGGACGCCTGCGTCGGCGAGAGCGTCGACGTAATGAACAAGGACTCGAAGAAGGTTATTCGGGCGCGGGTTGTGGCGCCGAACCTCGTCGAGCTCCAGCTCTAGACGCCGACGGGGCAAGGAGGACGCCCAAGGAGGGTGAACCATGAAGCGGACAAAAGCCAGAACGACACTGGCACGACTGCTGATGACGATCGGCGCCGCTGCGTTTGTGCTGGGGCTCGCGAGCCATGCCGAGGCGACGAGCCTGTTCGAGCGGCGTAAGAAAGACTCACTGATCAGCGACAGCAAGGCGCGCGCCGTCGGCGACCTGCTCACGATCATTATTAAAGAGTCGAGCACGGCGAAGCAGGACACGTCGGTCGAGCGCAAGAAGGAATCGACGACGGACGCGTCGATCACGACGTTCTTCTACCCGAGCGACAAGCACCTCGTGAAAGAGGGCGAGAAGCCGACGTTCAAGTGGGGGAGCAAGCGGGAATCGAGCGGCGAGGGCAAGAGCGACAGCGCCGCCGAGATCGAGACAAAGGTGACCGCGCGCGTGATCGACGTGCAGCCGAACGGCAACCTGCTGATCGAGGCGACGCGCGAGATCGAGATCGGCGGCTCGATGCTCAAGATCGTGCTGACTGGTCTTGTCCGGCCCGACGATATCGCGGCGGACAACACCGTCGAGTCGACCTATATCGCTGACGCGAAGATCACGTACGAGGGGCCGATGATGGAGGTCATGAGGCGCGGCCTGCTCGAGCGCTTGATGGACTTCTTCAATATCTTCTAGTCGCGCCCGGACGGACGCGGCGCGCCTGCCGAGGCGCGGGTGAGCGCAGGAGGATCGCGAAATGAAACGCATCGTCATGGCTGTGGTGGTGGCCGCGCTGCTGGCGCCGGCGCTCGCGTCGGCGAACCGGGTGCGCGTGAAGGATTTCGCCGACTTCAACGGGGTGCGCGACAACCGGCTCGTCGGCATCGGCCTCGTCGTCGGCCTCCAGGGCACGGGGGACAAGAACAGCACGAAGTTCACCACGCAGGCGGTCGAGAATTTCTTGAGGAACTACAACCTGACGCTGCCGCGCGAGCAGCTCAAGGTGAAGAACAGCGCGCTCGTCGTGGTCATGGCGAGCGTGCCGCCGTTCGCCAAGCCCGGGATGCGCATCGACGCGTCGGTCCACGCGCTCGGCGACGCGACCAGCGTCGAGGGCGGCTCGCTTATCATGACGACGCTGAACGGCATCGACGGTGAGGCGTACGCGGTGGCCCAGGGCCCGGTGTCGGTCGGCGGGTTCTATGCCGGGCGCGGCGGCGTTGGCGGCAGCACGGTGACAAAGGGCCACACCGCGTCGGGCCGGATGCCGAACGGCGTGACGATCGAGGCCGAGATCCCGAGCGAGTTCACCGATGGCCGCTGCCTCTATTTGACGCTGCGGCGGCCCGACCTGACGAACGCGCACCGGCTTTCCGAGGCGATCAACGCCAAGTTCGATGGCGTGGCGCATCCGATCGACGGGGCGACCGTCAAGGTCACGATCCCGAAGCGGTACCGCGACCCGCGGAAGCACATCGAGTTCATGGCTCTCGTCGAGCGGCAGACGCTCGAGCCCGATCACGCGGCCCTCATCATCGTGTGCGAGCGCACGGGCACGATCATCGCCGGTGACGAGGCGACCGTGGCCGCCGCCGACATCACGCACGGCTCGATCACGGTGACGATTGATTCCCGGCCGGAGGTATCGCAGCCCCAGGCGTCGTTTACCAACTCGTTTACCGCTTTCATCAACAAGGTGTTCACGAGGGTCGAGGAAGAGCAGGGCGCGAGCCTGCGGCTCGAGGACGGCGCAAAGGTCGGCGACATCGTCCGGGTGCTCAACGAGATGGGCGTGCCGCCGCGCGACATCATCATGATCCTTCAGTCGCTCAAGGAAGCGGGCAAGATCCAGGCCGACCTGCGGATCATCTAGGAGCCGACGAGTGACCAACGCAGTGGCAGCCTCGCGCGTCGCGTTCATGCCGACGCTCAACCGTGGGGTGCTCGACGAGTTGGCGAGCAACCCGCAGGCGGACCGCTCGCGCTACCCGAAGCTGATGGCCGTGTGCCAGTGCTTCGAGTCGGTGTTCATGTCGCAGCTCTTTCGCGTGATGCGCCAGGGCGAGTCGAAGGACAAGCTGTTCGGCGGCGGCATGGCCGAGGGCATCTACGGCGAGATGCTCGACGACCAGCTCGCGGGCGAGATGGCCACCACGGGCAGCACGGGCATCGCCGAGATGCTCTACGGCCAGCTCGAGGCCGTCGCGCTGGCGCAGAAGGCCCGTGCGGAAAGCACATCCCGGGACGGAACGGACACCGGACCCGCTCTCGTCATGGAGGCGGCGGACGACGCGACGACGCAGACAACGTCTGAGAGGGTGTCTCCATGAACGAATTGCTCGACGAGCTCTCGGCGGTGCTCGAACGCGAGATCGGCTGCTACGAGGAGCTGATCCAGTCGGCCCGCGCCGAGCAGCAGGCGCTCATCCGCGGCAAGCTCGAGGAGCTCAAGCTCTCGATCGAGGCGCAGGAACTGCTCATCTCGAGCACGAAGACGCTCGAGGGAACCCGCCGCGAGATCGGCCGCACGCTCGCCGAGCGGCTTGACCTGCCCGACCAGGAGGTGACGCTCACGCGCCTGATCGAGCTCGGCCACGACGACGCCGAGGGCCGCATTGGCGCGCTGCGCGACCGCGTTCGGGCCGTGGTCCGGGAGCTCGACCGGCTCAACGCCGGCAACGCGCAGCTCATCAGCAGCTCGATCGACTTCATCAACCAGACGATGTGGGTGCTGCTCCAACCCCGCGCCGACAAGCCGACGTACAGCTCCGAGGGCAGCACCGAGGCCCCCGCCCCGAGCCGGGCGCTGGTGGACCGCCTCGGCTAGGAGGGTGCGATGGGGACGATCTTCAGCAGTCTCAACGTTGGGCGGCTCGGCCTGCTCGCGCAGCAGTACGCGATGCACGTGCTGGGCAACAACATCGCCAACGTCAACACCGAGGGCTACACGCGGCGCCGCGTCATCATGGCGCCCACGTCATCCGTCGAGTTCGGCTCCGGCCTGTTCTTCGGCACGGGGGTGAAGGTCGAGGACGTCCAGCGCGTGCGCGACACGTTTCTCGACGTCTATTTGCGCAACGAGCTCGGCACACTCGGGACGCTCGACAAGTCGAACGCCGCCTACAAACAGATCGAGACGATCTTCAACGAGCTGAGCGATCAGGGCCGCAGCCTGAGCACCGTGATGACCGAGTTCTGGGACGCGTGGCAAACGTTGTCGACCGAGCCCGAGAACTCCGCGATGCGCCAGACCGTGGTGAGCAACGGCGCGTCGCTTGCCAGCACGTTCCAGCACATGCGCGACCGGCTCTACGGCTTGCGCATGGATATGAACACGGCCGTCTCGACGACGGTCGAGGAGGTTAACACGCTGGCGGCCCAGCTCCAGGAGCTGAACGCGCAGATCGTCGCCTCGGAGAACGAGCCACATACGGCGAACGATCTGCGCGACCAGCGCGACCTGATCGTCGACCAGCTCAGCAAGCTGGCCGGGGTGACGACGCGCGACTTCGGCGACGGCGAGATGGTCGTCTTCATCAATGGCCAAATGCTCGTGTCGGGCAACACGGTGCGGACCCTCGAGACCGCCGTGAACGCCGACGGGCTGTACGAGGTCCAGTGGAGCGACACGGGCGGCGCGGTCGACCCGAGCGGCGGCCAGCTCAAAGGCCTGCTCGACGCGCGCGACACGACGATCCCGAGCTACATCACGCGGGTCGATGCGCTCGCGACGCAGATCATCAAGGAGATCAACCGGCTTCACAGTCAGGGCAACGGTCTCGATCTGTACACGACGGCCACGAGCGGCGTGGCCGTCAGCGATCCCGATGCGGTGCTCGACTCGGCGGCGGGCCTCGCGTTCGAGGACGAGATCTCGACGGGCAGCTTCTGGCTCGCCGTGTACGATGCCGACGGCACGCTGCTCGAAGAGCAGGAGATCTCAATCACCGCCGGCGTCTCGACGCTCAACACGGTCGCGGCCGAGATCAACGCCGATTTCCTCGCCAACGGCTACCTCCAGGCGAGCGTGAGCAACGGCGAGATCACGATCGATCTCGACGCCGGCGCGCCGTCGGGCGCGACGTTCTCGTTCGTCAAGAGCGACGGCACGGGCGACACGAGCGGGTTCCTGCTCGCGATGGAGCTGAACACGTTCTTCACGGGCGAGGATGCCGACACGATCGACGTCTCGTCGGTGATCCAGAACAACCCGAGCCTGCTCGCGACGGCCAGCTCGACGGCGCCGGGCGACAACACGATCGCGCTCGCCATCGGCAACGTGCGCAACGACACGTTCGTGATCGGCGCTGACACCGACGCGCGCACCTTCGACAGCTACCACGAGATGACGGTCTCGACGCTCGGCATCGAGAGCGCGCGTGAGGGGAGCCTGCTGACGAACCAGGAAAACGTGGTCGAGGCGTTCGAACAACAGCGGCAATCGTACTCCGGGGTGAACCTGGACGAGGAGCTCACGCAGCTCATCAGCGTCGAGCATGCCTACACGGCCGCGGCTCGCTACATCACGACGATCGACAAGATGCTCGACGACCTACTGAGCATCGCCTGACGAGGGGAGGCCGTCTCATGCGGGTGACACAGTCGATGGTGACAAGCACGGCGACCATATACCTGATGCGCGACCTCGATCGCCTCCAGGCGGCTCAGCAAAAGATCGCGACCGGCAAGAACTACACCCTGGCGTCCGACAACCCGATCGCCGCGACGCAGATCCTGCACTACTCGAGCCGGATCGCCGAGAGCGAGCAGTACCGGCGCGCGATCGACAGCGGGCTGGCCTGGAACGAGATGACCAGCTCGGCGCTCACGCAGGTCGAGGAGCTGTTGAGCGACATCCTCGATGTGTCACAGGCGGTCTCGGACGGCGCCGCGACGAGCGCCGAGCGCGCTCAGTCCGCTGGCGCCATCAACCAGCTCCTCGAGGAGCTCGTGATGCTGGCGAACCGCAAGTTCAAGGGCAAGTACATCTTCGGCGGCGACGAGACACTCACGGCGCCGTTCACGGCGAACTACGACGACGCCGGCACGCTTGTCACGGGCGTGACGGCGAACCCGAACGGCATCGACGGGCTGTGGGGCTACCTGGTGAGCGACGTCGATACGGTGACGATCAACACGCCGGGCAGCGAGGTGTTCCAGCCGAACGGCGAGGGGGCGAACGACGACGTGTTCGTCATCCTGACCGATCTGCGCGCCGCGCATGAGCAGAACGACCTCGACGCGCTGCACACGCAAGAGGAGCGGCTGCGCGAGGCGATTCTGAGCGTCGCCGACGTCAATGCGGGCGTCGGCAACCGGATCAACCATCTCGAATCGATCGGCGAGGACCTCGATGCGGCCGTCCTGTCGTACGAGGCGCAGCGCTCGGAACTCGAGGACGCCGACATCGCCGAGGCGATTATCGAGTACAACACGGCCGAGAACATCTACCAGGCGGCGCTGGCGAGCACGGCGCGCATTCTTCAGTTCTCACTGGCCGATTACATCTAGCCGGTCGGAGACCGGATCCGTAGACGAAGGGAAGAACCATGAAGGTCGACACAACGCGTTTTGGTCAACTGGACGTCGCCGACGACGAGGTCATCGTTTTCCCGGAGGGGCTCATCGGCTTCGAGACCTGCACCCGCTACGCGATCGTTGACCGGCGCGAGGACCGCCCGGTCTGGTGGCTGCAGTCGCTCGACGTGCCCGAGGTGGCCTTCATCCTGACCGACCCCGCCTCGCTCGTGCCGCAGTACCGGCCGACGATTCCGCAGGCCGACCTCGACGAGCTCGGACTTGGCTCGGCCGACGAGGCGACGCTGCACGTGATGCTCGTTGTGCCCGGCGACCCGAACGAGATCACGGCCAACCTGTTGGGCCCGCTCGTGATCAACCCCCACAGGCGAGTCGGCAAGCAGATGATCCTGCACAACAGCGGCTACTCGCCCGCCCACCGACTTGTCGAGCCGGCACCGGCCGGCGCCCCGAGAGGGGACGCGGAAGGGGGTGAGCCTCGATGCTAGTGCTCGATCGCAGGGTCAACCAGAGCATCATGATCGGCAACATCGAGGTGGTCGTCACGGAGGTGCGCGGTGACCACGTCAAGATCGGCGTCCAGGCCCCGCGCTGCGTGCCGGTGCATCGCAAGGAGATCTACGAGCTGATCCGTTCGCAGAACGTCCGGGCGGCCGAGAGCCAGCCCGTCGACCTCGAGCAAGTCCGGGGTCTTCTGCAGATCTAGGATGACTGGCGGCACGGGGCACAAATGGGGCTAAAGCGGACGGCACACCTGCCGATACTCGACGCGAGCAGGTAAGCATAACGTAACTCTGACACGACCCGGCCATAGAAAGGAGCGTGATAGCGCGGTAACGAGCGGGCCTTGGGAGCGGATGCGACGAAAGAAGACGGGACCTCTTCTGAAACGCGAGTTCCGACTCGCGCAGTCGCCGCAACAGATCAGGCCCCACATACAGTGCGTGCCTGAAGAACTCGCCCGGGCATGGATGTCCGGGAGAAGAATCAGGGAGGATCAACAATGGGTGACCTTGCACGCATCAACACCAACGTCGCCGCTCTCCGCGCGTACCTGACGGTCTCGAAGATCAACGACGCGATTGTGAAGGCAGCCGAGCGGATTTCCACCGGCTTGAAGATCAATCGCGCCTCGGACAGCCCGTCGGGCTACTACGTGAAGCGCCTGTTCGAGCAGGACATCGCGGGCAAGAAGCGGTTTAATGAGAACCTGGAGCGTGGCGTCAACTGGCTCCAGACGAACGACAGCAAGCTGGCGAACGTCGTCGACATGCTCATCCAGATGAGCGACCTCGCTTCGCAGGCGAAGGCCGGTGGCGTCACCAGCGCCGAGCGAGTCGGCCTCCAGATGCAGCTCAACGAGCTGCGCCTGGAGATCGTCGACGTGCTCAACAGCGGTGTCTCGCCGAGCCTCTACAGCGGGTTCACACTCGGCAACCTGTCGGACGTCTCGCTGAGCGGCAGCGCCGTGCCGACGGCGGCCGCCCTCAGCATTGAGACGGCCGACATCGACGTGACCGGCAGCCCGTCGAGCAGCACGGTGACGGCGAAGATCGAAACGACGCTGACCAACATCTCGGCCGCGGTCGACCGGCTCGTGCAGGACGAGGAGCAGATCGGGTCGTGGATCATGCGCCTCGAGTTCGAGAAAGAGGTCAGCGACACCGAGCTGGTCAACCTGCAGGCGAGCTTGAGCACGATCGGCGATGCCGACATCGCCCAGGATCAGATGGCGGTCACCAAGTACCAGATTCTGCAGCAGACTGCGTTGGCGATGCTGACGCAGGCGAACACGGCGCCGTACTCGATCCTGAGCCTGTTCGGAGGCTAAGGGCTCGGCGCAACGCTGAGTTTGCCATAGCCGGTACCCCCGGCTTCCAGGGCCGGGGGTACCGGTACCCCGCTGCCCGCGGCCGCGCGTTTTTGCTATAGCGAACGGCCCTTCGGCCGATACCTGAACACGGAGACGGCCGGCGGCGTGCGACTGCGCCGCGGCAGACGGGAGCGATGATACGTCATGGTCCAGTCAGTCACCACCTCGTACGATATCCAGTCGATCGTCTCTCAGCTCATCGCCCTCGAGAGCCAGCCGCTTGAGGATCTCGAGACCAAGAAGCAGACCTACGAAGGCCAGATCGACGCCTGGGAAGAGATCCGCACCAGCCTCAAGGCGCTCCAGACGGCGCTTGACGCCCTAAGGGACGCGTCGACCTTCCTATCGAAGACCGCCACGACGTCCGATGAAGATGTTCTCACGGCGGAAGCCGGCACGAACGCATCGGAGACCACCTACACCTTTTCGGACATCACCCTTGCCACCGCTGCGACCGCGCAGTCGTCCGGCGCGGTCGGTCTTGCCCAAGGCACCTACAGGTCGGTCACGAGCGGCGAGGAGATCAACACCGAGGGGGGCGACGCGAACTTCAACGAGCGGATCGACAGCGGCAACCTCGACATCGACTCCGACAAATCGATCGTGTCCGGCACCTTCTACGTGAACTCCGAGGAGATCACGGTGACCGCCAGTGACACGATCATGACGATCCTCGGCAAGATCAACTCCTCGGGCGCCGGGGTCACCGCCACGATCAGCGGCGACCAGGTCACCATCACTCAGGACACCGTTGGGCCGAACTACTTCGTCAATCTCGAGGACGACACGACCGGGTTTTTCGACGCGATGAAGCTCACCTCGGGCAACGGGAACCCCGATCCGGACGGGACCACGGGCGAGTACGCCGACTACGACAAGGACATCGAGGACACGGCGCTGGCGGTCACGGACGGCTACTTCACGATCAACGGCATCACGTTCGCCGTCGACGTGTCCGAGGACAGCCTGAGCGAGCTCGTCAACGAGATCAACGCCTCGGGCGCGGGCGTGCTCGCGTTCTACGATAACGTCGACGACAAGATCACGCTGACCTCGTCGGAAGACGGCGAGGATATCGTGCTGTCCAACGATACGTCCGGCTTGTTCGCCGAGCTCCAGATCGCTACGGGCAGTCATACTGGGACCGACGCAACGGTCACCCTCAACGGTCAGACGCTGACGCGCGACTCGAACACGTTCGAGATCAACGGCACGACGTTTACGCTCCGTGGCAGCGGCACGGCGTCGGTCACCGTCGCCAAGGACACCGACACGGCGGTCGAGGCGGTCCAGGCGTTCGTGACGCAATACAACGACACGGTTGACCTGCTCTACTCGAAGGAGACCGATGAGGACTCCCCGCTCAACGGCGACATGAAGGTCAAGTCGCTGCGCCGTCGGCTACGCTCATGCGTCTATTCGGGCGTCGAGAACCCTGGGGCGCTCTCGTACCTCTCGGAGGTCGGGCTTGAGATCGAGCACGATACGAAGGCGAAGACAATCACGTTCGATTCCGACGAGCTGGAGGACGCGCTCGATGAGAGCGCAAACGACGTGTTCCAGCTCTTCGCGTATAACACCGATAGCGATGGGCTCTACGACGACGGTGGCTTCGCAGACGACGTGTACGACTACCTCCAGGACTACACGAAGCAGTACAGCGGCTACATCACCGAGCACAAGGAGCACATCGAGGATCGGATCGACAGCGTCGAGAAGAAGATCAGCCGGAAGGAAGACGCGCTCGCGCGCCGCGAGGAGCAGCTTACCGAAGAGTACGAGCGGCTGTTCGCCGTGTTCCAGCAACTGCAGACCCAGAGCACAAGCATCTATACCATCTTGACGCAAAGCATGAGCGCCAACAACACGAGCGCCTCGGCGCTGTTGTAGCCCTGGAGGGACGAACCAGGCACCGAGGGAGGGAACGGATGGCTGATACCCACGAGCCGGCGAAAGCGTACCTGCGAAATAAGATCCTGAACGCCTCGCCGATGGAACTGGTCCTCATCCTCTACGAGAGCGCGATCGCCGCCTGCGCCAAGGCCCGCGAGCTGTTCGGGCCCGGCCGCCGAAACGAGACGTGCGAGGCCCTGATTCGTGCGCAGAACATGGTGCGCGAGCTCCGGAACTCGCTCGACATGTCGCGCGGCGAGATCGCCCAAGGCCTTTACCGGCTCTACAGCTTCGTCATCCAGCGCCTCGTCGAGGCCAACGTGCAGCACAAGCGGGAGCACATCGACGAGGCGATGCGGATCCTGACCGAGCTGAAGCAGACCTGGATCGAGGCGATCGAGAAGGGCGGCGGCGAGCAGGCGATCCGGGGCCGCCTGCCGCAGGAGCGGCTCCACCCCTCCTCGCCGTCGGACAACTACGTGAGCATCATCACCTAGTGGCTTGTACCCTTTTGGAGGCATGATTTTGAGGCTTGACCGGCCACGCCATCCCGCTGTATAGACGACGCTGTGCATAGCGTCGGCCGGGCCTGCGGCGCCCGTTGCAGCCCGGCCAGCGAGGAGGTAGGGGATGGCTTCGATCCGGGTCCAGCCTCAGGGGGAATACGCCAAGAACATGTACCGCTGCCCCGACGAGTGGCGGCGCCTTGTTTCGGCGCGCCGAGCGCAGGAAGCGACTGCGCATGAAGCGACTGCGCATGAACAGCGCGCGCAATCGGAGTTCCTCCCCGAGCAGATGAGGCGCCGGCTCCACATCGTCGAGCCACGCATC
>CAZCQN010000010.1:0-13402 GCA_964500825.1 uncultured Verrucomicrobiota bacterium | reverse complement strand
GGGGGAATACGCCAAGAACATGTACCGCTGCCCCGACGAGTGGCGGCGCCTTATTTCGGCGCGCCGGGCTCGCGAGGGGCGTGCGGCGCATGAACAGCGCGCACAATCTGAGTTCCTCCCCGAGCAGATGAGGCGCCGGCTCCACATCGTCGAGCCACGCATCGACGTAAAAGCCTGATCGGCCCGGGCCGCGGTCGGAGTTGCCGTGCACATTTCCGCCGTTGCACAACCGCAATCGTACCTGCCTATCGGGGTTGTTCATCGTCGGCCGACGACGGCGCCCGTCAAACCCGTTCGCCAAGAGCGGACGAGCACGGCAAGGCAAGCCGGTGCCGATGACGAAGATCCCGGCCCGAAGCTGCTCGTCGACCTGAGCCTGATCGCTCCGCGCCCGACCGAACAGGCAGCGGGGTCCACAACCTCGCCCGCCTCGCGCGCGGACGGGGCTGGCGAGTGCACGACGTGCGCCCGGCGCAGGTACCAGGACAAGTCCGACGACCCGTCGGTCTCCTTCCAGGCCCCGACTCAGCTCTCGGCCGCCGAGGCCGAGGTGATGGTGCGCGTCCATGAGCAGGAGCACGTGCGTCACGAGACGGCGAAGGCCGAACGCGAGGGCAAGGAGGTCGACACCCGTGTAACCATCCACTACAGCGTCTGCCCCGAATGCGGCCGCGTCTACTGCTCCGGCGGCACGACGCGCGTCGCCACCCGCGAGGCCGTTGACCCCGCCGTCGCCCCATCGGTCGGCTTTGCAACGGGCGTACCCGTTGGCTCTGCAACGGGCGTACCCGTTGGCTCTGCAACGGGCGTTGACCTGCTTGCCTGATCGTCCCGTCTCATGCGGCAGATTCTGCCGGTTCTCTGTGGGAGAGCGGCACAGAGTGTGGTGATTCTCCCCCCTTCCGACCGCTCATTCTCTGAATAAACAGGCGCAGCGCGCGCGGCGCGCGGTTGGCACAGAATCTGTATCGTGGCTTGCCCCAGGGAGTAGTGTCGCTCGAAAGGAGCAGCCATGCACGTGACTATCGGCGGTGTCGAGGTCGATCTCTCCTCGTCCGGCATTCGCACGCTCGGCGAGCTGATCGACGCGGTCCAGGGTGCCGCGTCTGAACGAAACGAGATCGCGGTCGGCCTCGTGCTGAACGGTCAACGGATCAGCCCGGAGCAGGAAGCGTCGCAGCGCGAGCGCGAGCTGATGCCGGACGACGTGATCGACTTTCAGGTGCAGGACGCGTCGGCGGTGCTCACCGCCGCGCTCGAGCAGACGCGCGACGGCCTGCCTGCCCTCGAGGAGAAGCTGGGCCAGGTCGCCACGGCGCTCCAGTGCGGCTCGCGCCAGGAGGCGTTCTCGCTGTTTGGCGAGTGCCTGACGCATTGGCGCCAGGTGATTCAGTTGCTCCAGGCAACGCAGGCGTGCCTTGGCTACGACCCCGGAGAGGTCGAGGTCGAGGGCCGCACGATCAAGAACATCAATGAGGATCTGCTCGCCGCCCTCCAGGAGACCAAGCAAGCCATGGAGCAGGGCGATCTCGTCGCGCTGAGCGATCTGCTCGAATACGAGCTGATCGCCAAGCTGCGCGAGGAGCGAGCACTCCTCGAGCAACTCATCGGCATGGTGCCCTGAGCCCTTTTGTCCACGCACGGGAGCGAGCAACGTGGGCGTCTTCGAGCGAAACATCGACGTGCTTCGGCGACGCCAGCCCGAGCTGGCCGAGCGCGTGAGCGCGTGCTTGGTCGGGCCGTCGCTCGTCGTGCGCGAGTCGAAGAGCGGGCCGCCGACGCTGGCCGTTGTCGTGCCCGGCCAGGGCCCCAGGCTGCTCCACAGCGCCCAGGACCCGGTCGAGGAAGCCCGGCGGCTGGCCGCCAGGTACGAGGAGGCCAGGACCGAGAACGTCGTCGCGCTTGGCCTGGGGCTGGGCTACCACGTGCTCGAGTACCTCAAGCGGGAACACGACCGCGACTTCATGCTCGTCGTCGAGCCGAGCCTCGAGCGCTTCCGCTGCTGCCTCGAGCAGGTCGATCTGTCCACGGCGATCGAGGCGCACAACATCTTCTTCGCCGCGGGCCTCGCGCCGCTCGACGTGTTCAAGATGCTCCGCACGGAGGAGTGCTCGCTGGTGCGCAACGGGCTGAAGGCTATCAAGCACCCGCCCTCGATCGCGCTCGACCCGGTCTACTACCAGGAGGTGATCCAGCGTCTCCAGGATGCCATGTACTACGCGCTGGTGAACAACAACTCGCGTGACAAGAGCTGGCGGCACTACGCGCGCAACATGGTGCGCAACGTGCCGGCCGCCATGACCTTGCCGGGGGTCAACGGCCTGTTCGGCGCGTTTGACGGTGTGCCGGCCATCGTCGTGTCGGCCGGGCCATCGCTCGGCAAGAACGTGCGCGAGCTCGCTCACGCCAAAGGCCGGGCGGTCATCATCGCCGTCGACACGGCGGTCCGCGTGCTGCTCGACCACGGGGTGGCGCCCGACCTGGTGGTGAGCATCGACTTCTCGTCGAACAACATGCGCTACTTCGATGGAATCGACACGACGGCGCTGCGGCTCGTTGTGGATTCGGAGGTCTATCCGCCGATCCTGGACGCGTTCGAAGGCACGCGCTTCTACGCCGAGATCACGAACAAGTCGGCCTCGCGCTGGTTCTCGCACATGGTCGGGGCGCGCGGCGGTTTCGACAAGGGCCTGTCGGTGGCGCACACGGCGTTTCTGCTGGCGCTCGAGATGGGCTGCCGGCCCGTGGCGCTCATCGGGCAGGATCTCGCCTACACGGGCGACGTGTCGCACGTCAAGGGCGCGGCGATGAGCCGCGTCGAGGCACGCGGCCCCGGCACCGGCAACGTGATCGTCGTGCCCGACATGTTCGGGCGCCCGGTCAACAGCCATGCTTCAATGGTCGTCTTCCTCAGGCATTTCGAGGAGCTCCTGCACACCGAGGCGGGCCGCCTGCCCGGCGGCTGCATCGACGCGACCGAGGGCGGCGCGCGAATCGCGGGCACGCGGCCGATGACGCTCAAGGAATTCGTCGCGCGCACGTGTGTGCAAGACGTCGATATCGACGGCGTTCTCGATGCGGCCGCATCGGCCGCCAGGCCGACGAGGGGTGAGCACGCGCTCGGCCGGGTCAAGTCGATGCGGCGCGAGCTCAAAGCGGTCGTGCGAGACGCCACGGCGTGCCGCTCGACGCTGCGGACCATCCTGAACGAGATCGGCAAGGGCCGCAGCGATCCGGCGCGCATCCGCCGGCTGCAAACACGGTACGCGCGCGAGGCCGTCGCGCTCGAGTCCCACACGGAGGCGTTCGAGCTGCTGGCCGACTCGCTCACGCGCGCCATAACGATCATGCGCGACCGGCGGCTCGTGAGCCCGTCGATGATCGGGCGGCTCGATGTCCAGGGGCAGGCCGAGGCGGTGAGACAGTTTGTAACGGTGATGGACGACGTAATCGAGGCGGCCGAATTCTGGATCGGCCTGCTGCGGGAAGTCACCACAGGCATCGCTGCGCGCGAGGGCGCCGTTGTGGCCGGGTCGTCCGTGGGCGAGGCAGGGGGCATCACGCGGCACAAGTGAAGACGGGGCAATGAGGATTGGTGACAAGCAGTTGCGGTTCTTCCGGCCGAGCGCGGCGTTCCGCGAGCTCGTGCTGCTGTACGGCATCCACCAGCAGTCCAACACGACGCAGTCGCGGCTGGCCAAGCTGGCCGGCATCGTGCCGGCGATGGTGAACAACTACATCAAGGGGTTCGTCAAGGCCGGCCACGTCGCCGTTCGAGGCCGGACAAACCGCAACATGACCTATCACCTGACCGAGGCGGGCGAAGCGCGGCTCTCCGAGCTGTTTCGCAAGTACCTCAATGAGACCGTGGGGCTGTACATCCACGCAAAGGACGAGATCCGCCGCCAGCTTCAGATCATCTACGACGAGGGATTCGGGCGGGTCGTTTTCTACGGCGCGGCCGAGACAGGCGAGATCGCCGTCGCGGTCGGCCACGAAATCGGGTTCGACGTTGCCGGGATCGTCGACAGCGATCCGCGCAAGCACGGCCGGTCGATCAATGGCCTTCTCGTCGAGCCGCCCGAGGTTATCTCAGTACTACAGCCCGAGGTTGTCGTCATTTCCTCGTTCGGCTACCAGAACCAGATCCGGCAGCGAGTGGGATCGATTTCGGACCATGTCGAGGTGCGCGCGATTTAGGTCGTTTCATCGCGATCGGCCTTCGGTCGAACGAGACAGCAGCTCTGCGCGCAGCAACGTGGCGGATGGTGACCATGCCCGTGCGGGCAACCGAGGCACCGTACTCGGCACCGGATGAAAAGCCTATGGACCGCGTAGCCATAGTCAGGAGAACAAACGGGATCCGAGATGCCGTCGCACGAGCCGTCGGCCTCGTCGGAGGCATCCGGCGTTTCGTCAGGCCCGGCGCGAAGGTCCTGATCAAGCCGAACTTGTGCATTGACAAGGACTGGCGGTCGGGCGCGACGACGAACCCGGCCGTCGTGGAGGCACTGGTCCACATCGCGCGAGAGGCCGGCGCGGGCGACATCGTCGTGGCCGACGGCACGACCGTGGGCCTCTCGACCGCTCGGGTTTTTCAGGTGACCGGCTACGACGTGATGGCGCGCCGATGCGGTGCGCGTCTCGTCGATCTGAATGAGGACACGACCGAGCGGATCGACATCATCGAGCCCGTGTCGCTCCGCAACATCCAGGTCGCGCGTGAGGTGCTCACGAGCGACGTGATCATCAACGTGCCGCTGCTCAAGACGCACGTGCACACGACCGTCTCGGTCAGCCTCAAGAACATGAAGGGCGTGATCTCGCCGCGCACGAAGCGCAAGTCGCACCTCGTCGGGCTCGAAGGCGCCATCATCGACGTGAACCGCCACGTCCCCGTGCACCTGATCGTTGTCGATGGCATCATGGGGCACGAGGGGCTTGGCCCGCAGAGCGGTAACGCGAAGCCGATGGATCTCGTGCTCGCAGGGACCCGCCGCGCGACGGTCGACGCCGTGGCCGCGCGCGTGATGGGTTTCGAGCCGTACGACATCCGGCATATCAAGACGGCGTCCGAACACGGCCTCGGCGAGATCGAGCCCGGCCTCATTGAGGTGGTCGGCGAGCGGATCGCCGATGTGCGCACCGAGTTCGAGTCGCCATTCGACGCGCTGGCGGGCGGCCGCTATGAAGGTGTGAATATCCTGTGCCGCGACGCGTGCAGCGACTGCCTCGGCGGGCTGATGATGGCGCTCAAACGCATGGATGAGGACGGGAGCCTCGACCTGCTGCGCAGCCGGTTCTCGAACCTGAACATCTCGCTCGGGCAGAACGACGATTTCGCCAACCGCAACGGCGGCGACGAGATGTGGGTCTGCGTCGGCCGCTGCCAACGGGCGAAGCGCAACGGCCACCTGTACGTGCCGGGCTGCCCGCCACCGGGCTTCGTGATCCGCGACGTGCTGCGCAAGGTCGTTGGGCTCGACAGCCTGTTTGCTTCCGAGGAGTTCCTTGTCCAGGAGGAACACATCGTGCGGCTCGAGCGCGAGGAGCGCGCAGGCGTCCTGGTGGCCGACCCGCACGCGAACGCGGAGTGAGCATGTCGACCACCATCGAGGCAACTGCGCGCGTCAGCACGCCGCCGCTTGCCCGCCCGGTCCTGACCGAGCGCTGGCACGTGGGCGGCGGCACGTTCCTCGGGCCGAGCTGTGTCACGCCGCTCGGCGACGGGCTGATGCTCGTCGTGGACGAGTGTCAGCACAGCGTCGCCGTGCTCGACGATGGCGGCGGGCTCGTGCGGCGCATCGGCAGCGAAGGCTCTGGGCCGGGCATGTTCCGCTACCCGACGCACGCGGTCTCGGACGGCGCCGGCGGCTTCTGGGTCACCGACCGGTGGAACCACCGCGTGCAGCACCTGGATGCCGCCGGGAACGTGCTTGGCATGGTCGGCCGGTACGGTCCGGAGCCGGGCGAGTTCAACGAGCCGTGGGGCATCGCCGTGCGCGATGACGGCGGCGGCCTTGTTGTTTCCGATCGCTCGAACCACCGCCTCCAATTCCTCGCCCAGGACGGAGCCGTGCTCGACGCGCTCGGGCGCGGCGGCTACGACCGCGCGTATTACGAAGGGACCGGATTCAAGCGCGGATTCGTCTTCCAGTGGTGGAGCGCGCTTTCGAACCGGTTCGTCTCGCACGAAACACTTTTCCGCGAGCAGGGGTATGTGCTCGGGAGCCTCGAGTACCCGCAGGGCGTTGCCACAACCGACGACGGGCGACTGCTTGTGGCCGATCCCGGTGTCGGCGCCGTGCTGGTGTGCACGCCGGGCGACGAGACAGTCGAGCTGCTCATCGCCCCGCACGGCGTACGTTTCGTGCCGACGAACGTGGCCGGCGTGGGCGACGGCTTGTTGATCGCGGTCGCCGACGAGGGACACACCGCCGTGCTCTTCGACGGCGAAGGCGCGTTCGCGTTCTTCAACCTCCCCGGCATTGAGCACGTGACTGCGTGCGCGCGCGGCAGCGGCTCGACGCTCTGGTGCCTCGACGGATGGCGCCACCGGCTCGTCTGCTACGACCTCGCGTTCGAACCAGCGGAAGGCGCGGCGCCATGAGCCCGGGCGCGTCGCATTTCGATGCCAACCTGGCTGCGCTCGGGCCGAGAGCGTGCGAGCTCGCGCCGCTGCTCCTGGCCGATCTGCCGCCTGAGCTCGAGACCGAGGCGGCACGCACCGGCGAGCCGACGATCTCGTACCGGGGCGTGCTGCTCCACAGCCGGTACGACCCTCGACAGGAGGCGCGCCGCTTCGCCGAGCGCTCCGGCGTCGGCGCCGGCGACTACGTGCTGCTCTACGGTTTCGGTCTCGGCTATCACGCCGAGGAGATCGCCGAGCGTATCGGGAACGCCGGGCAGCTCGTCGTCCTCGAGCTAAACCGGGCCGTGCTGTCGGCGGCCTTTCACCTGCGCGATCTTGGCGACGTGCTCCACCGGCCGAACGTGTGGCTGGTGACGGCCGGGTCGGAACACGAGGGGGCGGCCGTCCTGCACGACTACCTCTCGGGCGTGTTCGCCAACGTGCCGCCGGAGCGGTCACACGTGCTGATCCACACGCCGCTGCTCTCGGTGGTGCCCGACGGGTACGAGCGGATCGTCAACGCGCTCGAGGTCATCCAGCTCGAGCGCTCGGCCGCGGCCGTCCATCGGGACAACTCGATAACGAATCTGCTGGCGAACCTCGACGCCGTCGTGGCGAGTCCCGGCGTGGCCGAGGTGCTGTCGGCGCTCGCCGGCCAGCCGGCCTTCCTCGTGAGCGCCGGCCCATCGCTCGACGAGGCGATGCCGTACCTAGCCGAGTTCCAGGACCGGGCGTGGATCATCACGGTTGACACTGCCTGCGACACGCTGTGCCGCGCGGGCATCGAGCCCGACTTCGTGGTGAGCGTCGATCCGCAGCCGACGAGCACGGAGCATTTCCCTCTCGATGCGCGCCCGGGCGGCACGCTGATCTTCCTGCCGACGACGGCGCGCGAGGTGGTCGCGCGCTTCCCGGGACGCAAGGCGGTCGCGGTGCAAACGGGCCATTCGATCGTCTCGGCCATCGAGGATCTGATCGCGGCGAAAGGGGTGACGGCCAGCGGCGGCTCGGCCGCGTGCGTCGCGCTCGACCTCGCCGTGCGCTACGGCGTAAGCAAGCTGTTTTTCGTCGGCCAGGATTGCGCGTTCCCCGATTGGAAGGTCTACTCGGCCAACCTGGCGCGCAACCGTGGCTGGCTCGTCGAGACCGATCGGTTCAGCTCGCTCGAGGTGCGCCACCGCCTCGTGGCGATGCTCGCCAAGATCGTGCACGTGACCGACCGGTACGGCGCGCCGATCCCAACGCACCAGAGCCTGTACAGCTACCTGCGAGAGCTCGAGCGGATCGTCCAGGCGTGTCCCGAATGCGAGTTCTACAACTTCTTCTCGCGCGGCGCCTCGATCCGCGGCGTGCGGGATGTGCAGCTCGTCGAGGAAGTCGATCAGCTCGTGCCGACGCGCCTCGACAAGCGCTGGCCTGCCGCGCCGCCCGCGGATACCGAGCTGCTGAAGCGGGCGATCCTCGACCGGCTTGGCGTGGACGATGCGGGTGCGGCTGCGCTCAGCGCGGCGAAGAACGCGCGACGCCCAGAATGAGCGGCGCGCTCTCGATCTCGTCGCACACTTGCTCGAGCATGGCGGTGGTCGAGGACGGTTGCTGCACCGGTGGCCCGAGCGAGAGCAGTCTCCCCCACGTCGCGTCTGCGTCGAGCGCGGCGGCGATCCCTTCGGCGGCGCCGGCCTGATTATGGAAAGTGACGATCAGCTCGGCCAGGTAGACGAGCGCCGCCAACGGCGGCTCATACGAGCTGGTCTCGGGGCAGTGGTGGCAGGCGATCGCCTCGACGAGCGGCTCCGGAAACGCCCACGTCTCGGCCAGCCACGCCCCGATGCTCGCGTGCGTCGTGCCGAGCCGGTCCATCTCGGCGGCGATCGGGTCGAGGCCCGTCTGCCGCGCGCTGCGCAGCGTCTCGATGAACTCGTCGTGTCGGTATTCGTCCAGGATGATGAGGCCGATGTCGTGCACGAGCCCGCCGAGAAAAGCCTCGCTGGCCAAGCGGCCGAGTCCGACGCTGTGCGCGAGCCTCTTGGCCGCGTAGGCGCACTGGGCACTCGCGCGCCAGAGCGCCTCGCGGCTGAACAGCTCACTGTCCGACGAGGTCGGGAACACCGAGAGGAGCGAGACGCCGAGCACGAGGTTGGTGATCTCACGCACCCCGAGCACGGTGAGCGCGAGCGGCAGCGTGCCGACTCGTTGGCGCAGCCCGTAGTAGGCGGAGTTGACGACCCGGAGGACCGTGGCCGCGAGCGCCTGGTCCTGGGAGATCACCTCGGCGATCTCGCGCATCGACGCGGCCTCGTCGCGCGCGAGCGCCATCGCTCGCTGCGCGGCCGCGGGGATCGTCGGCAGCGACCCGATCTGCTCGATCGACTCGATGATCCGCGCGAGCCCCGGCTCGTCGCGGACAAGCTGCTCAGCCCGCGTCATAGACCTTCTTCGACATAATGATCATGTTGCCCGTTGCGTTGTAGATCACCGAGTCCATCAACCCCGCCACCAGTGTGATCCCCAGGCCGCCTGGGCGTTTGCCCGCCGCTTCGCGTTCGGTCTCCATGGCGATCAGGTCCTCGGCCCCGTCGAGCATCGGGCCGATGTCGAATCCGGCACCGGTGTCCTTGACCTTGAAGACGATCTCGTCCTGGAACAGCATGTGGCTGAGCAGGATGCGCTTGCTCGCATCGAAGCGGTGGCCCCACTCGATCGCGTTCTTGACGATCTCGGTGAAGCACAGGCTGATCTCCTCGAGCGTGTCGGGCGCGACCTCCGACTCGTACAGCAACCGGAAGAACTTGTCGAGCCGCCTCATGCAGCGGACCGACGACGGCATCTGGAGCTCGATCCAGCCCATCTCGCCGATGTCGATGTCGATCGCCTCGTCGTCGGGCGTGGCGGCGGCTGCCTCGTCGACGGCGCGCACGAGCTGGGACGGCTCGAACGGGCGCCTCAGGTAGTCGGCTGCGCCCCCACGCAGGCATTCGAGCACGTTGCCCAACTCGTGGTCGCGCGCGGTGCAGATGACTCGCGTGCGAGGCCGCCGTGCCTTGATCAGTTTGAGCAGTTCGAGACCCCCCGTGGGCTGAAGGCCGATCTCGGCGACGGCGACGTCGGGCGCGGCACGTTCGAGCTGCTCGATCGCGGCGTCCGCCGTATCGCAGCAGGTCACGGCCCAGCCCGCAGCGCTCAGGGCGGCGTGCCAGGCCGAGCGCTCGTTGCCAGGCGTCTCGACAACGGCCACGTGCTTCTCTGTTGCCTCGGGAGGCTTCTCCACGGCGTTTGACCTCGAGTCGGCAAGGCAATACGGGGCGACAAAGATCAAGTTTCGTGCCGACCGGGGGGGAATCGGCGGTCTCCTACGGCGCCTCTCCGGCGAGCAGGCGGCGGGCGAGCTCGAAATCGACCGACGAGGTGATCTTGATATTCGTCGCAGGGCCTGGCACGACGGCCACGCGATGCCCAAGCCGGAGCACGAGCGCGGCGTCGTCCGAGGCGTCCGTGATCCCGTCCCTGGCCGCACGGGCGTGGGCCTCGCCGATCAGCCCGTACCGGAACGCCTGGGGGGTCTGGATGTTGAGGAGCGTCGATCGCTCCAGCACGGCATCGAGCCACTCGCCGCTCCGGACGGCGACGGTGTCGACGCTGGGCGTTGCCACGACGGCGGCGCCGTGCCGCCTGGCTGCGTCGAGAGCGGCTTGGGCCAGCTCGACAGTCGCCAACGGGCGCACGGCGTCGTGGATCACGACGTGGTCCGGCTCGTCGGGGCCGGCCAGCGCTTCCAGCGACCGCGCGACCGATTCCTGGCGGGTGGTCCCTCCGTCGAGCAGAACAACGTGCCCCGACAGCTTCGCGGCCGCGACGAGCTCCTCGGCGTGCGCGCGCCAGTCGACGGGCACCGGGCAGGCGACAAGCTCGACCCCGTCGCAGGCGAGCACGGCCCGGATCGAGCGGACGAGGACCGGCTCGCCGCCCAGCTCGAGGAACTGCTTCGGTATGCCGCCGGAAGCCGGACCGAAGCGGGCCCCGGCGCCGGCTGCCGCGACGATAGCCGCCGCTTGCTCGCTGCCGCCTTTTCCCGTCTTCATGGCTTGCCCCTCCATGTCTCGGGCTCGCGCGGTCGCACCCTGGCGGACGCGTCTGGCCCGGCCGCGTCCGTGCCGATGGTAGGCGTTTCCGGTGCCGGCCGCAACCCGATCGCGACGCGTGCACCGGCAAGAACTGCCGCTCGGTTCGGCGAGCTTCATGCCGTGCAGCGCGAGGCGTGGTGATCGGGGCCCGGCAAGGCTGCCCGACCCCGGTGGGGCCTGGGCCTGTTCTCGACGCTGGGATTGGCCCCAAGTTGGCAACGAACTTGCACCTACTCGACGTGCTTCGGCTGTCTCCAGCACGCCGAGGAGAGCCGCTGGGGGCTATGGGGCGCAGTTCGCGCAGCCGGCCGGCAACCTGGCACGGGCGACGGTTGTGCTTGTGGACATCGAAGACGCAGACAGCAGGAGGACCGCAATGCATGGGGTCAGGAAGCGCGGAGACGTAGCCGTTGTCACCGTCGACCCAGCGCTGTCCCGGGGTGAACAGGAGGAGCTCGACGCGCTCAAGGAGCTTTGCACACAGCTCCAGAACGAGGGGTATACCCACATCGTGCTCGACATGGCCGGCGTCGATCATGCGCCGAGCCTGGTGCTTGGCAGCATCATCGTGCTGCAGAAGCGCATGAACACGCGCCAGGGCGGGCTTGCGATTCTTCGCCCGACCGACCGATTGAAGCGAATCCTCGAGATCACGAAGATGGACAGAATCGTCAGGATCTATACCGACGAGGACGAAGCAGTCGAGGCGCTCGTCGGCCGGTCCTGAATGCCGCCCGGCTCGGCGCGGCCGTTAGATCTCGAAGACCCCTTTCTCCGACTCGAAGGTTTCCTTGATCATAGAAAGGAACCCGTCAACCTGCTCTTTGGAGGCGTTCAGGGTCTCCATGGCTGTCTCCATGCCCTCGACGGGCGCCTTGACTCCCTCGGCAACGGGCGTCAGGAGCTGCTTGGTAACGCCGTCGGCCAAGTTGGTCAACGCCGTGAGCTGTTTCGGCTGGGGCTTGAGCTTCGCGAAGGCGCTCGTGTCGAGCGAGTGGTGAAGACCGACGGCCGACTCGAGGCTCTGCGGCAGGTTCCACTTGTCGGCGAGCACGGCGCCCACGTCGGTGTGAGTGAACCCGTACGCTTCCTGCTCGCTGACGTGGCACGAGATGCCCCGTGCCTGCGCTTCGAGAACGTCCGGATAGCCGTCGGGATCCTTGGTATACAGGATGAGCTTACCGATGTCGTGCAGAAGCCCCGTGGTGAACGCGTCCTCGAGCGAGGTGGGGCACAGCGCCATGGCGAGCACGTGCGCAGAGATGCCGACGCCGAGCGAGTGCTCCCACAGCGATTGCTCGGTCTTGTTCTGCTTCTGGTAGAGGCTCTTGGTGCTCGTGGCGATCACGAGGTTCTTCAACGTGTTGAAGCCGAGCACGACGACGGCAAGCCGAATCGAGCCGACCTTGCGCGCGCAGCCGTAGAACGCCGAGTTGGCGATCCTGAGAATCCGGGTCACGAGCGCCTGGTCGGTCTCGATGATTTTCGAGAGCGAGTCCGCCGTCGTCTCCGGGCTCATGAGCTCGCGCATCACCCGCGTGGCGACGACCGGCATCGGCGGCAGCGTGCAGGAACCTGTGACGAGTTCGGCGACATTCGATGTCATTGTCTTTGCCTTTGCTGAAACAACAGTGGCTAGGTGACTGCAGGTCATTCTAGGGAAGGTCGGGGCCGTGTCAAGCCCGGGACGGCGAGGACTGTAACGCACTCGCGTTCAAAACAGGGAGCCGGCACGCCACGACACAATCTCATGACGGCCCAACAGCACAGGTTTGCGGTCTCGTTCCGTCCATCCGCCGAGATTCGCGAGCGGCTGCAGCTCGGCAGCGTCGTGCGCGCCGTTGTCCTTGAGCGGCTCGGCAAGGATACGGCGCTGATCAATGTGCGCGGCCTCAGCACTGTGGCCGTCTCGCCGCTCCCACTGCTTCGCGGCCAAGTGCTCTACGCCCAGGTGGCCCACATCGGCGAGAAGGTCCACCTGCGCATCGTGCCGCCGCCGCAGATCGGCCAGGCGAGCCGGATGACGACAACGGCCGAACTGGCGCGTCATCTGGCCTCGCTTGGCATCGAGCCGACCGACGCCGCCATTCGCCTTGCCGCCGCCATGCTCTCGGCCGCGTTGTCCATCACGATCGAGCACTTCGCGAGGGTCTCGGATCTCGTCTCGGCTGTGGGCAGCGACGAGTACGCCACGGCTGCTGCCGCCGCCACCGTCGTGCGCCACGGGCTGTCCGATACCGCCGAGACGACCGAGAGCGTGCGCGCGGCGCTGTTCGAGCCGCCGTGCCTCGGCGAGCTCCTGGCCGCGCTCGAGGCCGCACTCTCGTCGGGCGAACCGCAACCGTCGGGCCAAGCGCTCCAAGCGGCGGCGGGTGCGCTCCTTACGCGTGTCCGTTCGGGCGGCCCGAGCCAGTGGCATGCTGCGGCCGTCGAGCTGTGCGCCGCGCCTGCGTCTCCTCCCGGCGAGGGTGCCTGCGACTGGCCGACGCTGCTGGGCGAGTTCGCGTCGGCCTGTGACGGCGAACCGGGCGAGATCGCCGCACACGTTCGCACAATCGTGGCCGGCCTCCGGACTGTCAACGGCGCGCCCGCAGCGCAGCCGGTCCAGCGGCGCTGGGTGCTTCAGGTTCCGTTCGTTCGCGACGAGGCG
>CAZCQN010000009.1:0-37413 GCA_964500825.1 uncultured Verrucomicrobiota bacterium | reverse complement strand
CCGGCGATTTCGAGGACGGCGCGGATGTTGTTGCGGGCGGCGGCGGTGGTGAGCAGTGTGCGGAGCGCCTTGATGGTGCGGCCGTTGCGGCCGATGATCCGGCCGATGTCGTCCTCGTGGCACTGGAGCTCGAGGATGTGCGTGGTGCCGTCGTCGCCCTCGGCCTCCGTGATCTGCACGCTGTCCGGGTGGTCCGCCAGCGTCTTGGCGACGTACTCGATGAAGGCTTTCATCTCGGTCACGGCGCCTGGCTCCTATTCCTTCGGCTGCTCGGGTTCGGCCGGAGGCTGCTCGGCTTCGGCCGGAGGTTGCTCGGGCTCCGTTTCCGGTTTGGGCTCCTGTGGCGGTGGCGCCTCCTGTGGCTGTTCAGGCTGGGGCTGCGGCTGGGCCTCCTCCTCCGGGCCGACTTCCGCTTCTGGTTCAGGCGGAACGGCTTCCGGCTCAATCGCGGCCTCAGCGACCGCTTCGGTGCCCGCCTCAGCGGCCGCTGCTGCGACTGCAGGCTTCCCGCCGAGCAGGCCGTGTTTCTTGAGGATGGCCCGGACCGTCTCGCTCGGCTGGGCGCCCTTGGAGAGCCAGTGGCGGACGCGCTCGACGTCGATTTTCGAGTTGAGCCCCTCCTTCTTCGGGTCGTACCAGCCGAGCTCCTCGAGGAACCGGCCGTCGCGGGCGGTGGCCGCCTCGGTCACAGCGATTCTGAAAAAGGGCTTGTGTCGTGCCCCGAGTCTACGCAGGCGGATGACTAGCGCCATCGAACTCCTCCCATTCGCATCAGGCCTTTCTGCATCTTGCCCATATTCTTCATCATTTTCTTCGCGTGTTCAAATCCTTTGAGCAGTTTGTTGACGTCCTGGACGGTGGTGCCGCTGCCGTGTGCGATCCGGGTGCGGCGGCTCCCGTTGAGGAGTTCGGGCTGGCGGCGTTCCTGGTCGGTCATCGACTGGATGATCGCCTCGACCTTGCCGAGCTGCCGGTCGTCGACCTGGAGGTGTTTGAGCTGCTGGCCCATGCCCGGGATCATGGCGAGCACGCTCTCGAGCGAGCCCATCTTCTTGATCTGCTGGAGCTGGGCGAGGTAGTCCTCGAGGTTGAGCGAGTGCTTGCGGATCTTCTCCTCGAGCTTGCGCGCCTGCTCCTCGGTGAACTGCTCCTGCGCTTTCTCGACGAGGGTCACCACGTCGCCCATCCCCAGGATGCGCGAGGCGAGCCGGTCGGGATGGAACAGGTCGATGTCGCTCGGCTTCTCGCCGATGCCGGCGAGCTTGATCGGCTTGCCCGTGACGGCGCGGATCGAGAGCGCCGCGCCGCCGCGCGTGTCGCCGTCGAGCTTCGTGAGCACTGCGCCCGTGATGCCGAGGCGGCGGTCGAACTCCTGGGCGATGTTGACGGCGTCCTGGCCCGTCATCGCGTCGGCCACCAGCAGGATTTCGCCCGGCTTGAGGCGGCGCTTGATTGCCTCGAGCTCGCCCATGAGCTCGTCGTCGACGTGCAGCCGGCCGGCGGTGTCGAGGATAATCACGTCGAGGTGGTCGGCCTTCGCGTGCGCGATGCTCGCGGCGGCGATCTTCGCGGCGTCCGGCTGGCCCGTGTCGGCGTAGACGGGCATGTCGAGCTGCTTGGCCAGGACGACGAGCTGCTCGATGGCGGCGGGCCGTTTCGTGTCGCACGCGACCATGAGCGGGTGGCGGCCTGTGCGGCGCAGCATGTTGGCGAGCTTGCCCGCGAGCGTCGTCTTGCCCGAGCCCTGGAGGCCGACGAGCATGACGACCGCCGGCGAGGCCGACAGATCAAGCGCCTCGGCCGAGCCGCCCATGAGCCGCACAAGCTCGTCGTGGACGACCTTGATCACCTGCTGGCCGGGCGTGATCGAGCGCAACACGTCCTCTCCGACGGCACGTTCCTTAACGCGCGCGACAAAATCCTTGACGACCTTGAAGTTGACGTCGGCCTCGATCAGGGCCATCCGCACGTCGCGCATCGCGTCGGCGATATTCTTCTCCGACAGCTTCCCGTAGCCGGCCAGCTTCCGGAACGCGCCCTGGAGTTTTTCCGTCAGTCCCTCAAACATCGGCTTCGCACTTGAACTCACCGCAGAGCGCACAGAGCGCGCTGAGACGTGCCATCTTCTCTGCGACCTCAGCGCGCTCTGCGGTGAGTCTCTTTCCTGTCCTAATTCGATTTGACTCGCTTGATCTTGGCGCCGAGCGCGCCGAGTTTTTCCTCAATGTCCTCGTAGCCGCGGTCGATGTGGTAGACGCGGTGGATGGTCGTCGCGCCCTCGGCCGCGAGGCCCGCCAGCACGAGGCCGGCGCTCGCGCGCAGGTCGCTGGCCATGATCGGCGCGCCGCTCAGGTGCTCGACGCCGTGCACGATGGCGCGGTTGCCGTCCATGGTGATGTCGGCGCCGAGCCGCGCGAACTCCATCACGTGCATGAACCGGTTCGGGTAGATCTTTTCGACGAAGCGGCTCATCCCGTCCGCGCGCAGCGCGGCGGCCATGAACTGCGCCTGCAGATCGGTCGGGAAGCCGGGGTAGGGCTGGGTGACGACCTCGATCGCCTTCGGCCCGCCCGTGGCGTCGACGTGGATATCGCCGTTGCGGGTCTCGACCGTGGCGCCCGCCTCAATCGCCTTGGCGATTTCCGACCGCAGGTGGGCGGGCTCGGCGTCCTTGATCGTCACCGTGCCGCGTGTGACCGCCGTGGCCGCGATGAACGTGCCGGCCTCGATTCGGTCGGGGATCACCTTGTAGTCATCGACGCCGTGCAGCTCGTCGACGCCCTCGACCATGATGATCGGCGTGCCGGCGCCGCTCACGTTCGCGCCCATGCGGTTGAGGAAATTGGCCAGGTCGACAATCTCGGGCTCGCACGCGGCGCTGGAGAGGACCGTGGTGCCCTTCGCTTTGACGGCCGCCATGAGCACGTTAGCCGTGGCGCCGACGCTCGAGCCGGCCGGCCCGCCAAGGACGATCTCGCGCCCGACGAGCTCCTTGGCGTCGGCATAGATGTAGCCGCAGCGCTGCTCGATCGTGGCGCCGAGCTCGGTGAAGCCCTTCATGTGCAGGTCGATGGGCCGCGGCCCGATCACGCACCCGCCCGGCATCGACACGGCGGCCTTGCCGAACCGGCCCAGCAGCGCGCCGAGCACGTAGATCGACGCCCGCATCTTGCGCACGAGCTCGTACGGCGCCTCGTGGCTCTCGAGCGGGCCGGGGTCGACGTGGAGGCTGCCCTCGTAGGTGCGCTGCACGCGCACGCCCATCGCTTCGAGGATCTCGACCATCGTGTCGACGTCCTTGAGCCACGGGCAGTTGGTAATCGTGCTCGGCGTGTCCGCCATCAGCGACGCGGCCAGGATCGGCAGCACGGCGTTTTTGGAGCCGCTCGTTCGGACCTCGCCGCGAAGCGTCTCGCCGCCCCACATCAAGAATTTGTCCATCGGTCCCAGCGCCTCAACACTTTCGTCCAATCACCACGCGTTCGATCCTACCGTAGTCGCGCACCGTCTCCAGCTCCTCGAGTGCGCCGGTCGCCGCCATGAGCTCCTTGACGGCCGGCGCCTGCGTGTGGCCGACCTCCAGCAGCAGCCACCCGCCCGGCTTCAGATGGCCGGGGCTGCCGGCGACGAGCTCGCGGATCACGCGCAGGCCGTCCGGCCCGCCGTCGAGCGCCTCGCGCGGCTCGTGCAGGCGGATCTCCTCGGGCAGCTTGTCCCACTCGTCGTGCGAGACGTACGGCGGATTCGACACGATCAGGTCTGCGCCCGCCTCCGGCACGTACGGCTCGAACAGGTTGCCCTCGACGAACGTGACGCGGTCGGCCACGCGGTTTCGCTCGGCGTTGGCCCGCGCCATCTCGAGCGCGGCGGCCGACGCGTCGGACGCGATCACGCGGCAGCGCGTCGCCTCGTGCGCGATGGCCACGGCGACGCACCCGGAGCCGGTGCCGATCTCGTACACGAGCGGCTCGGCGGTGTCCTCAAGCGCCCGGAGCCGGTCGAGCGCTGCCTCGACCAGGTGCTCGGTCTCGGGCCGAGGAATAAGCACGCGCTCGTCGACGGCGAACGGCACGCCGTAGAACTCCGTCTCCCCGATCAGGTACTGGCACGGCACCCGCTGCCGGCGCTTGCGAAGAAGCTCGCGGAAGGGCTCGAGCTCGGCCTCGTGGAGGGGCCGCTCGAACTGGAGATACAGATCGAGCCGCGAGCAACCAAGGATGTGAGCCAGCAGGTGCTCGGCCTCGAGCCTCGCGCGCTCGACGCCGCCGTCGGCCAGGTAGCGCTCAGCCCGCCTGAGGATCTCGAGGAGTTGTCGCATTAGCCGTGTATGAGGCGAGTTCCGCCTCGAGCCGAGCCTCGGCGTCACGCATCACCAGCGCCTCGACCAGCTCGTCGAGGTCGCCATCCAAGGTATCGGCGAGGTTGTGGAGTGTCAAGCCGATTCTGTGATCGGTCACGCGGTTCTGGGGGAAGTTGTAGGTGCGGATCTTCTCGCTGCGGTCGCCGGAGCGGATCTGCGAGCGCCGCGCGGCGGCCCGCTCGGCGTCGAGGCGCTCCTGCTCCATGTCGTAGAGCTTGGCCCGGAGGTGCTTGAGCGCGCTTTCCTTGTTGCGGCGCTGGCTCTTCTCGTCCTGGCATTGCACGATGATGCCGGTCGGCAGGTGGGTGATGCGGACCGCGCTGTCCATGGTGTTGACGCTCTGGCCGCCGGGGCCCGACGAGCGGAACACGTCGATGCGCAGGTCCTTGTTGGCGAGCTGCACGTCGACCGGCTCGGCCTCGGGCAGCACGGCGACGCTGACGGCCGAGGTGTGGATCCGGCCGCCCGCCTCGGTTTTGGGTACGCGCTGGACGCGGTGCACGCCGCTCTCGTGGCGCAGCGTGCGGTAGACGTCGTCGCCCTCGACTGAGAAGGCGATCTCCTTGAGGCCGCCGAGGCCGGTCTCGCTCCTGGACAGCGTCGAGACCTTCCAGCCCTGCCGCTCGGCGAACCGGGCGTACATGCGGAACACCTCGGCCGCGAACAGCGCGGCTTCCTCGCCGCCGGTGCCGGCGCGAACCTCGACGATCGTGTTGCGGTTGTCCTCGGGGCGCGGCGGCACGACGAGCAGCGTGATCTCCTGCTCCTGGCGCGTGAGCTTCTCCTCGAGCTCTGCGAGCTCCTGCTCGGCGAGCTCGACGAGCTCGGGATCCTCCTGCTTGCCGTCGAGGATGGCGCGGTGCTCGTCGATGTCCTTGCGCGTGGCCTTGTACGCGTCGTACGCGCGCGCAAGCCGGCTCAGCACTGCGTGCTCCTTCGAAAGCTCAGCGAGCTTGGCCGGGTCACCAGTCGAGGCCGGATGGCTGAGCTTGGCCTCGATCGCTTCGAGCTGTTCGACGAGCCGGTCGAGCCTCTGGAATAGCGCCTTCTTCTCCATCTGAATAGACCCCTTCGGTCACGCAGCCCATCAGTTGGGCCTTGTGGCGGGAGCGGGCGACCTTGTCGCTCGGCGCGGCCCAAACCTGGGCCGCCCGACGTGTGGCGGCCGCCCCGGAGGGCGTCGGCCGCCCCGGAGGGCGGCTAGGACTCCTTGAGGCCGTACTTCTTGCGGAACCGCTCGACGCGGCCGGCGGTGTCGACGAACTTCTGCTTGCCGGTGTAGAACGGGTGGCACGCGGAGCAGATGCCGATCTCGATCCTGGCCACTGTGGAACGCGTCTTGATCACGTTACCGCAGGCGCACGTGATCGTCGCGTCAACATATTCTGGATGGATGCCCTTTTTCATCGGCTCTCCTGTTGTTTGCCGAGGTCTGCCCCGGCACACGCCGGGGCGAGCTAGGCGTATACACCCTGCGCGGCCCGAGGTCAAGGCCCGAAGCCGGCCGCGCTCGGACCAGCGGGCGGGCTAGACCTTGTCGATGTTCATCGTCATCAGGAACTCGGCGTTCGTCTTGGTCCTCTTGAGCCGCCCGATGATCAGCTCCATCGCCTCGACCGGGTTCATCGTCTGGAGCGCCTTTCGGAGCAGCCAGACGCGTTCCATCTCGTCGGGATGGTACAGGTTCTCCTCGCGCCGAGTGCCCGACTTCTCGAGGTCGATCGACGGGTAGACGCGCTTGTCGACGAGGCGCCGGTCCAGGTTGATCTCCATGTTGCCGGTGCCCTTGAACTCCTCGAAGATCACCTCGTCCATCCGGCTCCCGGTGTCGATGAGCGCCGTGGCGATGATGGTGAGCGAGCCGCCCTCCTCGATGTTGCGCGCGGCGCCGAAGAAGCGCTTCGGCTTGTGCAGCGCGTTCGAGTCGATGCCGCCCGACATGATCTTGCCGCTGTGGGGCATCACGGCGTTGTAGGCGCGCGCCAGCCGCGTGATCGAGTCGAGCAGGATCACCACGTCCTTCTTGTGCTCGACGAGGCGACGGGCCTTCTCGATGACCATCTCGGCCACCTGGATGTGCCGTTCGGGCGGCTCGTCGAACGTCGAGCTGATCACCTCGGCGTTGACCGAGCGCTCGAATTCGGTCACCTCCTCGGGCCGCTCGCAGATGAGCAGCACGATGACGAGGCACTCCGCATTGTTTTTCAGGATGCTCTTGGCGATCTTCTGCAGCAGCACGGTCTTGCCCGTGCGCGGCGCCGCCACGATCAGGCAGCGCTGCCCTTTGCCGAGCGGGCAGAGCAGGTCCATCACGCGCATCGAGATCTCGTCGGGCGTGATCTCGAGCCGCAGCCGCTCATCGGGAAACAGCGGGGTGAGGTTGCCGAAGAAGATCTTGTCCTTGGCCTTCTGCGGGTCCTCGAGGTTGATCGAGTCCACGTGCAGCAGGGCGAAGTAGCGCTCCTTCTCCTTCGGCGGCCGGATCTGGCCCGAGACCGTGTCGCCCGTCTGCAGGTCGAACTTGCGGATCTGCGACGGCGAGACGTAGATGTCCTCCGGGCACGGCAGGTAGTTGTAGTTGGGCGACCGCAGGAAGCCGAAGCCGTCGGGCAGGATCTCGAGCACCCCCTCGCCGTACATGGCACCGCTGCGTTCCATGTTGGCCTTGAGGATCTCGAAGATGAGCTGGTGCTTTTTCAGGTTGCCCATCCCCTTGATGTCGAGCTCCTTGCCGATCACCTGCAGGTCGGCTATCGGCATCTTCTGCAGCTCGACCAGGTTCATCGCGGGGCCCGTCGGCTCGGCTTTCTCGTCGGCCGTTTTCGTTGTTGGGCTCATGCTCCCTCCTTGCCGGGATCGGTCCCGGCATGTCTCTCGCGCAAGGCGGCCCACAGGTGCTCGACCTGCTCGCGGGTTGCCTCGCGTGCTCCGTTATTGTTGATGATGTAGTCCGCCTTCTGTTCTTTTTGTTCGAGCGGCAACTGATGCTTCAGCCGCATGCTGAAATCGTCCGCCATGCCGCCGCGCTCGACGAACCGGGCGAGCTGCGTCGCGCGGTCGGCGCTCACGACGATGATCACGTCATAGATGCGCGTCGCGCCGCCCTCGTAGAGCATCGAGACCTCGGCGATCGCCGCCGGCGCGCCGTTCGTCTTGCGTGCGGCGAACCAGCGGGCGATCCGCTCGCGCACGGCCGGGTACAGGATGCTCGTGAGCCTGGCGACGGTGTCTTTGTGCGCGAAGGCAACGGCCGCGAGCTTGGCGCGGTCGATCGCGCCGTCGTTGGTGCGTACGGCCTCGCCGAACGCCTCGCCGACGCGCCGGCGGACCTCGGGGTCCGTCGCGAGCAGCTCGTGCACGACGGCGTCGGCGTCGATCACGGGCGCGCCGAGCTCGGCGAACATCGCCGCCACGGTCGATTTGCCCGTGCAGAGCCCGCCGGTGAGGCCGACGTGGATCATGGCCGCCCCCGCTCCTGCGCGTAAAGGATGTCCCAGCGCGCCTTCGCCTCGAGCGCGCGGCTTTCGTTGCCGAGCAGCACGTAGACGCTCACCATGAGTCGCCACGCCTCGACGTTTCCCGGCCAGAGTTCCACAGCCAGCTCCAGTCCCTGAGCTGCGAGGTCGAGGTCTTCACGTTCGTCGTAGTTCATGTATCGTTGAAAAAGATCTCGGGCCAACGCGACGTTCGCGCGAGCCTCGTCGATATCAGCCTGGGAAATGACCGAGAACACCCGGTACGCGTACCCGAATTCGCCTTCGGCGCCGATCTCGGTCATGAAGCGGAAGTAGCCGCACTTGCTCGGGTCCCGGTCCATCCAGCTCGTGCCGATCTCGTCGAGTGTTCGGTCGGCGGCGGCCACGCAGTAGCGGGGTCCGTACACCCAGCCCTCCGAGTCCGGCCCGGCGAACATGCCGGGCTCGAGGACGAAACAGTCTGCGCCGTAGCGCACGCAGAAGGCGTGGAAGTCGCGTTCGCTGCGCGCATAGAAGCTCTCGAGGAACTGGTGCACCTTGTCGCGCATCGCGGCCGACTCGAACTTCGGCTGCAGCACGATCGGCCGGCCGGCGTGCGCGAAGATCGTCGGCTCGAGCGGGAACATCGCCAGCACGACCGCCTCGTCCGGCGTGTTCGCCTTGAGCCACTTGACGAGCTCGGCCGAGGCCCCATACGGGAACGACCGCCCGTACCAGCGCACGATCTTGACGTAGTGCAGGTTCTCGTACAGGTCGTAGTCGCGCGCCGGCACGTAGAGCCTGTAGCGCTCGTCCACCGTGCCGAAGAACATCCGCTGACCCATGTCGGCGCTGACCACGATCAACACGATGGGCGCGGCCAGCACGAGTGGCCAGCGTCCGCGTGCCGTGGCGAGCACCGCGCCCACGCCGAGCCCGACGAGCACCGCCAGGAAAAAGATCAGGAACACGTGCATCCTGACGAACAGCACGTAGAGCCCGAGCCACGCGAGGACCATCGTGACCGGCAAGCTCACCGCGCCGACGGAGCGCCGCACGAGCTTCGCCGCGACAATGCACGCGCCCGCCAGCGCGCTGAGCACAAACATCGGCGTGAAGTCGCCGGCCGGGACGCGGCCGCCGTGCCTTGTCGTGGCCGAGTGAAGGGCCGGCGTCCACAGGATCCGCGCGTCGTAGCTGAGGTGCTCGGGATCCTCGGGCTTGACCGTCAGGTGCCGGAGCTTGGCGAAGAACAGGGCGCGGAAGTGCCCGTACCTCGGGCCCGCAGGCAGCAGCGAGGCAGCAACAAGCGTGCCGATGAGCGCTGCCGCCAGCACCGCCTTCGTTGCCGGTGCCGGCAGCTTCGCCCGCGTCTCGATGAGCCGCCAGGCCATCAGGCCGTAGCCGAGCAGCATCGCGTACGAGAAAACGAACGCGTGCGCCCGCAAGTACGGAACGGCAACGCCCACCGCGAGCCCGGCTGCGATCGTGGGCGCCAGGTGCACGAGGTGGGCGGCCCACGCGCGCCTGAGCAGGCAGCGCACGGCGCAGTAGGCGACGACCACGAGCAGGTAGAGTTGCGTGAGGTCCCACGTCGCGAGCGCCACGGCCAGGACGCCCGCGGCAACACCCGACGGCGCGAGCCGCTTCGTGCGCAGGCCCGTGTCGAACAGCCAGAAGTGCGCGAAGATCAGCGGGAGCGCGAAGTTCTCTCGCGAGAACTCAAGCCCCGTCGAGCGCACCATGGCGGTGTAGGCGCACGCAAGCGGCAGCGACGCAAGCGCGGCCGCCAGGCCGCTCCGCGTTCGCCCTCGCACGAGGAAGAACAGCGGCACCAGGCCGAGGCAGTACCACGCCGCGTCGAACCGGCGCACGAACCGCTGGAAGCTCACGGCCCGCACGCCGAGCCCGTTGTAGAGCCAGGCGGCCACGAGGCCCTTGCCGACCGACAGCTCGCGCCCGACACGGAGGCCCTCGGGCATTTGCGCGCGCTCGTCGAGGCGCGGGATACGGCCCGTCTGCTGATACGTCTCGGCGTAGTGGAACAGCAGCGCGCTCTCGAGCGTGTACGGGAGCTCATCGGCGCCCGACGGCTTGGTGCCCGTCTCGATGGTCGAGCAAATCGACCATCGCAGCCCGACGCCGAGCGCGTAGATGAGCCCGAGCGCGACGATCGTTGCGACCGTGCTCAGTGCCCTACTGTGGTGCCAATGACGCGGCCGCATTGCCGAGCTCACACCTCGCCCCACGTCCGGCCGGAGGTCACGTCCACTTTGAGCGGGACGCGCAGGTCCATGACGGACTCCATCTCGCCGACCACGAGCTTGCGGGCGGCGTCCTCTTCGTCTTCTGGAATTTCAAAGATCAGCTCGTCATGTATCTGGAGAATCATCCGCGTTCGCAGCCGCGCCTCGCCAAGGCGCTGCTCGATGCGGATCATGGCGATCTTGATCATGTCGGCCGCCGAGCCCTGGATCGGTGCGTTGATGGCGATCCGGCGTCCCAGCGCCCGTGTCTGGTTGCTCGCGCTCTTGAGTTCGGGCACGTAGCGCCGCCGTTTCCAGATCGTCTCGACGTAGCCGTCCTTCTCGCCGGCGGCGACGGTCTCGTCCATGTATCGCCGGACGCGCTTGTAGCGCTCGTAGTAGGCGTCGATGAACGCCTGCGCCTCGCCCATGGCCACGTCGAGGAACTGCGACAACCCGAACGCCTGCTGGCCGTAGATGATGCCGAAGTTCACGGCCTTGGCGCGGTGGCGCATCTCGGGTGTCACGTCCCCCAGGTCGACCTCGTAGATGAGCGAGGCCGTCACCGCGTGAATATCCTCGTCCCGCCGGAAGGCATCGATCATCGCCTCCTCGCGGGCGAGGTGGGCGAAGATCCTGAGCTCGATCTGCGAGTAGTCGGCCGCGAGCAGCCGCCAGCCCGGCTCGCCCGGCACGAACGCCTCGCGGATCCGGCGCCCTTCGTCGGTGCGCACCGGGATATTCTGCAAGTTCGGGTTCGAGCTCGACAGCCGGCCCGTCGCCGTGATCGTCTGGTTGAACGACGTATGAATGCGGCCCGTTCTCGGGTTGACCAGCGCGGGCAGCGCGTCGACGTACGTCGATTTGAGCTTTGCTAGTTGCCGGTAGTTGAGCAACTCCCGGGGCAGCGGATGAAGCTGGGCCAGCTTCTCGAGCACCTCCACGTTGGTGGAGGGACCGGTCTTGGTGCGTTTCTGGACCGGTAGCCCGAGTTTATCAAACAGGATGACCGAAAGCTGCTTCGGCGAGTTGAGGTTGAATGACTCCTGGGCCAACTCATACACCGTCCGGGCCGCCGCGTCAAGCCTTTTCTGAAACTCGGCCGAGAGCTCGGCCAGCAGCCCGGTCTCGACCGCGACGCCGCGCGTTTCCATCTCGGCGAGCACGCGCACGAGCGGCATCTCGATTTCACCAAAAAGCTTGAGCAGCGCCGTCTCGCGCAGCCGCGTCTCCAGGGGCGTCTTGAGCCGCAGCGTCACGTCGGCGTCCTCGCACGCGTACGGCGCCACCTGGTCGAGCGGCACGTCGCGCATGCTGCGCTGCTTCTTGCCCGACCCGATCAGCTCGGTGATCGGGATTTTCTTGAGCCCGAGGTACTCGATCGCCAGCTCGTCGAGCTTGTAGCGCACGCGGGCCGGGTTGACTAGGTAGGCGGCCACCATCGTGTCGAACGCCACGGTGCCGAGCTCGACGCCTGCGCCGCGCAGCACCTCGAGGTCGTACTTGATGTTGTGCCCCACCAGGCGCCGGTTCGGGTCGCTCAGGATCGGGCCGAGCGCGTCGAGCACGGCCGCCGGCTCGAGCGCGCCGTTGAGCGGCACGTAGAACGCCTGCTGCGGCGCGAAGGCGACGCTGATCCCGACCAGCTCCGCCCTGAACGCGTCGGTCGAGGTCGTCTCGACGTCGACGGCGAGCTCCTCGGTCGCTTCGAGCTGCTTGACCAGCTCGGCGAGCGCCTTCGTCGTGTTGACCAGCCGGTAGTCGACCTCGCCGGCGTCGGTCCGGGCGACGAGCTCGTCGCGGAGCTGGTGGAACTCGAGCCGCGCGTAGAGCCCGCTCAGGCGCTCGACGTTCGGCTCGGCCAGCGTCGCCTCGTCGAGGTCGAACTCGAGCGGCACGTCGGTCTTGATCGTCACCAGCTCCTTGGAAAGGCGGGCCGTCTCAGCGTCGTGGCGCAGGTTCTGCTGTCGTTTTGTGCCGGCGACCTCGTCGGCGTGGGCGAGCACCTCGTCGAGGCTGCCGAACTGCTGCACGAGCGCGGTGGCCGTCTTCTCGCCGATGCCGGCGACGCCGGGCACGTTGTCCGAGGTGTCACCGGCCAGGCCGAGCACGTCGGTCACATGCTCGGGCGCGACGCCGAAGCGTTCGGCGACCTCGCTCGGGCCGAGCACGGCGTTGTCCTTGTGCGCGTACAGAGCGCGGACCTTGTCGCTGACAAGCTGGAGCATGTCTTTGTCGGCGCTGACGATGTAGACCTCGAGGCCGGCCGCCTCGGCGCGGCGCGCCAGGGTGCCGATCACGTCGTCGGCCTCGTACCCGTCGATCTCGAGGACCGGGATGCGCATCGCCTCGAGCAGCTCCTTGATGACCGGCATTTGCACGACCAGGTCCTCGGGCATCGGCTTGCGCGTGATCTTGTAGGCGGCGAACCGCTCGCTGCGGAACGTGGGGCCCTTGGGGTCGAAGACGGCCACGAGCCGCTCGGGGCCGAAGTCGTCGATCAACTTGCGCAGCGTGCGCACGAAGCCGAACACGGCGTTCGTCGGGAAGCCCTCGGCGTTCGAGAGCCGCTGGATCGCGTAGAAGGCGCGATACGCGTGCGAGGCACCGTCGAGCAGGAACAGCCGTTCCGCCATGGGTGGCTGGTTCTCCTCGTTGTGGGGACCGGTATGGATACCCTCCGGCCGCGCACCCGCACGGCTCAGCGAACCGGAGGAATGTGACGGGACTTGTCGCCGGGAACTATCGGATGATGGCCCGCCGGGCGCCCCCCCGTAGGGGGCGCCCGACGGGCGAATCTACGCGTCAAATGAGGGAACCGGCCTACCTGCTGCCGCCGGTCGTGATGCTCTGCCCCTCGGCTTCGGCTGCCTCGAGCTCCCTCTGATACCGCGCGAGGTAGCGCGCCCGCTGCTCGGTGAGCTGGCGTTCCCGCTTGATGCGGGTACCGCGCGAGGTGATCAGGTCGGCGCTGACGAAGATCATCAGGTTGACCTTCTTGTCGATTTCATACGAGCCCCGGAACAGCCGGCCCAGAAGCGGGATGCTGCCGAGAACCGGCACGCGATCCTCGACCGTCGTCGTGTCGCCCTGGATGATGCCGCCCAGCACGAGTGTCTCGCCGTCGTTGATGTAGACGGTCGTCGTGACGGTGCGCGCCTGGAACACCGGCTGATTCAGCGGAATCATCTGGCTGCCGTAGTTGATCCACCTGATGAGCTTGCTCACCTCGGGCAGCAGCACGAGAGTGATCACCTCGCCGTCGCTCGAGACGGTTGGGGTCACGCTGAGCAGGATGCCCACGTTGCGCGTCTCGAACGTGCTCGGTGTGGCAAAGAACAACTGGGCGCCTGTAAGCTGGGCCTCGTACGCAACGACCTCCTCGATCGACTCGGTCTCGTACTCGGTCGGGTAGCGGATCTCCTCGCGGACCGAGATGAGCGCCTGCTGGCCGCTGACGGTGGTCACGCGCGGCGCCGAGAGCAGCTCGGTGGTCGTTGTCTTGTCCAGCGCGTACCAGACGAGGCTGAACTCAGGACGGGTCAGGATGCCGCTGATTCTGAGCAGCGCGTCGCTCCCGGTCCCGGTGAGGTCACCCAAGTCCGAGAACGCGTCGTCGCTGATCGTGCCGATCAGCGTGCCGGGGTTGGAGAGCAACTCGATCCGCTCGCGGCTCGCCAGCGGCATCGTGCCCAAGTTGCGGCCCTCGTTGCGCGTCCAGCGCAATGCGTCGGTCATGCCGAGGCGGAACGCGTTCTCGAAGCCGTGATGCATTTCGATGTGGGCGAACCGCGCCTCGACCTCGACCTGCATCGGCGGCCGGTCCCAGATCCTGATCAGCTCGCGAATTAGCACCATGTTCGTCGGGGTGTTGGTCACGATCAGGGTGGCCGTCGGCTGGTGGTAGACGATGTCGCTGTGATCTGGCCACGTGACCCCGGCGGCGTTTTGGAGCCATTCCTTGATCGTCTGCGGCTGCCCAACTCCGGCGCCGCCGTCCTCGCCGAAGCCGCTATCGCCATACGCGCTTCCGCCGAAGCTGCCGAAGCCGCCGTCCTCGCCCTCGGTGAATCCGGGTTGGGCGGCGGCCGAGGTGCCGACACCGCTCGTGGACAGCCGGAAGATCTCCGTCTCGAGATCTTCGGGCAGCACGTAGTCGATCGGGATGATGAGGATCGCGAAGTCCTCGACGACGTACTTGAGGTTCTTGAAGCGCAGCACGTACTTGAGCACGTCCTTGAGCGGGACGTTCGTCAGATGGAGCGAGATCGTGCTCTGCTGCGGGGGCGCGTATACGCCTGTTCCAATAGATGGCGCGGTGGTCGGTCCGGTGCGGAACCGCTCAGGGCTGAGCCGCCCCCCAGGCATCTCTTCGGGGTAGGCTGGGCCTCTGGGCGCCGTGCCGCCAGGGGAAGCCGCTGCAGCGCGCGCCGCTGGCCCTATGCTGCCTTGTGGCGCGAATTCTCCGAGGCCGGGCTCCTCACTCGGGATTGTGATCGGCTCCTCTCCAAGAAAACCGCCTTCCTCAGGGTACGGCTCGAGGGGGCCGGGCGTCGTCGTCACGCCCCCGGCCTGCAATACGACCGGGTCGATCACGATGTTCACGTCCGCCTCACGCGAGAGGAACCGGATGACTTCCTTCAGCTCGGCCTCTTCGAAATCGACCTTGGGGATGATTGTCTCGAGCTTCCTGAGGATGACCTCGCGCGCCTTCGACACGGGCTCCGGCTCGGGCGGTCCGATCGGGCCGACCTCGACGCGCGGCGCACGTGGCCGGTCGATCCACGCGTTCTGCACCTGCTCGAGCATGTCCTTGCGGATCGCCTCGCGGAACGAGCGCTTGTGCAAGTACTTTTGGTACTTGACGCGGTCGAGCCAACGAGTCACCTCGATGTTGTAGGGCTCTATCTCCCGAGCGCTCAGCAGCAGGTCCTCGGCTATCTCGTAGTCCTTCTTGCGGTACGCGCGAATCGCTTCCGCCAGAAGCTGCGTATCGTCGAGCTGGTCAAGCAGCGGTGTTCCTGCGACTTGTTCCTGTTCGGTCTGGGTGTCGATTGGCCCCGCGTGGCTCAGCTCGGCGGCCGTGGCGCGGAAGCTCTCCACCTCCATCACGTCCCGGTCGCTGGAATCGGTGAACCGGGCCAGGAAGTCGTCCGCCTGGATCAGCGCCTCGTCGTATTTCTCCGCCTTGAGCAGATCGTAGACGTATGCTTTTTGCACCTCTCTGAGGTGCTCGAGGGCCTCCTCGTCGTCCGGGACCAGCCGGACAGCCTCTTTCAGCCTAGCCACCGCCAGGTCGTAGTCCCCGCTGGCTAGCGCAGCATCCGCTTCCCGCTTCGCCGTCTCAGCGCCCATCTGGGCCTCGAGCGCCTTCTCGGTCTCGACACTCTCGGCGATCTCCTCCGCGGTCAGCTCTGCTTCCTCGAGCATCTCGTCTCCGCCTACGTCGATGCCCTCCAGCTCCTCAATAGGCTCGGCGGGTTCCCCGCTTACGACCTCCTCGATTTCTCCTTGGCCGTAGACGGGGAAAAGGACGCAGGACAGGGACAAGACAAGCGCAAGCACAGCAAGCCTTCGCAACGTCTTTCCCATGGTAGCGTGTTCTCCTTTCACCCCGGGTGTGACAGCAATCCCTCAATCGCCCAGTAACGTAGAATGTATCCTCCAGGTTGTCCTAACGCAACCGATTTCTGTTCTTCGCCCACCTTTCCAGGCGCGGCAAGGCCGGGCGCTGTTCATCTCAGTAACGTCCAGGCTCCCAGGACTCGGACTCGCGCCTCAGCGTGTCTACAACTTGCCTGGGGCCCAGTCCGCTGGTCGCCAGATGGAAGATCTCGGTGACAAGGCCGCCCTGATCAACCCAGTCTATAGGCACGATCACGACCGCGTAGTCCTCGACGATGTACTTGAGCCCCTTGAAACGCAGGACGTACTTGAGCACTTCCTTCAGGGGCACGTTCTTGAGGTGGATGGTGACCAGGTCGCTCCGCACGGGCCCCGGCGGCCCGGCGGGCAGATCGGCCTCCGCGCCCTCGAATGCCGGTTCGGCCTCCCCGAGACCGGCCTTGGTTTCCTCCAGAGCTTCGGCGATCTCCTCGGCTGGCTGGTCCGAGACCAGGAGCGCCAGGGCAGACGCGTCCAGGACGATGTTGATGTCAGCCTCCCGCGCGAGGAAGTCGAGGACCTCCTTGACCGAGGCCTTGTCGAACTTGACCTCCGGGATTCGTGTCCCGAGCTTCTCTCTGACCTTGTCGGCCTGCGTGATGCCGAGTTTCTCCTCGATGGTCTTGAGCAGCGCCTCGGCGCGGCTGTCGTCCGGATCGAGCCGCAGCGCTGCCTTCAAGAGCGTGTGGGCCAACTCGAGCGTGCCGTCCGCGTGGGCTTGCACGCCCTCGTCGTAGTAGTGCGCGGCGAGCTGTTTGACGTCGTCGGAGGAGATGGTCTCTTTGGCGACACCGGGCGAGTCGTTCCCCTCGGCGTCGGCAGCGGGTGTCGTCGCCCCGGCCGGCACGACCAGGAGGAGGGCCGGCAGGACGACGGCGAGAGCGAGGATCATCTGTTTCATGGTTCTGCCTCCTTTGCTCTCTGCGGCGCGCTCGCTAGTAGAGCGTGTAGATCTCCCCCTCGCTGCCCTCCAGGATCACCTTGCCATCCCGCATCTCGACGACGTCGAACCGTTCACGGTTGGCTCGAATCACGTCGCCGACCGTCAGCCCCGTGAAACGCTTGCCGCTGTCGCGGCCGCGCGTGACCTCGAGGTCAACGAATGTTTCGGTGGTCGTGCCCCACTTGCCTTTCTCGAGCTTGATGGCGCGCTGGCTGCGCCGTTGAATCGATAGGATGTAGACGTCCTCGTACCAGTCCGGGATGCCGCCCCTGCCCTTGCGGAGCACGCTCGTTTTCCCGAGCGGGAACAGGTGGTAGCCGCGCAGGTGGCCGCCGAGCTTGACGAACGCCGTGTCGCTGCCGCGGCCGTAGTTCATCTGTAGGACCCAGTAGTCGGGATCGATCTTGTCGGCGTCCCCGCCGGGGTTAACGGTGTAGCCTCTGAAGCGGATGTCGACTCGCTTCCGATAGCTGTTTGTGAGGCGGAACGGGCTCGGGATCGATTTCGGGTCGCCGGGATCGGAGCCGCCCAGGTACTCCTTGAGGCTGCTGAACCCGTCCTTGTCCGGGTCTTCGTGGGCGTCGGCCTTGTAGCGGTTGACCACGTCGTAGCGGTCTTCCCAGTCGTTGGGCATGCCGTCCTTGTCGTCGTCGTTCATGCGCCAGCGGCCGCAGTTGGGGCAGCGCAGGACCTTCTCCGGCATGATCCAGCCGCAATACTCGCACGCCGCCTCGCCCGCCCGCGGGTTGATCTCGTCGGGGTCGGTCGCGAAGCCGCTGGCGACGAAGCCGGACGGGATGCCGCCTTCCTTGAATTCGCGGTTCAGCTCGGCGATCTGCACGTCGAGCGTCTCCGCCTTCGGCTTCCAGATGCCAGGGGTCCGACGCGCCGAGTCCGACGGGCTGCGGCTCCCGATGAGCGCCGCTGCAGCCGTGACTACAAGCACGATGACGAAAATACCGAACAGCACCTTGTCGCCGTACTGGATGAGCTTCTTTTTCAGGTCGTCCGCCATCTACCGTCACCTTGATGTGATGCGTGTGAGTTCCAGGGTGATGCGTTCTTCTCGATCGCCGATCAGGCGTGCGCCGGTGCGTGTGATTTCCACGACGAGGTACGAGCGTCCCTCGATCACGAAACGCATGCCGGGGTAGGCGCGCGCGCGCTTGGTCGGGTCGTCGGCGGCCGCGAAGACGCCGTAGCGCTCCGGCTCGCGCACGGGCGTGCTGCGCGGCAGCACGAGGGCGTCCCCCTCGGGCCGTCTCAGGATCAGGCTGTAGTTCGGCTCACCTCGCCGCCCGATGTCGGTTCGAAGCTCCTTGAGGCGGTAGCCCCGGAACGTCGAGCCGAGCGGCAGGATGGTGGTCCGGGTGTCGTTGCCCCAGTTGAGTTGGATCTCGGTCTGGCCGCTGCGGCACTTGGCGTAGCCGCGGAACAGCACGTCGATGAGCTCGCGCTCGATGGCCACCAGCCGGATCTCGGCCGGCACCGAGATCGGGTCGTCCGGGTCCGACCCGGCCTTGTACTCCTCAATATTCGTGAAGTTGTCGCCGTCGCCGTCGAGGTGCCCGTCGGCCATGTCCGGGTTCGTCACCGTGTGGCGTTGCTCGAACGCGTCGTCCATGCCGTCGAAGTCGCGGTCGTCCTGCGGCGCGCCGCACTTCGGGCACCATTTTTCGTCGTCGGGCACGATGTAGGTGCACTCGGGGTCGAGGCACACGTGCTCGCCCGGGCGCGGGCGGTACTCGTCGGGGTCGGTGGCGATGTCGACCGAGAGATCGGGGAACACGCGCTCGAGCTCAAAGCCGCCGCGGTGTCCTGCGCCGAGCTCGAAGCCCGCGTGCGCCGACAGCGTGGGCGTCTCGTTGCGTTGCGGCCCGTCGTGCCAGAACGAGACGACAGCGGCGGCGCACACGGCGAGCACCGCGCCGAACAACAGCTTGTCGGCATGCCAGAGCCAGCGCTTTGTTCTGTCAGCTCCCATTGTGGGTCACCGTCCTTCTGGTCGGGCGCGCTCCACGTGCTTCGTACGGCCGCCTTGGGCCGCTAGTGGCCGACGTTCGAGGTGTTCCTCGTCCTCCCGCCGCCTGTCGGCTCGCTTTCTTCCTTCGGCTTCCCGAGGTCCTCGATCTTGCCCGTGATCTCCTCGTCGAAGTCGACCATGGTGATGGTCAGCGTCACGGTTAAGACGTTGTAGTTCGGCTCGCGGCCGATGCTTGGCCCTGCCTCGCTGCGGGTCGTCCGGCGCGGCGACTCCGCCGACGTGGCCTTGGTTGTGCTGGTGCTCGGGTACAACCGGATCTCTTCGGGGTAGGCGGGGCCGCCCGGCCCGCGCCGGGATGTGCCGCCGCTGCTCCCGGTGGTGGTGGCGGCGAGCGCGGCCACCTTGCGGTCCGTGGCGTTGTACGAGAGCTCCTCGACGACCAGGTAGTTGCGCGGGAAGAGGCCGTGGCCGCTGATTGGCTCCTTGTCGGCTTCGACCAGGTCTTCGAGGAACTTGGCAAGGGCCGGGTACTTGCACGTAAACGAAACACCGACGCGGTACTTGCTGTAGAGCTTGCCGCCGTCGGCCGGCCCGAGCCACGTGAGCGAGTCGATCGACTGGACGCCGTTGTGGATCAGCAGCAGGATGATGTCGCGCGTGATCGAACGCTGCTTGAGCATCTCGAATGTGACCTCGACGGGCGGCGCGTCGTTGGCGAGCTCGGGGAAGCCGAGGTTCTCGACCTGGGCGGCCAGCAGCACCTCCTTGTCCGCCGCGAAGGCGCGGATCTGGCGCTGCAGTTGCTGCAGGTTGCCCAAGAAGAGGGTGGGCTGGCGGGGCGACTCGGTCTCGTCGTAGGCGCCCCGGTCCCACCAGGTCAACAGCAGCTTCTTGAGGTCGGCGTACTCGGTTTCCGCCTTCTCATGCTCGCCCTCGACGGCGGCGAGGTGTTCTTGGGTCGGCTTCTCTCTCTTGAGACTGTCGATCTCCTCGAGCGTGTCGCGGTTCTTGGCACTCACCTCGCTTCGGCGGGCGACCTGGCCGAGGGTCCAGACCAGCACGGCGATAAACACGACAGCCAGCACGCCGAGCACGGCGATGAAGGCGATATTTTTCCTGAGCACCATGGATGTGTCTCCCTGGTTCAGAAATCGATGGCGATGTCCAGTCCGGCCTCGAACACGAACGCAACCAGCTTCTCTTTGTACTTCTCGCTGCCTTCAATCGGCTGGTGCTTGATCGGCCTGACTTCGCTGAAGTACTTGTTTCCTTCGAGCTTGAGCCGGAGGTGTTCGACCTGGCTGGCGAGCACGAGCTCGGGGTCCGGCCCGCTCCTGGCGATCTTGAGGTAGCCCTCGAGCAACACCTTCTGCTTCTCGGTATCCTTGCTCGAGCGCCTCGAGGACGAGGTCCTGCTACTGCTTCGGCTGACGCGTCCCCCGGTCTTGTACCCTGGGGGCTCGGCCAGGTCCTCGATGCTGACCCTGCCCCGCGGCACATTTCCGTAGGCGCTGTCGTAGAAGGTCGTCGCGCCTTGGCCTCCGAGCTGGATCCGCGTCAGCCACGCGTAGTCGGGCTTCTCGTGCTTGATCGTCTCGATGAAGTCGACCCAGTAGAGGCGCGCGGCGCGGACCTTGCTGATCTCGTCGAGACGGCTCTCGATCGCGTTGAGCTTCTTCTGCTCGCGGCCGATGTCCTGCGCCAGGCTGCTCCAGGACTTGCGCTGCCTGGTCAGGTCGGCCAGGCGGCCGCCGGCGCGCTGCGCGTCGCCGCGCGCTTTGAGACCGAGCAGCGCCACCGCGGCGATCAGGCACGCGGCGGCCCCGACGATGAACACCTTCTTCTTCGAGAGCTCGCGCTGGTAAGCGATCGCCTTCGGCAGCAGGTTCGTCTCGATGATGCCGCGGCCGGCGGCGCGCAGCCCCAGGCCCACCACGTCGCCGAGCAAGCAGCGCTGCACTTTGAGCGCCTCGGCGTCCACGCCCGGCGAGACGTCGATCTTGGCCAGCGGCGACAGCGGCGTCACGTCGACGCGCAGCTTGTCGGCAAGGAACGCCGCGAGGCCCTTGATAAACGACACCCCGCCCGAGAGCAGCACGCGCTGCACGGGCGCGCCGTGCGCCTGGGTCCGATGGTAGCCGATCGAGCGCCGGACCTCGGCCAGCAGCCGGTTGACCACCTTGGTGACCGCCTCCGAGGCGCGGCGCACCTGCTCGTCGCTGCCTGCCGCCTCGGCCTCGCCGACCCGGGCGAGCCGCTGGAGCTTGCCGGCCTCGTCGGTCGAGATCTGAAGCTCCTTGGCGATCGCCTCGGTGACGTTGTCGCCGCCGATCGGGATGGCTCGGGACCACAGGTTGATGCCCTCGGCGATGATGAGGCTCGTTGTCTTGGCGCCCAGGTCGATGAGCGCCGTCGTGGCATCGAACGGGCCCTCGTTGTAGATCATGGCGTTGTAGAGGGCGAGCGAGGCGACGTCGACCGCCTCGACCTCGATGTGCTGGCGGCGGATCGCCTCGACGAGGCCCGAGACGATCTCGGTCTTGATCGCCACGAGCACGATGTCGATCTCATCGCCCGAGGCGTCGCCGATCACCTGGTGGTCCCACTCGACCTCGTCGATCGGGAACGGCACCTGCTGCTGCGCCTCGTAGCGGACGATCTGGGCGATCTTGGTCTCCTCGACGGCCGGCAGCTTGACGAACCGGACGAACACCGACTGGCCCGACAACGACAGATACACCGTCTTGGGCTTGAGCTTCCGCTCGTCGAGCATGAACCGGATCGTCTGGGCCACGATCCGGTTGCGCTCATCGAGCGCCGTGTCGGGCGGGACGCCCAGGCTGACGACGGCGAAGTCGTCGAGCTGCGGCGGGCCCTGCTCGTCGGCCGACATGACGGCCATCTTGAGCGAGTCCGAGCCGATGTCGAAGCAAACGGATGACTTGCGCATGGCTCCTCAGTTGTTGCGGGGTTGGTGCCTCTGTTCGAGTCGACGGCGATATCCGGGCACGGACCACCACCCGAGGCGTGCGCGCGCCGGCGAGCACACCGCTGGCGTCTCGATCAGGGTGCGGCTGCGTCCCCCACGGGCGCCACGGCACCGCCGTGTGCGAATCGTGGGGTCGAGCCACAAAGTGGGATGGGGTTGGCCTGGCCCGCGTCGATCAGCGGGGTCCATGGTTCCGTGCCTCGCCTTGTCCGTCTCTTTATGATTCGGTATGACGGCTATTTATAAGGACGCGGCAGGCGGTTCGCGGCACAGGAACCGGGCCTCTCCTCAACTGTCCGCCGCGGCATGGACCGCGACGACCTGCCCCCTCCACAGAGCCAGGCATTATTATGTAGCACCTGGGTGGGGCAGTGTCAAACCGATTTTTTTCGCCGTCCCGGGGTCCCCGGGGGCTCAACCTGCCGGTCAGGGGGCCGCCCACGCGGGCGGCCCCATAACCTCACGGCCTATGCTCAACGCCAGGTGGGCCTCCGGCATGCCGAATGGCCCGCCGCCTGGCGCTAGTACTCAGAAAGCCACCTGGTCGAGAGGACATTCACGGTTGGCTCACCGAGCAGGTTAAACGTGCGGCGGACGGTGGCTTCGAGCTTGCGCTGGGCTACCGAGTTGCCCTGCCGGTCGACGGCCTCGGCCAGGACGGTGACCCGGAAGTTCTGCGACCGCACGGTGATCAGGCCGGCGACGTCGGCGAGCGCTTTCTCGCGGTCCCAGGAATTCAACGTCGCGCTCGGCCCAGGGATGATGAACTGGCCGAGCTCGCCGACGCTCTCGAAGCGCTGGTCGAGGGTCACGTAGTCGACGATCCTCTGGGCAAGCGTCTCGTCCACGCCCTTAAGGCCCATGAGGATTTCCTTCGGCGCCGTGTTGATGTTAATCAGCCCGAAGCACTCGTGGTAGAAGAGCGAGGCCGTGAACGTGTCGTAGAGGTTGAGCCAGCAAGGCTCTTCATGCACGGTGTCCCAAGTAACCCCATCGCCCGTCATGTCGATCGTCGTCCACGGCTGGCCCGTGTAGACCAGACCCAGGTGGCCGACGGACCCGACCGGCCCGTCATAGATGGCAAAGAGGTCCGACAGACGGGCGTTTGAATCCATGTCGCCTGTCGCACCCGGATTGCAGGCGCTCGGGTCATTCCAGTCACCCGGCGTCCCAGGCGCCTCAATCCAGCCGCCGAGCTGTCGCGGGTCGTCCTTCTGGGCAGTCTCGGGACCTACCGCGGATCCGATGCCCCCGCCCGTTGTCTCGATGACGTGGTTGTTCTGGACCCTTATGAGCGTGATCGGATCACCCTCGAGACGCAGGTTGGCTGGGAAGGCCACGGCCTCGCCGATGTCCGCGGGGCGTTCGTTGCCCAGGGGGAAGACCACATACTCCTTCCGCGGCACGTCATCCGAGTCGACATACCGGACGACCCCGCTCCTGTCCCGGAGGACGAGGTAGCCGGCGGTGTTCCCACTTCTCGCGGGGACCGTGAGGACACCGCTCGTGAACTTAACGGCGGCTCCATCCGAGCGTTGCCAGTAGGCCGTCACCCTGACCTCCGCCGGAACATCGTAGGGGTTGATGAGCTCGATGAACTCGCCGTGGTCGGAAACTGTGGCCGTGTACTGGCCCCTCCAGTCGTTGATAGTGTAGGGTTCTGGGTCCGTCTCGATTTCGTTGATGTACGCGGTGTTCTTCTCGATCCCGTATCGCGTGCTCCCGGGCCCGTCTATCGTCGATGGGTCGCTGTCCTCGTCGAGGAAGTCCTTGATATTGACGCCGAGTTGCCAGAGGTCGAACCCGGCAGGCAACCGGCCTTCGTCGAGGAGCTGCTGCATGGTCACCCAAATCGAAGTCTGGCCACCGGTTGACTGGGCGTACAGGTTGAGGGGCAGCTGCTCCGACCAGAACACGGTCCCGCCTATGACGAACCTGGTGCGGAGCTGCGTCAGGGAGTCCAGGGTGATGTAGTCGCGGATGGCGTTGAGGACCATGCGCCTCTCACCGGCGCTGGCGAAGTCCACGTCCATCAGGACCGTCGAGAGGTCGAGGAACTTGATGTCGTCGCCCTTGATGTTATTGAGGTCGTGCTCGGCGGGTTCCTCGACGGCGTCGTTCGCCTCGTCAACAGCACCGTTGAGATTATCGTCGCACTTGACGAAGCCGATCCCGTCAAGGGAGGGGGAATCATCGCCGACGTCACCGGGCTCGTTGCCCTGGCGCCTGTTCATGATCTTGGGGACCCAGTCCGTGATGTCGTCGGGCAAGCTTGGCTGCATGGCCTCGATCGCAGTGAGGATTGCCTGGAGGCTGACCTCGGCGGGCGAAACGCCCTCGGCCTGAACGTCGTCGACGTTGCCGACGACGTTGACGTTCGCCTTGGCGTTCTCACACGTGACGATGGCGGCCCAGCGGCCGATGATGCGGTCGCCGTCGTGGACGACGTGCCAGCGCGCATCCAGGTAATCATTGTCTGCATGTGTCGGGTCGTCGGGATCGTAATCGTCGAGGTCGCACAGGTTTTTGTCGTTGTCGTTCGGATCGGAGTAGGCGAGCAACACATCGCTCATGTCGTTGGGCGGCGCGCTAAACGTGTCCCACGCGTGGAGGCCCCAGATGTCGTAGTTCGTGTCGTAGAGGAGGCTGCCGCCTGCGTCGGGGATGTCGCTCTCGATCAGGGCGATGGCCCATTCGAGGCCGCCCTGGGCGATCGACTCGGCGCTGCGCGCGAAGCGGGCCGCCTCGGTGCCGTGCTGCTCGATCTCCTCGCTCGTGTAGAAGGACACGGCCAGGATGGCCATCAGGACGAGGATGGCGAGCGCAATCAGCAGCGCGACGCCACGCTCGTCGCGCAAGGGCGCGGAAAAATAGGGACAGGCACCCATTTTTCGCCGCGGGCCGTTCGCACCGGTTTCGCCTGTTCTGGGAAAACAGGTGCCTGTCCCTATTTTCCCAGGTGTTGTGGCAGTCTTCATTGTCTGTTTGCCTTTTCTCATCCGGTTGCCTGTGTGGTTTCTTACCTGTATGAGCCTCCGGGCCGGATGATGTGTGCCGCGCCGGTGCCGGCGGGCACGGGTATAATTCCGGTTATTATTCCGAGGTGTTCATGAACACGACGGTCGTGAAGGTTTTGTCTTTGTCCGTGTTCGTCGGCTCGTTCGGGTCGGCGACCACCAGCATGATCCGCACCGCCTGCGGCAGGTCGGCGCTGCTTGTCCACCGGTGCGTGCTGCCGTCTTCCCAGTCCCACTCGCCGCTCCAGTACTCGAACGTAAGCGAGCGGACCTGGACGCCGAGCACATCGCTCCCGCCTCCAAGGTCCGAGTCCGGGACCAATGTGCTCCACTGCTCCTCATCTGTGTCGTCGAGGCAGTAGCGCATCAGCTCGCCAGGGTTCTCATCATCAGGGTCGGTGTCTTGGACCCAATAGGCGATGACGCACAGGTCCTGCTTGGCCTCCGACGAGTGCATCTCGGTCGCGGCGACGAACTTGACCTTGTCATAATAGACATAGGGCTCGCCCTCGTCGTTCTCGCCCTCCTTGTAGGCGCCTGTTGTGTGCTCGTCGTCCCATCCCTGGAAACGCGCTCCGCCGAATTCGGGTGCGTTGGCGTGCGGGTCGACGATGGCCTGGCGCATTTCGGAGACGATCAGGTCGAGGGCCTCGCGGCCGGCGACGAACTGGCGTGTGCGGGCGTCGGCCCACAGCCAGGTGCGCGTCGACGTATGGAACATGGTGAAGAGGGCCGCGCCCATGATGGCCAGGATCGTCATCGCCATGAGCATTTCGAGGAGCGTGAATCCTCCTTCGCTCTTCGAGCTACGGAGGACGTGTCCTCCTTCGCGCTTCGAGCTACGGAGGACGTGTCCTCCTTCGCGCGGGGCGCTTTGGAGGACGTGGCCTCCTACGGGGCGGGCGTTGTGGCTGGTGCCGTGTGCTGTGTTCATGATCGCCTCTCGGCTCTCGGGTTCTCGCCTGTTACATCTGCGGTCGGATGTAGGTGACAAACGTGATCGTATTCTGCCGTCGGCGGCCCTCGTCGCTGTACGCCCGCGGCCAGCGGATGGTGACGGTGACCTGCATCAGCCCTGGAAAGCCGCTGATCGCGCCCCCGTTTTGCGTCAGGACCTTGCCGAAGTCGAGCGCCACCTCGAACCGCGAGTAGGTGTGCTGCTCGTTCAGGCCGGGCGGGTGGGCGTCCGGATCGTTCTCTGGATGCTCCAACTGCTTGACGATCTGCTCGCCGGAGCCGTAGCCGTCCCCCTTGCTAGGAACCACGGTGGCATCGAACGTGTAGTTGTTGCCGGCGCGGTCCTTGTACACTCCCCAGTCAAGTGCCTTCAGCGCCTTGTCGGTGGTGAAGCCCGCCTCGATGTCGTCGTGGTGGAGGCGGACCTGGTCGATGACGTACTGGCCCAGGAGCATGGCCGCGGTGCGATCAGTTGTCCGGGCGGTTGCGTCGATGGCCACCGGGAAAAGGGCGAGAATGCCGACGATGCCGACGCCGATGATCCCGAGGGACGCGACGACCTCGATGAGCGTCATGCCCGCCTTTGCTCTTCGACCTTCGGCGGGCGAGCCCTTCTTGCTGTGTATCGTTCTCATCGCTTCTGTCCTCTATCTGTCAGTGTGTCGTATCGCGCGGCCTAGTCGACCTTGGTGCGGCCCGTGACCGCCTCGACCGTGATGGTGCGCCCCTTCTCGGTCTCCACGTCGTGGACCTTGAACGTGTCGGCGTCCAGTGTGCTCCCGGTCCGCTTGAACCGGATGCCGTCGCTGTCCGTTGGCGGCATGTTGCCGCCGCTCTTGTCGCCGAACTCGACGCCGGGCGGCAGCTCGTAGTACTTGCCGAGGGTGAGGGGGTCGCCTGACTTGGTGTCTTTGTAGTAGACGCGGAGCCTGTCGCGTTCGGGCTCGTCGCGTGGCTCGAACTGGACGCCGTAGATAGCGCGCCGGGTCACGGCGGCCCGGCGGGCGAGGTCGAGGTGCTTCTGGATCAGGCGCCCGGCCGACTCGAGGCGTCGGCCGCGGCCGAACTGGTTGAAGCCGACGATGGCGACGCCGAACAGAACGCCCATCACGGCGAGCACGGCGAGCATCTCGATCAGCGTGAATCCTGCTTCGCGCTTCGCGCTTCGCAGGACGAGTCCTCTTTCGCGCTTCGCGCTTCGGAGCCCGTGCCCGCCCACGCCCTGCGAGCTCCGGCGGACAAGCCCTCGGCGTGTCCTTGGTCGGCCGGCTCGATGTCTTCGCGCGTTCATGGGCTCACCTCGTTCTCGTTACTTGTTGATGACGTTGTCGCGGTTGATCTCTTTGCCGTCTTTCTTTACCTTCTTCCACTTGTCGCGGCGATCCTTGTAGCTGTCTCCGCTTGAGCCGATGGTGCTCATGTCCTCGGTGCCTTCTTCGTCCGAGCCCTTCGACCAGATGTCCCACTTGTTGATGTTGAAGATCGGCTTGTTCGTGGTGCTATTCTTGGGCTCGGGATCGTAGAACTCGAAGTAGAGCGGGTTGCCCCAGCCGTCGACGAAGCAGTACGGGCAGTCTTCGTTGCCCTCGTCGAGGTGCTTCTCGATCCTGATCTCGACGTAGGCGCCGTTCCAGAGCTTGTTGTCACGGACCTCCTTGGAGCTCTTGTCGCCGTGCGTGCCGTCCGGCTCGCCTTCGTAGTCCAGGCCGAGGAGCCAGAGGCGGGCGTACTCCTGGCGGTCCTCGACCGAGTCGGGGATCTCCTGGCCCGGCGCCGTCACGTCACTGTTGTCGTAGGGCACGTGGCCGAAATCGGTTTTGAACATCTCGAGGCCCGAGTCGATGGCGTCGATCAGGGCGAGCGTGCTGTGTTTCTTCGCGCGCTCGAGGATCGACTCGACGGCGGGGTAGGTGATCCCGGCCAGGATGCCGATAATGGCGATCACGACGAGCAGCTCGACGAGCGTGAAGCCTCCTTCGCGCTTCGCGCTTCGGAGCCCAAGCCCTCTTTGGTTCTGCGAGCTACGGCGGGCAAGGCCGGCCGCCGCGCCGGATCGTCCCTCCTTCGCCCTCCGGGCTACGGTGGGCGTGCTGGGATGGTTCGGTGTCCGTTTCATGGGCCCTCTCCTCGATCAGTCGTACGAGAAATTCGTGATGTTGTCGCGGTTCTCTTCTTTGTCCGGGTCCTGGTACTCGGTTCCATAGGTCAGGCGGTCCGGGCCGCGCGAGACCAGGTCGAACGAGTCTACGTTGACCTCCGGGTCGAAGTCGTTCAGCCGGTCCTTGGCGACGTAGTGGATCGGATAGTCCCACGCATCGACGATTTCGGGGATGTTGTCCTTCGATCTGACCAGGTCGTCGAAGTCCTTCCCATGCCACCTCCAGAACTCGATTCCGACGTGCTTCAGCTCGCCTTCCTTGAATTCCATGTACGGGCTCTTGCGCGGCAGACGCGCGAGCTCGTCGTCGTCGATCGCGAGCTTCGAGCTGCCCGGGCTCACCGTGGCCGTGAACATGCCGTTGAGGAAGAACCAGAGCGTTTCAGACGGCATGGTGAGTTCGTCGATGTGGTGTGCGTCGTGGAATGACCAGTTGCTGGTCCAGCCGCCTTTCACCCGCGCGTCCGGCGGGTAGTCGCCCCAGTCGCCGTGATACATGTTGATGCCGAGCGAGAGCCGCTGCAGCAGGGCCCGGGTGTCGGCGATCGCCGCCCTGCGGGCCGCGAAGACGATGAGGCCGACGACGAGGGCCGCGAGGATGGCGATGATGGCGATGACGGCAATCAGCTCGACGAGCGTGAAGCCGCGGACGTACAGGCGTGCGCCTTCGCGCTTCGCGCTTCGGAGCCCGTGCCCGCCTTCGCTCTTCGAGCTACGGCGGGCAAGCCCTCGCTGGCGCGGAACCCTTCGGCGGGCAAAACCCATTGTGCCTCGTGGGCCGCGGACGGCCCCCACGCAGCCCCGCAGCCGGGGCACAGACCGACACCTACGGTGTGAGAGAAGCGATTCCATCTCTTCCGTCCTTTCGTGGCCGCAGCCGGAGCGAGGCAGCCGCGGCCCGTTCCGTTAGACTTGGCCTTCGGCCCCGCTCATGCCCTGGATCAGCGAGATCAGCGGGAGGAAGAGCGCGATCACGATGAAGCCCACGATGAAGGCAAGCGTCACGATCAGGATCGGCTCGATGATCGAGGTGATGCTCGCGACCGCCGTGTCGACGTCGCCGTCGTAGACATCGGCGACCTTCATGAGCATCTCGGGCAACTGGCCGGTCTCCTCGCCGACCTCGATCATCGAGATCACCATGGGCAGGAACACCTTCGTGTCGCGCAGCGGCCCCGCGATCGACTCGCCCTCGCGGATCGAGTCGTGCACGTTGCCGACCGCCTTGCTGATGACCTCGTTCCCGCTGGTCTCGCGCACGATGTTGAGCGCCTGCAGGATCGGGACACCCGAGGTGATCAAGGTGCCCAGCGTCCGACTGAAGCGCGCCACGGCGCTCTTGCGGACAAGCACCCCGAACACCGGCAGGTTCAGCTTCATGGTGTCCAAACCCATCTTGCCCTTCTCGGTGGCCTTAATGAGACGGAAGAGAATGTAGATCCCGACGGGGATCAAGGGGATGATCCCGACAAAGGGGAAGTGGGTGTAATACAGGTGGCTTGTGATTGCTGTACTGATATCGATCAAAAGGCTTGTGATCGTTGGGAGCTCCTGGCCGAGGTTCTCGAAGATGCCCCGGAACCTCGGGATCACGTAGGTCATCAAGAAAAACAGCACGGCGATGGCGACGGTGATCACAACCGCCGGGTAGATCATGGCGCCCCGGACCTTCTGCTTGAGCCGCTGGCTCTTCTCGACAAACTCGGCCACGCGGTTCAGCACGATCTCGAGCACACCGCCGGCCTCGCCCGCCTTGACCATGTTGACGAACAGCTTGTTGAACAACTTCGGGTAGCTCGCGAGCGCCTCGGAGAACGTGCTCCCGCTCTCGACGGCCGAGGCCATGCCGATCAGGGCGTCCTTGAGCGGCCCGACCTTCTGCTGCTCCTCGAGCACGTGCAGCGACCGGAGCAAGGGGAGCCCGGCGTCGATCAGCACGGCGAGCTGGCGGGTGAAGATCGCCAGGGTCCTGCCGCTCACGCTCTTAGGGGTCAGGAAGGTGATCTCGATGTTGAGCCCCTTGCCCCTCTTGGCCTTGGGCAGGCCTGCTCTGGATGCCGCACGCTCGGCCTCCTGGACCACCTGGGTCGGGAAGTAGCCCAGGTCGCGGATGTGCTGGATGGCGGCCACCTGGTTCTCGGCCGCGACGACGCCGTTGACCTCGACGCCCTTGTCGGTCATCGCCATGTATTTGTAGCGGGCCATTCGTGTTTCCCTCGACCGGCGTGCCTGTGTCGCTCCGCGTGAGCGAGGTGCTTTCTCGCGTGAGCGAGGCGCTTTCTATAGCACGGCCCGGATGCACATGCACGCAGAAAATCTGCCGGGCCAGGGCAAGATCGCAGTGACAAGCACCATTCGCAACTCAGCTCCCGGTATGACCTATGTACTAAGCCGTTGATTTGTGCTGACTTGCGATGGCGCCACCGGTGGGACCATCGTGGCTGTACGTCTCTTTCGTATCACTGCTGCTCGCAGGTGTCAAGAGGCAAATGTTGCCGTGCCGATCCCTGGGCAGGCGTGCCGTGCGCTACGTTTCGCGAGCATACGCGAGAGGCTCATGTTTCTCGCGCGACCTCCTCGACCGTGGTCTCGCCGTCGTAGATCTTCAAGATCCCTTCCTCGCGCAGCGTGCGCATCCCTTCTTCGCGGGCCTTCTCGCCGATCATCACCGTGGGCGCGTTCTGGATGACCAGATCGCGGATCGCGTCGCTTATCCGGAGCAGCTCGAAGATCCCGCTGCGGCCCAGGTAGCCGGTGTCGTTGCAGTCGGGGCAGCCGCGGCCGGAGTAGAGCTCCTTATCCTGGACGTCTTCGAGGGTCAGGCCGATCTGGTTCAGGGCGAACTCGGTTGGCCGGAACGGCGTCTTGCAGCGCGGGCAGATCGTGCGAATCAGCCGCTGCGCGAGCACGGCTTCGAGCGTTGAGGTGATCAGGAACGGCTCGACCCCGATGTCGACCAAGCGGGTGATGCCGCCCGGGGCGTCGTTGGTGTGGAGCGTGCTCATCACCAGGTGGCCGGTCAGCGACGCCTGGATGGCGAGCGCGGCCGTCTCGAGGTCGCGAATCTCGCCCACCATGATCTTGTCGGGGTCCTGGCGCAGGATGTGGCGGAGGCAGCGGGCAAAGGTCAGCCCGATCCGGGGGTTGACGGCCACCTGGATGACGCCCTCGAGGTCGTACTCCACCGGCTCCTCGGTGGTGATCAGCTTGTCCTCGACCCGGTTGATGTCGCGCAAGAACGAGTAGAGCGACGTGGTCTTGCCGCAGCCGGTCGGGCCGGTGACGATCAGGATGCCGTTCGGCCTCTTGATCAGTTCCTTCATCTGCTCGAGCGTGTCCTCGCGCAAGCCGAGGGCGTGGATGTCGAGCTGCACGTTGGAGCGGTCGAGCACGCGGAGCACGACGCTCTCGCCGAACGCGGTCGGCAGCGTCGAGACGCGCAGGTCGACCGAGCGGCCGAGCACGTTGAGCTGGATGCGCCCGTCCTGGGGCAGCCGGCGCTCGGCGATGTTGAGGTTGGAGAGCACCTTGATGCGCGAGGTGAGCGCGAGCGCTAGGTGCTTGGGCGGCGGCATCATCTCGTAGAGGATGCCGTCGACGCGGTAGCGGATCTTGAACTCGTCTTCGAACGGCTCGAAATGGATGTCGCTCGCCCGGTCCTTGATCGCCTGGATGAGCACGAGGTTGAGCAGCTTGACCACGGGCGCCTCGGTGGCGAGCTCGCGCAGGCTGATCACGTCGTCGCTCGCCTGGTCCTCGTCGATCTCCTTGATCGGGATGCCCGACTCGATCTCCTTGAGCAGCTCCTCGACGCTCTCGCTCGCGTCGCCGTAGTGGCGGGTGATCGCCTCCTCGATGTCTTCCTTGTTGGCGATCGCGCCCCGCACGTTGGCGTCGAGCATGAAGTGCAAGTCGTCGAGGATCGTCGGATTGAGCGGGTCCGACAGCGCCACGGTGACCGTGCCGTTGTCCTTGGCCACGGGGATGACGCCGTAGGCGCGGGCGATCGTCGGCTCGATCGTCTTGATGACCTCGGCCGGGATCTCCTTGCCCTTGAGCTCGATGACCTCCATGCCGAGGTTGTCGGCGATCACGTTGAGCATGTCGCGCTCGTTGATGAAGCCGAACTCGACGAGAATATGGCCTAGCGGCTTGCCGGTTCGCTCGCGCTCCTCGGTCGCCTCGCCAAACTGCGTGCTCGTGATGATGCCCAGCTCGACGAGCAGGGAGCCGAGGAAATCCTGATCGTAGACGGTCATAGTATGTCTGGTCCTCTTGGCATCGGGCCGCGGCGGCAGGCCGGGGCCGCGCTCGCCCGCCGGAGGCGGGTTAGGCTGATTGCAGCTTCAGTTTCGTGATGACCGACTCGGGGTCCTGCGACTTGGTCAGCAGGTCGCCGTAGGTGATGTGGCCGGCCCGGTACAGCTCGAGCAGGTGGGCGTCGAGCGTCTTCATGCCGAACTTGGCGCCGGTCTGGATGTCGGAGGTGATCCGGTAGGTCTTGTTCTCGCGGACCAGGTTCTGGATCGACGGGGTGGCCACCATCACCTCGAACGCGGCGATCCGCCCTTTGCCCGAGGCGCGCACGAGCAGGATCTGCGAGATGACGGCCACGATCGAGCTGGCGAGCTGCGTGCGGATCTGCTCCTGCTGGTTGGTCGGGAACGCGTCGACGATCCGATCCACGGTGCGGGCCGCGCCGGTGGTGTGGAGCGTGGCGAACACAAGGTGGCCGGTCTCGGCGGCCGTGATCGCCGCTTCCATCGTCTCGAGGTCGCGCATCTCGCCCACGAGCATCACGTCGGGGTCCTGGCGCAGGCCGCGCTTGAGCGCTTCGGCGAACGACGGGACGTCGACGCCGAGCTCGCGCTGGGTGATGATGCCGCGCTTGTGGCTGTGGTAGTACTCGATCGGGTCCTCGATCGTGATGATGTGCACCTCGCGGTCGTTGTTGATGATGTTGATCATCGTCGCCAGCGTGGTCGTCTTGCCCGACCCGGTCGGGCCGGTGACGAGGACGAGGCCGCGCGGCTTGTAGAGCAGGTCCTTGATGCCGGGCGGCAGCCCGATCTCTTCCCAACTGAGCAGCTTCGACGGGATGAGCCGCAGCGCCACGCCGAAGTAGCCCTTCTGCTTGAAGACGCTCACGCGGAACCGCGCCAGGTCGCCGAAGGCGAAGCCGAAGTCGGTGCCGCCTTGCTCGCGCACGCGCTGGATGTGCTCCTCGCTCGTGATGCTGCGCATGAAGCGCTCGGTGTCCTCGGGCGTGAGCGGCTGGGCGTCGAGCTGAATGAGGCGGCCGTCAAGCCGAATGCACGGCGGCTTGCCGACGGAGAAGTGGAGGTCCGAGGCGTTCTCTTCCACGACGATCTGCAGGAGTTCGTTCATTTCCATAGGTCAGGTTTCCTCTCACAAACGAGTCGCGTTCGTGGCGACTTGCTGGTCCGGCCCGGCGCCCGGCTGTTGCAGAGCAAGCGGACTTGCCTGGCAAATCCGACGCGAAGCCGACGCAGGGGCGTCGGCCGGCGGGCCTAGCAGGGTGCTGAAAAACCTCGCCGGCGCCAAAAGAGTGCCGTTTTTCGCGAAAGACTTCTGTCGCCCCTACGGGGCTCAAGATTCGTGTTTCTCGTCGAGAACCTGGGCCTTACGGCCCAGGCTATCCTCTATCGGGCCTTCGGCCCTCGCGGTCAAACAAGCCGGGCGAAACGCCTTTTTCAGCAGCCTGCTAGTCGATATCCTTGGCGGTCACGCGCATCACTTCTTCGAGCGTGGTCATGCCGCCGAGCACCTTGAGCATGCCGTCCTCGCGCAGGGTTTTCATGCCCATCTGGCGGGCCAGCTTGCGGATCTCGGTGCTCGGCACGCGCTTGTAGATGAGCTTCTGAACGTCCTCGTCCACGGCCATCAGCTCGAAGATGCCGACGCGGCCGCGATAGCCGGTGTTGTTGCACGCGCGGCATCCGGCGCCTTTGAACAACGTGGCATCCTTGAGCTTGTCGTCTGTGAGCTCGAACGTCTCGAGCTCCCAGCTCGTCGGCGTGTAGGGCTCGCGGCACTCGGGGCAGACGCGGCGCACCAGGCGCTGCGCCATGACCGACTGGAGCGAGGAGGCGACAAGGAACGGCTTGACGCCCATGTCGACCAGTCGGGTGATCGCGCTCGGCGCGTCGTTGGTGTGCAGCGTCGAGAACACGAGGTGGCCGGTGAGCGAGGCCTCGATCGCGGTATTGGCGGTGTCGAGGTCGCGGATCTCGCCGACCATGATCACGTTCGGCGCCTGGCGCAGCATCGAGCGCAGCACCCGGGCGAAGGTCATCTCGATATCCTCGTTGACCTGCACCTGGTTGATGCCGCTGAGCATGTACTCGATCGGGTCCTCGACGGTGATGATCTTGCGGTCGGGCCGGTTGATGAAGTTGAGGCACGCGTAGAGTGTGGTCGTCTTGCCCGAGCCGGTCGGGCCGGTGATCAACAGCACGCCGTTGGGCAACTGGATGAGCCGCTCGTAGATGCGCTGGTCCTCGCTCGAGAAGCCGAGCTGGGGCAGGCCGAGCAGGAGGCTCTCCTTGTCGAGGATGCGCAGCACGATCGACTCGCCGTGCTGGGCCGGCAGGGCCGAGACGCGCAGGTCCAGGTCGCGTCCGAGCACGTTGATCATGATGCGCCCGTCCTGCGGAACGCGCTTCTCGGCGATGTCCATCTTCGACATGATCTTGATGCGCGAGAGCACCGAGGCCTGGAGCCGGCGCGGTGGGCCCTGGATCTCGCGCATCACGCCGTCGACGCGGAACCGGATGCGGAACCGCTTGCCGAGCGGCTCGAGGTGGATGTCGGAGGCGCGGTGGCGGACCGCTTCGAGGATGAGCAAGCTCACCAGCTTGATGACCGGGGCTTCCTCGGCGGCCTCTTGTTCCTCGGTGAGCTGCTCGTTGGCCGTCAGCGTCCTGCCGTCGTCTTGGTAGAAGCGGATGTCGCCGGCGCTGATCTCCTCGAGCATCCGGGTCACCTGTTCTTCCTCGACGCCGTAGTAGCGCTCGATGGCGTGGTTGATCTCTTCCTCGTCCGCCACCACCGGTTCGACGTTGGCCTTGAGCACGTGGCGCAGGTTGTCGAGCACGTTGAGGTTCATCGGGTCGGCCACGGCGACCACGACCGTGTTGTCGTGCATGTCGACCGGGATCGCCTTGTAGCGGCGCGCCTCGCTGTGCGGCACGGTCTTGAGCACGGTGCGCTTGATCTCGATTGTGGACAGGTCGACGTACTCGTAACCGAGGTGCTCGGCAATCGCCTTGGCCACTGTGCTGCCGTCAATGAAGTTTAGCTCGCGCAGCGCCTGCACCAGCGGGATGCGCTTCTGCGCGGCGAGCTGGCGCGCCTTTTCGACTTGTCCTTCGTTGACGATCTGCTCGTCGAGTAATACATCGACGGCGTAGTCGCCATTGCTCATAGTGGCTCTCCCTTTTCCCAGAAGCCGGGAAGCCGACAGCCGCACCTGCCGGCGCTTGGGGTCTTCTTGTTTCTTATAGCCCCGGTGCCGGGCGCTGTCAATAGCCGGCTTGGGCGTGCTACCGGCGCTTGGGGGTCGCCGCAGCGTTCATTGCCTTAGACGGGCCAGGATCGCCGCAGTCACCAGTGGGATCATGATCTCGTGGTGGCCCGTCACATCATATCCGGTTCCGCCGGCACGCACGGGTCGGCCGACCACGTTCGTGCTCGGGCGGTAGTGGCGAATCATATCGAAGTTCGCGGCGACGAAGCCGCGGACCGGGTGGCCCAGGTTGCGCGCGAGCGTGAGCGCTTTGAGGAACACCTCCGGCAGCACCACGGCGCTGCCAATATTGATATAGACGCCCCCGCCGCCGAGCTCGGCCACCAGGGCGACCAGCAGCTCGAAGTCCTTGAAGCTCGTCTCGCCGAGCGCGGCGCCGTCGGCCTTCGGGTGCTGGTGGATGGTGTCGGTGCCGATGGCGATGTGGACGGTCACCGGCACGTCGAGCTCGATGCCGGCCGCGAGCACGCTCACGTCGCGGTGCGGCAGGTCGGCCTTGATGATCGCCTCGCCGAGCGCGTGCCCGGCGCCGAGCCCCTGGGCCGCGCCGTTGGTGAGCGCTTCGTTCATGAGCCGGCCGGTCTCCTCGACCATCCCGAAGGTGCCGTCCTCGAGCGTGGCGGCCACGTCCTCGCTCGTCTGGCCGATCATGGCCAGCTCGAAGTCGTGGATGGCCGTCGCGCCGTTCATGGCGATGCCGGTGAGCACGCGCCGGCGCATCAGCTCGATCAGGTATGGTGTGCAGCCGCACTTGACGACGTGCCCGCCGATGGCCGCGAGCACCGGTTTGCCCTTCGTGTGCGCGCTGACCATCGCGTCGATGACGCCGCGGAGCGCCTCGGCCCCGAGCAGGTGGGGCATCGAGTCGATCAGGGCCTCGACCGAGTCGCCGCTCGGCAGCGCGCCGAGATCCTCGAGCCGCACCTTGTGCGTTCGCTCGCGGATCGGGTAGGTGCGCGCCTGGGAGCGGTCGATGCGGCCGCCGCTCATTGGTTCTCTCCCGCTTCGTGCTTTGCGAGCTCTGCGTCGAAGACGCCGTAGTCGCGTGCTGTGAACAGACAGAAGACGACGCGCTCGAGGCCCGTGTGGCCCTTGAGGTAGTCAATCGTGGTCTCGAGCATCACGGCGGCGCAGCGGTCGATCGGGTAGCCAAACACGCCCGTGCTGATCGCCGGGAACGCGATGCTTGTGAGGCCGTGCTCGTCGGCCAGCTTGAGTGAGCTGCGCGTGGCGCTCGCCAGCAGCTCGTCCTCGGGCCGGTCGATGCCCATGCGCGGGCCGACCGCGTGGATCACGTGGCGCGCCTTGAGCTCGCCGCCCGTCGTGATCGCCGCCTCGCCGACGTCGATCGGGCCGTGGCGGTCGCACTCGGCCTGGATCGCCGGGCCGCCCTTGCGCCGGATCGCGCCGGCGACCCCGCCGCCGAGCTGGAGCTGCGCGTTGGCGGCGTTGACGATGGCGTCGGTCTCGAGCTCGGTGATGTCGCCCTGGACGAGCTCGATCACGGTCTTGCTGACGGTGAGCTTCATCGACGCCTGCCTGTGTGTGGTTGGGTCTTCGCAGCGAGGCGCATTATGCGACCGCCCGCATCCGTGGGCAACAAACTTCGTCTCAGCGCCGCCGCGCTGCGTTCCTGAGGTGCTTGTCTGAAAAAATGTTTGACATGCGCCGAATCGCTTGCCTAGCATGCGCCGAACTCGGTCAACGCCGAACTTGGCCAACGTGCGAGGGAAATAAAGGAGACGTTGGGATGGTCGTACTGATTTTTGGGCTTGTTTTCCTTGTTGGTGGCGTGGTGCTCCTGGTCTTTGCCGGTGGCACGCCCACGTGGTGGCAGTCGTTTATCATGGTGCTCAAGGGCTCGATTCCGCCGATCCTGATCATCTGCGGTCTGGCGGCGATCGCCGTCGGGATCAGCTCGATCCGCGACAAGATGGCGGCCGGCACCCAGGAGGAGCCGAAGCCGACGCCGCCCGAGCCGAAGCCCGAGTAGCGCTACGTCCGGACGGCGCTGACGGGGCTGTCGCGCACGATCGGTGTGCGGCGAGCGGCCCGGCGCCTGAATTGAGCACATGAGATACCGCCCGCACG
>CAZCQN010000008.1:0-38362 GCA_964500825.1 uncultured Verrucomicrobiota bacterium | reverse complement strand
CCTGAAAATGAAGGACGGCGCCATCGTCGCAAACTCCGGCCACTTCGACGTCGAGATCGACATCCCCGCGCTCAAGGCGCTTGCGAAGAAGGTGAACAAGGACGTCCGCCACTGCGTCGATGAGTACGTGCTCGACGATGGCCGGCGCATCTTCCTGCTCGCCGAGGGGCGCCTGATCAACCTGGCCGCCGCCGAGGGCCATCCGGCCAGCGTGATGGACATGAGCTTTTCGGTCCAGGCGCTCACGACCGAGTGGGCGATCAACAACGGCGGCAAGCTCAAGGTGCAGGTCTACGACGTGCCCGAGCAGGTGGACGGCTGGGTCGCTCGGCTCAAGCTCAAGTCGATGGGCGTCTCGATCGACAAGCTCACCGCCGAGCAGAAACACTACCTCGCCTCGTGGGACATGGGGACGTGAGCGACACCGCCTCGAATACGACGGCCGACGCGCTGGGCGAGACGATTGAGCGCTACCGCGCGCTCGTCAACGCCGCCCACCGCGCGCTCATCGGCGCGAGCCCCTACGGCGAGCGCGTCGGCGCCATGCTCGAGGCCGCCAACCGCATCCTGCTCAGCAAGGAAGCGAAGCGCGTCCGCGCCATCATCCCGCTCGTGCTCGCCGAGCGCGGCTTCTGCGACGCCGACTACGCGGTGCGGTGCGGCGTCCTCGTCGAGCTGCTGCACTTCGCCTCGCTCATTCACGACGACGTGATCGATGGCGCCACCGAGCGCCGCCACGAGCCGGCCGTCAACGCCGTCTTCGGCAGCCCGGACGCCGTCCTCGTGGGCGACCACTTCATCTGCGAGGCCATCGACTACGCGCTACGCATGCCGCGTAGCACCGACGTGATCGCCGCGTGCGTGCGGGCCGTCAAGTCGCTTATCCACGGCATCTTCGTCGAGCGCCGCCTGGAACAGGAGAACCTCGGGTTCGACACCTATCTCCGGATGGCCGAGCTCAAGACCGGCGTGCTCTTCGAGCTTGCCTTTCAGCTTCCGTTGCTGGGCTCGTCGACGGCAGACACCGCCGCACGCGTCGGTCGCCGGTTCGGGGTCCTGTTCCAGATCTACGACGACTGGTCCGACCGCGACACTGATCCCGGCTGGGTGAACGCCTATACGCACCTGTCGCGTGACGAGGCCGCCGCCCACTGCACGCAGGCGTTCGACGCCCTCGCCGCCGAGGCGCGTGACGCCGGTGTCTACGAAGTCGTGGCCGTCGTTGTCCGCTGGCTGCACCGGAGCGGATACTTCGCCGATGCGGTGCTCGAACTCGCCGGCGGCCGGAACCACACGGCCGGCGCGTGAGGTTGTGATTGAAAAGGCGGACGGAACACAGCGATGGGCAGTACAATCAACAGCACAACTAGGCGCACAGAGGAGAGACACGTGATGCGTAGAAGCCTTGTGATCTTCGTGGGGGCCGTGTGCGCTCTCGTCCTCGGCGCTGCATGCTCGAAGGCAGCGGACGAGCCCAAGGAGGGCCTCGAGGTCGGCAACAAGTTCCTCCACTACGACACCTTCTCGGCCACAACGATCGACGGCGACCAGCTCAAACTCACCGATTACAAGGGCAAGCTGCTCTTCATCGACTTCTGGGCCTCGTGGTGCGCGCCCTGCAAGGGCGAGCTCCCCTACATACAGATCGTCCACGATACCTATGGCGGCGACGACCTCGGCGTGCTCGGGATCAGTCTCGACGGCTCGTTCGACGACCTGCGCCGGATGGCCGACGACTACGGCCTGACCTACCCGCAGATCTGCGACAAGAAGCGATGGCAGTCCGCGTACGCGGCGATGTTCAGCATCCGCAGCATCCCGACCAACTTCCTGCTCGACGGCAACGGCGTCATCATCGCCAAGAACCTGCGTGGCCTCGGCGTGCAGGGGCATGTCGCCAAGGCCCTTGGGCGCGACGACCCGGCCGTTCACTACGTCGATGCTGTCGAGTACCTGGAACAGACCGACGACCCCGATCCGGACAAGGCACTCGAGATCCTGGCCAAGGCGATCGAGGCCGATCCTGAACGGGCCGAGTACCATTTCTTAGCCGGCATGATTCACCTGGGGGCCGGGCACGACGACAAGGCGATCGAGCACTTCAGAACCTGCCTTGACCACAAGGACGCCCTCCCCGAGTTCGGGACGGCCATGATGGTGTACGCTCGACTCAGTCACCTCTACAAGAAGAGCGGCGAGATCGACAAGGCGATGGAAGTGCTCGACGGGGCGATCGCCGCCATCAACGCCCTCCCGGCTCATGAGAAGCAAACATACGAGCGGGCGATTCCCCAGATCGAACGCCTCAAAGCCGAGTGGGCCGCTGAGGAGCAGCACGAGTAAGAGGACGAATAGCACCTCTTGCCCGAGCCCGGGACCCGCCTGCCCGGCGAGCCGGCGGCCTTGACACACCTGGCGGTTCGTGGCATTATTTTTGTTACCGGTGACGCCGCGGCCAACCGGGCTGGTCTTATCGTATTCTTCTATAGACAGGCGAAGTCACGCAGGTCTTAGGAAACCAAGAAAGAAGTGAGTCATGCGCGCAAAGAAGGTTCTGCTGCGCCGCGCGGTGGGAGTGGCATTATGTTTGGGTGTGCTTACGTGGATCGCAGTTCCAGAGATTCGCTACCGGGTAAGGTACAATCGTCTCCGAGCTCTCATCAGGAGTCTGGAGAAAGCCTCAGACACCGACAAGGCGGAGCAGCTGTGGGCTGCCTATGTAAAGGTGCAGGAGCAAAGGTGGTCCAGAAAACCGCGTTTCCATGGCCTTCTCCGCGATGAGCTCGAGAAGACGGGCGAGGCGTGGATGCACGTAATGCTTCAGGAATTGCGCAACGCCCCCAGCGTGGGGTCTGGAGAGGCGTGTTACCTTCTATCGACACCCTTCGGGCGCAGAGCGATGCCAGACCTTCTCGCGCTCTTGGACGGGGCGGAGTCTGAACACACCAGGGCCGCTGCACTCACTGCACTTCTGGATTTGGCGATGTCACACCAGTTGGATGATAAAGACACGCGTCAACTGGCTCAAATAGCAGGACCTTTGCTGGATGACGAATCTTGGCAGGTTCGCTCAGAGGCCTTCCAGTTACTCGAGGTGCTCGAAGGCCTTTAGAGGGTTCGTCCGGGGCTCGCTCCGAGTAGTGCTGCAATGACCGTGACCAGGACTAAGGGCCGCCGTCCGTGATCAAGCTCATCGTGCATCCCAACCACGAGCTCGAACAGACCATTGAGCTCGAGAGCCGCACCATCCTTATCGGCCGGTCCGACGAGAACGACCTGACGATCGACGACCCCAGCATCGCCAGCCACCACGCGCGGGTCGAGAAGCGCGGGGATGAGTTCATCGTCCGCGACCTGAGCAAGCAAGGCCTCCTCGTCGACGGCGAGCAGGTGGGCGAAGCGACCATCGCCGTCGGCTCGATCATCACCATTGGCGACGTCGAGATCCTGTTCAAGGGTGAGACACCGCTGGCCGGCGAGGCCGAACCCTTCCCCGAGGCCGGGGCGCTGGTAACGACCCATCCCGGCGTCGGTCAACCCGGTGCGTATCTGCCCACCGAGACCTTCATCCAGCCGGCCCACCTCGACCGCGAGCACGCCATCTCGTCCACCCTGCCGCTGATCAGCTTCATCTGCGGCATGCTGGGCCCCTTGCTGCTCGGTCTCGGCTGGCTGCTGGGCATCATCCTGGGCTTTGTCTCGCTCGCCAACATCCGGCGCCGCGGCGGCCTCCTCAAGGACAAGCGGATGGCCGCCTGGGGCGTCAACCTGGGGTTCGCCTGGGTCGTGCTCGCCTTCGGCCTCGGCGCCTGGTACAGCCTCGGCAAGAGCGTCAAGAACACCGTTCGGCGCAACGAGCACAGCGCCCGCCGTGCGCTCGCGGCCGTCTGCGTCACCCAGTACTACGCGCGCTACGGCTGCTTTTTCGACACCAACGACAACGGCGCATTCGAGTACGCGGCCCTCGACGAGCTCGAGTCGCTCCGCTACTCGGCCATGCCCGACCTGCGCCGCGAGCCGACCGGCTACGAGCTCATTATGCTCCGCGCCAACGAGGACGGCTTCCTGTGCTACGCTCGCCCCAAGGCGTACGGCCGCACCGGCCGAGACACCTACGCTATCGACGAGACCGGCATCTTGCGCGGCAAGGACCTGCACGGCGTCGACCTCGCCGACTACGATCGCGAGCTGCCGCGCGTCAGTCAGGGCGACAGCGTCTTCGACACGAGCGGCGAGCAGATCGCTCGCGACCTCGTCGAGGCCGCCAAGAAAGCCGCCGCCGATAATGACTACGCGCGCGCGATGCACATCGTCCAGGCCGCTCGCGAGACGTTCCCCCTCACCGATGCCGTCAAGAAAGTGCTCGACGCCGTCGGCGCCGAGGTCGGCCCGCAGATCGTCGAGATCCGTTCCATCGAGGAGTACAACCGCGCCCGTGCCCTGATCGAGGGCGGCGAAATCGTGCGCGCGCTCGAGGTGCTCATCGCCGCGGAGCAGGCCTATCCGACCTCGTCGTATATCGTCAAGATCCGCGAGCAGATCGCCCTGATCAAGGAAGAGCACTTCAAGGAACTCGAGGCCGCGGCCGAGCAGATCTACAACAACGCGCAGCGGCTCGAGCTCGCCGGCGACTTCACCACGGCCAAGCAGGAGTACATGAAGATCAGAGAGCAGTACTCCATGACGACCTACGGCCAGGACATCCAGGAGCAGATCGACAAGATCGAGGCCAAGATCCGCGAGGTCGAAGCGGGCCGCTACGTTGCCCAACTACGCACGCTCTCGGCCGACACCGACTACGTCGACATGGTCCGCATCGTCGAGCTGCTCAAGCGCCGGTACGCCGACACCGACGAGTTCGAGCGCAACTACGAGGCGATCGAGCTCGCCGAGCACACGGGCCGCGCCTACAGCGAAGCCGTGCAGGGCATCCGCCACTTCCAGAACGAGCAGTACGAAAGCGCCCTGGCCGCCTTCGACAAGGCGGTCGCCGAGCACGCCGACATCCAGCCCCGGATCAAGCCGTACCTCGAAGAGTGCTACTACGCCGTCGGCATGAGCAGCTTCAAGCGCCGCGACTACCGGACCGCCCTCGCCATGTTCGAGCGCTACCGGCGCCTCGCGCCCAGGCAGAGCAAGCTCGACGACCGCTACCTGATGCACGCCTACTACGAGGTCGGCAAGCTCGACTATCAACAGGCCAGCTACGAAGCCGCCGAGAAACGGCTCTTCGTCTGCAGCGGCCAGTTCGATACCCAGGCCGAGTTCAACTACATCTACGGCAGCGTCCTCGTCGAGCTGGGTGAGCACAAGCGCGCCATCGAGTACTTCACCCGCTACTTCAAGTACGGAAGCACCGACGTCGCGAAGCGCTACTACAGCCCCTCGCTGCGCAAGCGCGGCTACTCCGAGAGCCAGCTCGCCGCCCAGCTCGAGGACGAGGTTAAGGAACTCGTCATGGCCAACCCCGTCTATCACCCCCTCATCGTCGCCGAGCAAGAACAGCAGCCCGCCGAAGAGGAAGCCGAGGACGACGGTAAGGACGACGAAGAGAAGGACGATACCGACGAGGACGACGGCCTCGATGTCGACTTCGGCGGCTTCGGCCAACGCCTGTTCGACAGCGGCCGCTCACCTGGGCGTAACGGCGACCTCGGCAGCAGCGGCACGCTCCTGGCCCAGACTGAACAAGAGGACAACGAGGGCAATGGCGAGACCGGCGACGACGAGGCTGCCGAGCCGCCACCGCCGCCGGAGCCGGCCTTCAAGCGCATCCTCAGTGTGATCATCGAGGTCCAGGGAGCCCACGAGCTGATCAGGCAGGAGTTCAAGGCGGCAAAAGGCAACGAGGCCGCCAAGTCCCGCGTCGAGGTCAAGCGGGGACAGATGATCGAGCTCTTCCAGCAGAAGAGGGCGAACCTTAAGATCCAGATCGATCGCGAGAATACGGCCAAACGCGAGATCTTCGGACGCCTTGAATATGCCGCGGGCTACCTGGCCAACGGCGTCAGCGACCTCAAGGCCGTCAACCGAATCGCCACCCCCAATCGCGACCTCGAGCGGGTCATCGCTAAGCTCGACTACAAACGGCGCATGTTCGCGGCCGCCCGCACCCACCTTGTCATCGCCTACAACCAGGAGGTCAAGAGCCAGCGCGATGCCTACGCGCTGCTCGACATCGCCATCAAGGAGTTCACCGGCTGGCCCAGCACGCAGGACATCGGCAGGACCCTGCGCGGCATGTTCTTGATGAAGCCCGGCACCGAGCAGGTCGCCGAAGGACTCCGACTGCTCCTCAAGGGGTTCGACGTCGAGACCGACCTCGAGGTGATCCTCCGCTCCGGCGGCGAGCCGATTCCCGGCACCTGACCCCGTCCGGCCGGCGTCAACCTGCCGCGCCGGGAACGATCCTCAGCCGTGCCGCTGTTAGAATCTTGACATCCCAGGCAATGCGTGCGGTAGAATGGCGCAAACAGCGCAGCGGATATCAACACGCATACCAGAACATGCTCAACGCACGAGCTAGGGGAGACCGCCCGATGTCGAATCTCGTTCATGTCGACGACAGCAACTTCGAGCAAGTAGTCCTCAAATCAGACAAGCCCGTCCTCGTCGACTTCTCGGCCGACTGGTGCGCCCCGTGCGTGCACCTCGACCCGATCATCCAGAAGATCGCCGGTGACTATAACGGCAAGGCCGTCGTCGCCCACGTCGACGTCGACAACGCCCAGCGGACCGCCATGAAGTTCCGCATCATGAGCGTGCCCACCGTCATGTTTTTCAAGAACGGCGAGGTCCAGGACCAAAGCATCGGCCTCGTCCCCGAGAGGATCCTGGCCACCAAGATGGACGCCCTGCTGTAGCAGGCCTGCTGTAGCAGGCTGCCGAAAAACGACTCCCGACCGCCCGATTTGCCACTCAGGGCCGAAGGCCGAGCGGGCCAAAGGCCCGCCCAGAATCTAGGCCGGGGCCCTAAGCGCCTGTTGACAGAGGCCGTGGCTGATGTGCCCCGCAGGGGCGCAACGTGAGTAGCTCCGGGTGAAACCCGGAGGAACGAGCGCGCGGAAACGCCAATCCAACCCCGAAGGGGTTGCACAGTGGCAACTGGTGGTCGGCCAGTTCGACCCCTTCAGGGCCGGGTCTTTTGGGCATCGCTCCTGGTCCGGGGGTTTCACCCCCGGCTACTCACATTCCGCCCCGCCGGGGCGAACCGCGTTTTGCACAGCCTGTCTCCAGGCTTTTTCAACAAGCCCGTAAGCCCGGGTTGTCGGCGAGAAGACAGATCAACGGGGCCCCGAAGGGGCGACACAACTCCCGATCAGAAGACGACGCCATCTTGGCAGCGCATGGGTTTCTCAGCAACCTGCTAGCGCACCTTCCGACTATCACCAGGAGTATGCGTTGATGCCCGGTTGTAGGGCGAGCCCAGAAGACGGCCGAAGGCCAGGCCCCAACCAAAGCATCGAGCTTCGGCGAAACGCGCCGAGCCTACCGGCGCACCCAGCCGAAGCGTTCTCTGTTTGCCGCGTGCAGGCCCCCGAGGATGCGCCCGACCGCGAAGGCGCAGTACACGAGCACCAGCGGGAACAGGATTAGGCCGACGGTCAGGCCCGTGGCGCCCGCAACAAAAGCCCACATCACGGAGATCGCGGCGGTCGCCGCATAGAACGCCACGCAGCACGCCAGGTACTGGAGCGGTGCCCGCACCATCGTCTGCAATAGCGGGATCGGATGAACGCCCCGGAGCGAGTTGAACGTCGCCACCGCCAACAGAGACATCGGGATGAAGAGAAGACCAACGCCCGCCACGACGCGTACGCCGAGAAGGTGTGTTGGACCAATGACGTACGACCACAGCGTCGACGGCCCCGCCAGGGCCATGCCGATGGCCGTGAACAGCTCATGTGGTTCGCCCTGGGCCGCGTGCCGGACAACAACGGCCGGTGTCGTCCACACGGCGAACATCAGGAGCACCTTGAACAAGGCCGAGAAGACCTCGCCGAAGCCGGTCAATTCCGGCATCGATGGTGGCTCGTCTTTCCCCAACGCGTTCTGTTGGACGATGTTGAAGAGAAGCCAGTAGACGTACCCGATCCCGAACATCATGATGGCCAGCCCGAGGAAGGCCCCAAACAAGCTGAAGGAAGCCACGGTGCCAACGAAAAGGCAGATCCCGACGAAGAAGCCGTTCAGCACGATGAGCAGCACCCCCTTGCCTGACAGGGGGTAGGTGAGAGCGGTGATCAGGTACTCCCAGAAGCTTACCCGCGAAGGCTCCGCCGTCGCGATCTCCTGAACGGGCCCGCCGCACAGCGGGCAGACGGGTATCTCGAGTCTGCCGACCTTGGTCAACGTCACACACGCCCCGCAGAACGGCCTCAGGCATTGGGTGCACTGAAACCTGGCCGGCAAGCCGTCACGAACGCAGTTCATCCCTGCCTCCCCTCGTTCGTCTCACCCGGCGCGGTGCTGTTGGCCAGAGAACCTTCCGGCTATTCCTGTGCGGCGAGCCAGTGTTCGACGTCGAGCGCGGCCTGACAGCCCATGCCGGCCGCCGTGACCGCCTGGCGGTACGTGTGGTCCGCCACGTCGCCGGCGCCGAACACGCCCTCGACGTTCGTCGCCGTGCCTGGCCCGGCGAGCTTGATGTACTCAACTTCGTCGAGCTCGATCTGCCCTCGGAAGAGATCCGTATTCGGTTTGTGCCCCACGGCGAGGAACAGGCCGTCGGCCTCGACCTCGCGTTCCTCGCCGGTCTTGACGTCCTTGAGCCGGAGCCCGGTCACCTGGTCGTCGCCGAGGACGTCGGTGACCACCGTGCTCCAGAGCACCTCGATCTTCGGGTTGTCGAGCGCGCGCTGCTGCATGTACTTCGACGCGCGCAGCTCGTCGCGGCGATGCACGACATAGACCTTCGACGCGAACTTGGTCAGGAACGTCGATTCCTCCAGGGCCGAATCGCCGCCGCCGACCATGTACACCACCTGGCCGCGGAAGAAGAAGCCGTCGCACGTGGCGCACGCCGACACCCCGTGCCCGCGCAGCCGCTGCTCGTTCTCCAGGCCGAGCCACTTGGCCTGCGCGCCGGTGGCGATGATGAGCGCCTGCGCCTCGAGCGTGCCGTCGCCCGTCTCGACCGTGAACGGCCGCTTCGTCACGTCAACGGCCGTCGCGTTGCCGGCGACGAAGTTGGTGCCGAACCGCGCCGCCTGCTTCTTCATTACGTCCATCAGTGCCGGCCCGGTAATCGCTTCTTCGAAGCCGGGGTAGTTCTCGACGTCGGTCGTGATCATCAACTGGCCCCCGGCGTCGGCCCCCTCAACGACGACCGGGCCGAGATCGGCCCGCGCCGTGTAGATGGCCGCCGTCAGACCGGCCGGGCCCGAGCCGAGGATCACCACCCTGTGCGCGTTGCTCATTGCTGCATCCACCTCCAGCGGTCAGTATTGGCCAGTGACTATACAGGACCGGGTTTGGTTTGGCCACATGACGATGCGCAATCGGTGCCGCGCACGCAACGCTTGAAGCCGGCTCATGCGCCTGGTAGCATTGATGTCGTCGCCGATGGAGACCAACGAGCGCGATGGCCGACGAAGCCACTCAAGACGATACCAGCCGCGACGAGAGCCTGGAGCCAACGCCGGACCCCGACGATTCGGCCGAAGAGACCCTCGCCGAATGGCGCGTTCATCTTCTCCCGGAGAACCCGAAGAAGAGCGCCGCGGTCATCCTCATGCTCGCCGTCGCCCTCGTGCTCATTCACCTTGCGTTCCGGAGCCCGTGGCTTACCATGCTGGGCGCGCTCATCCTGGCCGGCTCGCTTTCCGATTGGCTGTTCCCCATCGCGTACCGTTTGACAACCCGCAGCGCCTCGTACAAGAATGGGGTGTTCAGGAAGCGGATTGCGTGGGACGACGTTCGCCGCGTCTACGTCTCCGACTTCGGCGTGAAGCTCAGCCCGTTCGCCTCCCGCAGCCGACTCGAGCCATTCCGGGCGCTGATCGTCCGGTTCGGCGGCGATGGCGCCGACGCTCCGGGGAGTCGCACCACGGTCATGCGCATCGTCAACACGCACGCCCGCTGCAAGCGCGACGCCGAGAACCAGTAGCATGTGGTACCACGAGCTTGACAAGCCCGTCGACTGGGAGGAGACGATCGAGAAGGTCGCCACCAAGATCTCCCAGCTCGGGATGGAGACCCCAGCCGTCCTCATGCTCGAGGCGCACAAGCCGCTCACCTTCTTCGTTAACCAGGGGCTCATCTTCCTCTCGCCGATCCTGTTTCCGCTCTTCGGCAACAACACCCAGCGTGCCGCCAAGTTCTTCGAGGACCGCCAGAACGTCGAGAAGCTTATCCGGCGCATCGAGCAGAAAGCCACCGACCGAGAGCAGAGCGAACGCGCCGCACGTACCATGCGCCGGACCATGCACCGCTCCCAGCGTGAGGCCCGCCGAGAGCGGCGCAGGCAGCAGCGGGGGTTGTGAACGGTGCCCCGGCCGGCGTCGCGCCGCCCGAGCCGTTTCCGGGCTCAGGGGAAAAATCTGGTTGACACCCCGCCCGCATGCAGGTAAAAGCGTGTTTTCACTCTGGCTCGGACCAGGTGCTTTCTCTGATGAGTACAAAAACGTACATGCCGAAACCGGCCGACCTCGATAAGAGGTGGTACGTGGTCGACGCCGGCGGCAAGGTTCTCGGTCGCCTCGCGACCGTGGTGGCCGATACCCTTCGCGGCAAGCGGAAGCCGACGTACGCACCGCACGTGGACACCGGCGACTTCGTCATCGTCGTCAACGCCGAGAAGATCCACGTGACCGGCCGGAAGGCCGAGCAGAAGGAGTACGACACCTACAGCGGCTACCCGAGCGGCCGGAAGGTCCGCTCGTATAAGGACGTGCTCAAGAAGCACCCGGAGCGTATAATCGAGCATGCCGTGCGCGGGATGCTGCCCCGGAACCGGCTCCGGCGGGCCATATTCCGCAAGCTGAAGGTCTACGCCGGGCCCGACCACCCGCACGCGGCACAGAAGCCTGAACCTCTGGAGGTCTGAGAGCGACATGACCCCTGGCGCGACGATCGAGGAATACGTTGCCACTGGGCGGCGCAAGACGGCCGTCGCCTCCGTGCGACTGCGGCCCGGTGCGGGCAACGTCCGCGTCAACGGCCGCGACGCGAAGGAGTATTTCCCCACCGATACGCTCCTGACCAAAGCGCTTTCGCCGCTCGAGGCTGTTCGGATGGCCGGGCGGTTCGATATCGTCGCGCGGGTCAGGGGCGGTGGGCCGATGGGCCAGTCGGGCGCGTTCCGGCACGGCCTCGCCAAGGCGCTCACAGCCTACGACCCGTCGCTCCGGCTCCAGCTCAAGCAGCTCGGCTTCCTCACCCGGGATCCCCGGATGAAGGAGCGAAAGAAGTACGGGCAACCTGGCGCCCGAGCCCGTTTCCAGTTCTCCAAGCGGTAAGGAGGGCACACCGGCACGACGTAGCGACGACAACCGATTGGAGACGCTGGAAAGCAGAGGGCCTGGCCTTCTGCTTTTTACGTTTCGGGCGCCGCGACTTCCCCTATAATGGCGTGTCTCGTCGGCAGCCGACGTTTGGGGAACGCCCGCATTGTGTTCGATCAGTCGCGGTCCGAAACAGAGCTCTTTGACCAACGATGGCTCGGCGACGAGCCCGAGACCCGCACTCTCGAACTCGACAGCCCCGACGGCCCGATCCGCGTCCGCTACTGGGACTCGGCACCCGGCGCGGTTGGGTCAAGACCGACGGCCGCAGAAGCGACAGCTTCTGCTGGGTCAAGATCAACCTCGTTGGTGGCCGCAGAAGCGACAGCTTCTGCCAAGCCACAATCGGCCCTGTCGATTGTGGCCACACATGGGTTGTTCGATTCGAAACGGGTCTGGCGCTACGTCTGGCAGCATCTGGCGGCCCGGTGGCGCCTGGTGGCGGCCGACCTGCCCGGCATGGGCCTGAGCGACAAGCCGAAGCTCAGGCACCTACCGCGGGCCGAGCGCTACACGCCGGCGTGGCTGTCGGGCATGCTCCGCCGGACCGTCGAGGCCGTCGGCGGGCTGGACGACATCGTGCTCGTCGGCCACTCGTATGGCGGCGCCCTGTCACTTCTGGCGCTGCTCGACGAGTCGTTCGCGCGCCGGGTGCGTGGGCTCGTGCTCGTCGCCGCGGCGGCGTATCCGCAGAAGCTGCCGCCGTTCGTGACGCGCTTCCGCGGATTTTTTGGGGCGATCGCCTCGTGCCCGCTGTGGCACGATCGGCTCGCGGCCCGGCTCATCCGGCACGGCAGAGCGGCGGCCGGCGTCGAGGCGACGTACCGGCTCGGTACGTTCGACCTGGCCAACGTGCCGCGCGAAGCGCTGGAGACCGCCGTCGAGGTGGTCTCGAGCCCGGGCTTCCCGCGCGCGGCGAGGTACATCGCGCGGCGGCTGATCCCGAAGGACCACGCCGTGCTCGTCGAGCGGTTCAGGGAGATCGCCATCCCGGCGCTCGTGATCTGGGGGCGCGACGACCGGATCGTGCCGCCCGAGCACGCCGAGCACTTCGGGCGCGACCTTCAGGACGCGCACGTTGTGATGTGGGAGCGCTGCGGGCACTGGCCGCAATACGAGAGAGCACGTGACACCGCGCTCGACATCGAGCGCTTCATAAACAGCGTGACTCAACCGAACCCGGCCTGACCGGGAGGACGGCAATGGCTGACAAGACAATCGACATCGCGATCGTCGGCGCAACCGGCTACACGGGCCGCGAGCTGCTTGCGCTGCTGCTGGCGCATCCGCACGCGCGCGTCCGGCGCCTCTATGCGATCGACAACATCGGCAAGCCGGTCGGCGAGGTGTTTGGGCAGTTCGACGGGCTCGTCGAGCTCGTTATCGAGGAGCCTGACTACGAGACGCTCGCCAGCGAGTGCGCCGTCGCGTTCCTGTGCCTACCGCACGCGAAGTCGATGGACGTGGGCGCCGACCTCCACGCGCGCGGCATCACGGTGATCGACTTCAGCGCCGACTACCGCCTCCAGGACGTCGCCGTCTACGAGCGTGTCTACACAACGAGGCACACGCACCCGGACCTGATTGCAGAGGCCGTCTACGGCATGCCGGAGCTGTACCGCGGCGAGATCGCGAACGCGTCGCTCGTGGCGAATCCGGGCTGCTACCCGACGGGCGCAGTTCTCGCTGTTGCGCCGCTGCTGAGGCGGAAGCTCGTCGATCCGGCGCGCGTGATCTTCGACTCGAAAAGCGGCGCGAGCGGCGCGGGCCGGGCGCTCAACCCGAGGCTGCTCTTTGCCGAGTGCAACGAGAACGTCGAGGCGTACGGCATCGGCGCCCACCGCCATCAGCCCGAGATCGACCAGGAATGCTCGCGGCTCTTCGGCCGCGCCGTCGCCGTGCACTTCACGCCGCACCTCGTGCCGATGACGCGCGGCATATTGACGACGGCATACCTGGAACTCGCCGACGAGATGACGCCCGACGAGGTGCACGCGCTCTATGCGGCCGATTACGACGACGAGCCGTTCGTCGGCCTCCTGCCGCTCGGGAGCTATCCGCGCACAGCGGACGTGTCGGGCACGAACCGGTGCCGCATCGGCCTGTACGTGAATGGGCGCCGCGTCGTCGCCGTGAGCGCGATCGACAACCTGATCAAGGGCGCCTCGGGTCAGGCGGTCCAGTGCTTCAACTTGATGTGCGGCTTCGACGAGACGGAGGCCTTGCTGCGCTGATGCACCAGATCGAAGGCGGCATAACGGCGCCCGGCGGCTTCATCGCCAACGGCGTCCACTGCGGCATCAAGCGCCAACGGGCAGACCTGGCGCTCGTCGCCACGGACCGCTCATGCCGGGCCGCCGGCGTCTTCACGACGAACAAGGCGGCCGCCGTCTGCGTGGCGATCTCGAAGGCGCACCTGGCCGACGGGACCGCCCAGGCGATCGTCGTCACGAGCGGCAACGCCAACTGCTGCACGGGCGAGCGCGGGTACGAAGACGCGATGCGCATCGTCGAGGCGACCGCGCAGGCGCTCGGTTGCCGGCCCGGCGACGTGCTCCACGCCTCGACCGGTCCGATCGCCAAGTACCTGCCGACCGACGCCGTGCTCGACGCTGTGCCTGCGCTCGTTGAGGGCGCAGCCGCGTCCGGCGCGCACGCGGCGGCCGAGGCGATCCTGACCACCGACACGCGCACGAAGGAGTTCGCCTTCCGGTTCACCGTGGAGGGGCAGACGATCACGATCGGCGCGATGGCCAAGGGCGCGGGCATGATCGAGCCGAACATGCGCACGATGCTCGCGTTCATCACGACCGACGCGGTCGTTGACGGCGCGTTCATGCAGCGGTCGCTGCAGGAAGCCGCGGCGCGCACGTTCAACCGCATCACGATCGACGGCGACCAGAGCACGAACGATATGGTCCTCATGCTCGCGAACGGCCGCGCCGGCAACGACGAGATCAATGGCGACTTCGGCGCCGCGCCCTTCCAGGAGGCGCTTGGGGCGACGTGCTCTGCGCTCGCGAAGATGATCGTTCAGGACGGCGAGGGCGCGACGAAGTTCATCGAGGTCGTCGTGCGCGGCGCGGCATCGGAGGCCGACGCTGAAGTCGCCGCACGCGCGGTCGCCAACTCGACACTGGTCAAGTGTGCGCTGCACGGCGGCTCGCCGAACTGGGGCCGGGTGATGGCCGCGCTCGGCGCGTCGGAGGTAACCTTCGACGTCGAGCACGTCGAGATGGCGCTCGGCGACGTCGTCGTGATGCGCTCGGGCATGCCGGCCGAGCACGACGGAGCGCGGCTCGGCGAGGTGATGGCCGGCGACGAGGTTCGCGTCAGCGTCTCGCTCAACGAGGGCACCGGCCGCAGCGTGATCTGGACGTGCGATCTGTCGCCCGAATACGTCAGGATTAATATGTAGAGTGGTGTCATGGTGCGCAGGTTGATCCAGAAAGCCGCCGTGCTCGTCGAGGCGCTGCCGTACATCCAGGCGTTTCAGGGCAAGATCGTCATCGTCAAGTTCGGCGGCAGCCTGATGGACAACGAGCAGTACGTCGACTCGATCCTGCGCGACGTGGTCTTCATGCACAGCGTTGGCATGAAGCCCGTCGTCGTACACGGCGGCGGCGGCCATATCAGTCAAGAGATGCGCGCCGCCGGCCTCACGCCGCGCTTCGTCGACGGCTACCGCGTGACGGACGGCGAGGCGATCAAGCTCGTCGAGCGTGTCCTTGTCGATGAGGTCAACGTGATGCTGCAAGCCAAGGTGCGCGGGTTCGGCGTGGTGCCCGCCGGCCATTGCGGCCGGGAGTTCGGCATTATCCAAGTGAACAAGTTTCAGCCGACTGTCAGCAGCAAACCGGGTGCGCCGAGCAAGCCGGTCGACATCGGCTACGTCGGGCGTGTCGAGCGCATCGATGCGGGGCCCGTCCTCTCGATCCTCGACGGCGGTCGACTGCCTGTGATCGCGTGCCTGGGGCTTGGGGCCGATGGCGCGACCTACAACGTGAACGCCGACGAGGTCGCAGGCGAGATGGCGATCGCCCTCCAGGCCGAGAAGCTCGTGTTCCTCACCGACGTGGGCGGGCTGTTGCGCAACCGCGAGGATGAGGAGTCGCTGATCTCGACGCTGCGCATCGCCGATGCCGAGAAGCTGCTCGACGAGAAAACCGCGTACGGCGGCATGATCCCGAAGCTCCGCGCGTGCGTCAAGGCCGTGCGCCATGGCGTGCACAAGACGCATATCATCGACGGGCGGCTGACTCATTCGCTGCTGCTCGAGATCTACACGGACAAGGGTGTCGGCACGCAGCTCGTGCCGTAGGAGGATGCCGTGAGCTTCTTCGACGCCGACATCGACGCCCAGCGCAAGGCCGAACTCGAGGCGGCGATCGCAAAGGGCGCGTCCGAACGCCGCGCAGACGGCGCTGACCCGACGAGCGAAGAACGGCGGAAGATCGGCGATCTGCTCGAGTACAACCGGCGCGAATTCGAGGACATCACGTACGACCTGTACAACGCGCGCAAGTTCGTACGTATGTTCCCCGACGAGGCAGAAGGGTACGGCGGGCTGTTGGGGTGGGCAAAGCGCTTCTACCGGCGCGTCGTGCGGCGCCTCCTGCGCCAGCAGATCGTGTTCAACGAAGCCGTCCTCGGCGTGCTCGAAGATCTCGACGAGCGCGCAAAGAAACTGAAGGGCGAAGAAGGCCGCCGCGAGCCGGAACAGAAATGATGGGCACGCAGACGCCGCAGATACATCAGTTCCTGCCGGTCCTCGACGAGGGCGATGCGATCGGCAACGAGGCGAAGGCGATCCAGCGTCTGCTTCGCGGCGCCGGCTACGTCTCCGAGATTTTCGCCTGGCGCGCCGGCAAGGGGCAGGGGCGCTCCTGCCGCCACTACTCGCGTCACCGGGCGTTGAGGGCGCCGGAGAATGTGATGCTGTATCACTTCTCCGTGTGCTGCCCGATCACGGCGTACTTCGCCGGGGCGCCGGACCGGAAGATGATCGTGTATCATAACATTACGCCGGCGCGGTTCTTTGCCGGGCTCGACGAGCAGGTCTACTACATCACGAAGAAGGGACGCCGCGAGCTCGCGCAGCTCGCCAACGTCGTCGAGTGCGCGCTCGCCGTGTCCGACTACAACGCGGGCGAGCTTCGCGACGCCGGCTACGGTCGGGTCGAAACCGTGCCGCTCGTCGTCGATTACGATGCGTTCGACGCAACGCCCGACGAGACTGTTCTGGGGCGATACGATGACGGCTGGACGAACCTGCTCTTCGTCGGCCGGCTGAGCCCGAACAAGAAGCAGGAAGACCTGATCCGCATTTTTTACCATTACAAGCGCATCAATCCGCGCTCGAGGCTGTTCCTCGTCGGCTCGGCCCGTCAGGTGCCGCGGTACAGGGAGGTGCTCGACGAGCTGGTCCGTCGGCTCAAGCTGAGCGACGTGGTTATCACGGGCGGTGTATCGCACCGCGCCCTCGTCGCGTACTACAAGCTCGCGAGCGCGTTCGTGTGCATGAGCGAGCACGAAGGGTTCTGCGTGCCGCTCATCGAGGCGATGCGGTTCGATCTGCCGGTTGTGGCGTACGACTCGAGCGCCGTGGCTGAGACGCTCGACGGCACCGGCGTCCTCGTGCGCGAGAAGCGGCACGCGGAGATCGCCGAGCTCATTCACGGCATCATGGAGGATGACGGGCTGCGTGGCGAGCTCGTCGAGAAGCAACGGCGGCGCGTGGCTTACTACGGCTATGCGTCAACGAGCACGCGTTTCATGGAAGCGATCGGGTCATTCGTGCAGGCCCGAGGATGAGGCACATTGGCATGACGAAGACCAACGAGATTATCAGCGGGTTTGAACGGTACGTGATTGCCAACTACACGCGGCAGCCGGTGGTGATCGTGCGCGGCGAGGGCTCCCGTGTGTGGGATGCCGACGGCCGCTCGTACCTCGACTTGTTCCCGGGCTGGGGCGTGAGCGGGATCGGCTATTCGCACCCGCGCGTCGTCGAGGCCGTGTGCACCCAGGCTCGGCGGCTTATGCACATGCCGAACAACTTCTTCAACGAGCTGCAGGGCAAGCTGGCGCAGGCGATCGTCGAGCGCGCGTTCCCGTCGCAGTGCTTTTTCTGCAATAGCGGCGCCGAGGCGATCGAGGCCGCGCTCAAGGTCGCGCGCCTCGTCGGGCAGCCGCACGGGCGGACCGAGTTCATCACGATGACCGGCTCATTCCACGGCCGCACGTTCGGCGCGATGTCGGCCACGGCACAGGGGAAGTACTCGGCGCCGTTTGCGCCGGTGGTCCCGGGGTTTCATTACGTGCCGTTCGGCGATGCGGATGCTGCCGAGGCGGCGATGTCGGACCGCGTATGCGCCGTTCTCGTCGAGCCGATTCAGGGAGAGGGCGGTGTGAAGGTCGCACCGCCTGAGTACTTCGAGCGGCTGCGCACGCTGTGTGACGAGTCGGGCGCGCTGCTGATCTTCGACGAGGTGCAGACCGGCTGCGGCCGGCTTGGCCATTGGTTCGGCTACCAATACGTTAACGTTGAGCCCGACGTGATCACGCTTGCGAAAGCGCTGGGCGATGGCTTCCCGATCGGCGCCCTTGTCGTGGGGCGCGAGTATGCGCAGGCGCTGAGGCCGGGGACCCACGCCTCCACATACGGCGGCAGCCCGCTCGCGTGCGCCGCGGCGCTCGCCGTGTTCGAGGTGATCGAGGGGGACGGTTTGCTCGACAACGTACGCCGCATGGGCGAGCATCTACGCCGGAGGCTCGGCGGCCTCGTCGAGGAGTTCTCGTTTGTCACCGAGGCCCGGGGCGCGGGCCTCATGCAGGGCATCGAGCTGAGCGTCCCCGGCGTCGAGATCGTGACGGGGTGTCTGGAGCGCGGCCTCATCATCAACTGCACAGGCGGCACCGTCGTACGGTTCTTGCCGGCGTACACGATCACGGCCGAGGAGCTCGACGAGGGGCTCGACGTCCTGCGCGGCGTTCTCGCCGAGGTGGGCGCGTAGTCGCCAACGGAGAATCGCGATGAAGAAGGACTTGCTGACAATCCTCGACCTCGGCGCAGGTGAGGTCCGGTATATCTACGACCTGACTGCGAGCATGAAGGACGGCTCGATTCGCCGCACGCTTCCGAACAAGAGCATTGCGATGGTGTTCGAGAAGCCGTCGCTCCGGACCCGGATGACGTTCCAGGTCGGGATGAACCAACTCGGCGGGCACGCGATCTACCTGACGCAGCAGGACATCCAGCTCGGCGGCCGCGAGAGCGTCGGGGACGTCGCGCGCAACCTCGAACGGTGGGTCGACGGCATCGTCGCGCGCACGTACAAGCACGGGACGATCGTCGAGCTGGCGCGGCATGCGTCGGTGCCCGTCGTGAACGCGTTGTCGGACCGCGCGCACCCGTGCCAGGCGCTGACCGACCTGTACACGGTCCTCGAGAAGAAGCACGATCTTGCCGGGTTGCGCATGGCGTACGTCGGCGATGGGAATAACGTGTGCAACTCGCTTGTGCTGTTGTGTTCGACGCTTGGCGTCACGCTGGCGGTCGCGTCACCATCGGGCTATCGTCCCAGCGACGAGATCGTCGCTGCCGCCAACGATCGCGGCGCCGGCTCCGGGGCGGAGCTCGTCTTCACGGACGATCCGTACGAGGCCGTCGAGAACGCCGACGTCGTCTACACCGACGTGTGGGTCAGCATGGGCGACGAGTCGGAAGCGGAAGAGCGCCGGCGCGCGTTCGCACGCTACCAGGTCAACGCCGAGTTGCTCCGCGCCGCGAAGAAAGACGCCGTTGTCATGCACTGCTTGCCGGCCAAGCGGGGCCTCGAGATTACCGACGAGGTCATCGACGGCCCGCAGTCGATCGTGTTCGACCAGGCCGAGAACCGGCTGCACGTGCAGAAAGCGCTCCTTGTCGCCCTGCTCGAGTGTCGCGACACGGGGCAGCTCATGATGTTCCCGCAACCATAGCGCACAGCAAGAGGACGCGAAACGATGCCGAAAAAGATCGTGCTTGCCTATTCAGGCGGACTCGACACCTCCGTCATCATGCGCTGGCTGATCGAGACCTACGACGCCGGGGTGATCGCGTTTGTCGCCAACCTCGGCCAGGGCGACGACCTCGACGAGGTTCGCAAGAAGGCGACGGCCACGGGCGCGAGCAAGGTGTGCATCGAAGACCTTCGTGAGGAGTTCGTGCGGGACTTCGTGTTCCCCGCACTCAAAGCGAACGCCGTCTACGAGGGCGTGTACTTGCTCGGCACGTCGATTGCCAGGCCGCTCATCGCCAAGGCGCAGATCGACGTCGCCAAGCGTGAAGGCGCCGACGCCGTGTCCCACGGCGCCACCGGCAAAGGCAATGACCAGGTGCGCTTCGAGCTCACGTACTTGGCGCTCATGCCCGGCGTCGAGATCATCGCGCCGTGGCGGATCTGGGATCTCACGTCGAGGGCCGATTGCGTCAGGTACGCCGAGGCGCACGGCATCCCGGTCCCGGTCACGAAGGCGCGGCCCTACAGCATCGACCAGAACATGCTCCACGTCAGCTACGAGGGCGGGATCCTCGAAGACCCGTGGTCGGCGCCGCCCGCGGATATGTTCACGATGACCGTTTCGCCCGAACAGGCGCCCGACGAGCCGACGACGGTGACGATTGACTTCGAGGACGGCACGCCCGTCGCCGTTGACGGCACGCGACTCGGGCCCGCCAAGCTGCTCGCGCGCTGCAACGAGCTTGGCGGACGGAACGGCATTGGCCGCGTCGACCTGGTCGAGAACCGCTACGTCGGCATGAAGTCGCGGGGCGTCTACGAAACGCCCGGCGGCACGATCCTCCACGTGGCTCATCGCGCGATCGAATCGCTGACGATGGACCGCGAGGTCATGCACTTGCGCGACTCGCTCATTCCGCGCATCGCCGAGCTCATCTACTATGGCTACTGGTACTCGCCCGAGATGCGCGTGCTGCGGCGGATGGTCGACGAATCGCAGCGGAACGTGACCGGGACCGTCCGGCTCAAGCTCTACAAGGGCAACGTCGAGGTGCTGGGCCGCAAATCGCCCGTGTCGCTCTATCGCGCAGACATCGTCACGTTCGAAGAAGGCGGCGACTACGACCAGAAAGACGCGGAAGGCTTTCTCCGTATCAACGCGCTGCGGTTGCGCGTCGGCACCAAGGCCGGGCGCGATCCGCTCGGAGGCGAATCGTAGGACGAGGTTCAATGGCGAAGAAGGCGAAAGCGAAAACGCGCAAGCCGTGGGGTGGACGTTTCTCCGAGGCGACCGACAGCCTCGTCGAGGCGTTCTCCGCCTCCGTGCATTTCGACCAGCGACTCGCCACGTATGACGTGCGCGGCAGCATCGCGCACGCGCGCATGCTGGGCGAAGTCGGCATCATCACGAAGAAAGAGGCGACCGCCATCGAGCGCGGTCTGCGCGAGATCCTCGACGAGATCGAGGCCGGCTCGTTCGCGTTCGATCCGGTGCTCGAGGACGTCCACATGAACATCGAGGCGCGCCTGATCGACAAGCTCGGCGACGTCGGGGCGAAGCTCCACACGGCCCGCTCGCGCAACGACCAGGTTGCCCTCGACCTGCGGATGTTCGTCAAGGACGCGATCGGCGAGATGGCGGCCGCGCTGCGTCGGCTCCAGAGTTCGCTCGTGGCGATCGCCGAGGCGAACATCGAGGTCGTGATGCCCGGCTACACGCACTTGCAGCGCGGCCAGCTCGTGCTGCTCGCGCATCATCTGCTCGCGTACGTCGAGATGTTCGAGCGCGACGCCGAGCGCCTCGCGGACACCCTCAAGCGCGTCGACGTGATGCCCCTCGGCGCGTGCGCCGTGGCGGGGACGAGCTTGCCCATCGACCGCGAGATGGTCGCGCGCGAGCTCGGCTTCTCGGCCGTCGCGCGCAACAGCGTGGACGCCGTGAGCGACCGCGATTTTGTCGTCGAGTATCTGGCCGACCTCGCCGTGATCGGCGTGCATCTGTCGCGACTGGGCGAGGAGATGGTGGTCTGGTCGTCGAGCGAGTTCGGCTTCATCACGCTCGGCGAGGCGTTCTGCACGGGCAGCAGTATGCTGCCGCAGAAGCGCAACCCCGACGTGCCCGAGCTCGTCCGTGGGCATGCCGGCGGGCTGATCGGCGAGCTCGTCTCGGTGCTCACGACGATGAAGGGGCTGCCGCTGAGCTACAACCGTGACATGCAGCACGACAAGCTGCCGGTGTTCCGGGCAACCGACGCGGCACTCGCGTCGCTCGAGGTGATGGCGCGCACGGTGCGGTCGGTTCGGGTCAACGGCGATGCAGTCGCTGGCGCACTCGAGGACGACACGGTGTTTGCCGTCGACGTGGCCGAGTACCTCGTGCGGAGAGGCGTCGCGTTCCGCCGGGCGCACGAGATCGTCGGGCGCATCGTCGCGGTCGCCGAACGCAAGGGCAGCAAGCTCAGGGAGCTGAGTCTCGACGAGCTTCGCAGGGAGTCCGACGGGTTTGGCTCCGACGTGTATGACGTGTTCGATGTCACACGCTCGCTTGCGAGCAAGGCGTCGGCGGGGAGCACGGCCCCGGCGATGGTCAGAAGGGAAGTCCGGCGTTGGAAACGCCGGCTCAAGGACGCGTAACGGTGGAAGCGTTCGCATACAAGAACAACCGGCTGCACTGTGACGGCGTCGATGTGCGCACGGTGGCGGACGAGGTCGGCACGCCGGCGTACGTCTACAGCGCGAGGGCGTTCGTCGAGGGCTACCGCGAGCTCGACGCCGCGTTTGGCGGCGTGCCGCACCTGATCTGCTACTCGGCGAAGGCGAACGGCAACCTCGCCGTCCTGCGGTTGCTCGTCGAGGCCGGCGCGGGCATCGACATCGTCTCGGGCGGCGAGCTCTATGCCGCGCGCCGCGCCGGTGGCGATCCGGCGAGGATCGTCTTCGCCGGCGTCGGCAAGACCACAGCCGAGATCGAAGCAGCGCTCGAAGCCGGCATCCTGTTCTTCACGGTCGAATCGGCTGCAGAGTTGGAGCGCATCGCTGCGGTCGCCGAGCGTCTGGGTGCCATCGGGCGATTTGCCCTACGCATCAATCCCGACGTCGAGGCCGACACGCACGAGTACGTGGTCACTGGCGCAGCGCGGAACAAGTTCGGCGTCGATCTCGACCGCGCAGCCGAGCTCTACGAGCGCTCGCTGGACATGCCGGGCGTCAAGGCCGTTGGCGTGCACATGCACATCGGCTCGCAGCTCATGACGCCGCAGCCGTATGTCGAGGCGATCGGCAAGATCAAGCCGCTCGTCGAGGAAATGCAGCGCCGTGGCGTTGCGCTGACGTACTTCGACATCGGCGGCGGCTACGGGATCCGCTACGACGGGGAAACGCCGGACACAGCCGAGCAGTTCGCCGAGGCCATCATCCCGGCCGTGCAGCCGCTCGACATGACACTCGTGCTGGAGCCGGGCCGTTTTGTTGCTGGCAACGCAGGCATCTTGCTCACGCGCGTCGAGTACGTCAAACGGACGCCGGACAAGACGTTTGTGATCGTCGACGCGGCGATGAATGATTTGCTCAGGCCGGCACTGTATGGCGCATTCCATCGCATTGTGCCCGTCGACCGCGCCGGCGCGGAGACCGAGCACGTCACCGTCGTCGGGCCGGTCTGCGAATCGGGCGACTTCAACGCTGAAAACATCGAGCTGCCGAAGGTGGCCGAAGGTGATCTGCTGGCGATGATGGGCGCGGGCGCGTACGCGGCGAGCATGGGCTCGACGTACAACGCGCGCCGGCTGCCGCCCGAGATCCTGGTGGAGAGCGGCCGGTATCGCGTCGTTCGGACGCGCCAGACGTACGACGAGCTGTTCGGCGCGCACGTGCTCGAGGCGTCGGAGGAGACCGGCCGATGAGAGAGGTTCGATTCTCGAAATGGTCGGGTGCCGGCAACGACTTCATCATGCTGGACAACCGTGACGGGGCCTTCACGGCAACGCGCGAGCTCATCAGCGCGATGTGCGCGCGGCGCGTCTCGATCGGCGCCGATGGTTTGATTCTCCTGGAGCCGTCCGAGAAGGCCGCTGTCAGGATGCGCTACTTCAACAGCGACGGCGGCGAGGTCGAGATGTGCGGCAACGGCGCGCGCTGTTTCGTTGCGTTTGCGCGTCAACTCGGGATCTCGACGACGCCGCTTGTCTTCGAGACGATGGAGCGCGTCCTGTCCGGTTCGACCGACGACGAGACCGTCACGGTCAGAATGGGCGAGGTGCGCGACACGCGGCTCGACTTCGCGCTCAACGTCGGCGGCATCACCTACCAAACCCACTTCACCAACACCGGCGTGCCGCACGTCGTGCTGTTCTGTCCTCAGGTGCGCGACGTCGATGTCGACGCGCTCGGTCGCGGCATCCGGTACCATGAGGCGTTCGAGCCCGCGGGGACGAACGCGAACTTCGTCCACGTTCGGAACAAGCGCACGCTCGATGTGCGGACTTACGAGCGCGGCGTCGAGGCCGAAACCCTCGCGTGCGGCACCGGCGTCGTAGCGGCCGCAGCCATCGCCCATCTTGTCAAGAACGTGCAGCCGCCCGTGGACGTGCACGTCCGGAGCGGCGACGTCCTGACGGTCGGCTTGCGGCGCGAGGACGACCGGTTCGCCGACGTGACGCTCTCGGGCCCGGCCGTGCACGTCTACGACGGCGTCTACCGAATCGAACAGAGGCCAGCCTAGCCGGCTGATGTGATACAATACAGGGTGGTTGACACGCCTGCAGGAGAAGCAAGGAGGCGATCATGTTCAGCGGGTCATTCGTCGCGATCGTCACGCCGTTCAAGGACGGCGAGGTCGACTACGCCACACTCACCAAGCTCGTCGAGTGGCACATCGAAAGCGGCACGCACGGCATCGTGCCATGCGGCACAACGGGCGAGTCGCCCACGCTCTCGCACGAGGAGCACGCCAAGGTCGTCGAGCACGTCGTGAAGACCGTCAACAAGCGCGTGCCCGTCATCGCGGGCGCGGGGTCGAACAGCACGAGCGAGGCGATCTGGCTCACCAAGCACGCCAAGGAGTGCGGCGCCGACGCGGCGCTGAGCATCACGCCGTACTACAACAAGCCGACGCAGGCTGGTCTCGTCGAGCATTACAGGGCGATCACCAGCGCCATCGACATCCCGATCGTTATGTACAACGTGCCGGGGCGCACGGGCGTCAAGATGGCGCCCGACACGGTGGCCGAGCTGTCGAAGATCCCGACGATCGTCGCCATCAAGGAAGCGTGCGGCTCGATCGAGCAGGTCTGCGAGATCCTGTCGCGCTGTGACATCACCGTTTTGAGCGGCGACGACTCGCTGACGTACCCCATGCTGGCCGTCGGCGGCACGGGCGTCATCTCCGTCGCGGCCAACGTCATCCCGAAGGACATGGCCGCAATGGTCGACGCGGCCAATAACGGCGACTTCGACGAGGCAAAGGCGCTTCACTACAAGTACTGGCGCGTGTTCAAAGACCTGTTCATCGAGACGAACCCGAGCCCGGTCAAGACGGCGATGGGCATGATGGGCCTCATCGAGGCCGAGGTCAGGCTGCCGCTGTGCGCGATGAGCGACGCGAACGTGGCGAAGCTCCGCGCGACGCTCGAGGCCTGCGGCGTGCTCGAGCTCATCGCCTGAGTAAGGATGGACCACCATGATTAAGCTGGCCGTTAACGGCGCCCTCGGGCGGATGGGCAAGCGCATCATCGCCTGCGCCGGCGACGATCCCGAGATCGAGGTCGTCGGCGCGGTCGATCTCATGGAGCACCGGGGCTCGCCGTACGTCACAACCGAACTCGGCGGGGCGATCGAGAACGCCGACGTCGTGATCGACTTCACGTCGCACGTGGGCCTGCCCGCGACGATCGACATCGTGGCCGGCGCGGGCAAAGCGCTCGTCATCGGCACGACGGGCCTGACGCGGCAGGAGCAGATCGCGCTCGACAAGGCCGCGAAGCGCGTGCCCGTCGTCTACGCCCCGAACATGAGCGCCGGCGTGAACCTCGTCTTCCAGCTCGCGGCGCAGATCGCCAGGACGCTCGGCAGCGCGTACGACGTCGAGATCGTCGAGGCGCACCACAACCAGAAGAAGGACGCCCCGAGCGGCACGGCCCGCAAGCTCGCCGAGAACATCGCCGAGGCGCTCAGACGTGATCTTGACAAGAGCGCCGTCTACGGCCGCGAGGGCATGACGGGCCCGCGCAAGATGAGCGAGATCGGCATCCACGCCGTCCGCGCAGGCGACATCGTCGGCGAGCACACCGTCATCTTCGCCGGCCCGGGGGAGCGCATCGAGCTGACGCATCGCGCACACAGCCGCGACACGTTCGCACGCGGCGCGCTGCGCGCGGCCAAGTGGGTCGTCGGCAAGCCGCCCGGCCGCTACAGCATGCTCGAGGTCCTGGGCCTCGCGTAGCCGCGCGCCACTCGATCGCGGCCCGGTCGGAGGGAAGGGATCACCCATGAGTATCGGCGACGGCAAGCGACTCGATCCGCGCGTCTTCAAGCTCGACACCGAGCGCATGCGCACCGGCTGGTATAGCGACGCCTACTTCATCAACGTGCGCAACATTCTCGCCGCGCTGGCCGAGCAAGGGTATCGGTTCGCCGGCAGCTCGGCCGCGCTCGACGAGATCGGCGTCTCGGCTGACGAGATCGAGACCGGCAACATGGAAGCGGAGATGCAGTTCTTCACCAAACGCGAGCCGTTCTCGATCGTCGCCGGCGCCGACAATGCGATCGCCATGCTCAAGCTCTGCGCCGGCTATTTGGACGGCGGCCGGTTCGTCGACACGTGGGACTCGCTCGAAGTCCACGCCGTCCAGGACGGCACGAAGCTCGAGCCGTGGGTGCCCGCGATGCGCGTGCGCGGCCGCTATCGCGACTTCGCCATCCTCGAGACGCCCATGCTCGGCGCGATCGCGCGCCGGACGCGGATCGCCACGAACGTGTTCAAGACCCTCGTCGCCACCGGCGGCAAGGAGGTGCTCTTTTTCCCGGCGCGCTTCGACATCCACGAGACCCAGGCGGGTGACGGCTACGCCTACCGCGTCGCGATCGAGGCCTACAACAAAGAAGCCGGCACGCGCCTACTGCCGTTCATCTCGACGGACAGCCAGGGCGACTGGTGGGGCGAGTCCGGCGGCGGCACCGTCTCGCACTCGTACATCCTGTGCTTCCTCAAGGACACCGTCGAGGCGATGCTCAAGTTTACCGAGATCATCTCGGCCGAGACGAAGCGCATCGTCCTCGTCGATACCGACAACGACTGCGTGCGCGCGAGCGTCGCGACCGCCCGCGCGATGTTTCGGCGGTACGTGGAGTGCGTCGACGCGGGCCGCGAGGCCGACGCCGAGAAGTTTGTCCTCTACGCGGTACGGCCCGACACCGCGGCCGACATGGTCGACGAGAGCATCGACCCGGTCGGCGATCCCGCCGTCGATTGCGGCGTCAACCCACGCCTGATCTGGAACATCCGCCGCGCGCTCGACAACGCCGACGACGGGATGAACCTCGACGAGGAATGGCGCGACCGCGCCCGCGGCTACTTCCGGAGCGTCAAGATCGTCGCCACCGGCGGCTTCACGCCCGAGCGCATCCGGCTGTTCGAGTCGCTCGACGTGCCCGTCGACATTTACGGCGTCGGCTCGTACCTGATGCGGGGCGAGAAAAACGACTTCACCGCCGACATCGTGCGCGTGAAGATCAACGGCGCGTGGCACGACATGGCCAAGACCGGCCGCCGCGCGATCGACAACCCCGACCTCGAACACGTCACGTAGCAGACCGATGGAAGGATCCTTGGGCCAATGCCACGTTCCGCAGTCACGACCGAGCTCGCCGGCCGCCTCAAGGCGCTGCCGCCGTACCTCTTTGTCAAGATCGACAACCTGAAGCGGGAGATGATCGCCAAGGGCGTCGACGTCGTCGATCTCGGCATCGGCGACCCCGACACGCCGACGCCCCAACCGATTATCGACGCGTGCGCACGCGCCGCGAGCGATCCGGCCAACCACCGCTACCCGTCGAACCTCGGCCTGGACGAGTTCCGGCGCGCAGCCGCCGCGTGGATGCAGCAGCGCTACGGCGTCGCGTGCGATCCGGCCACGGAGATCCTGCCGCTCCTCGGCTCGAAGGAAGCGATCGGCCACATCCCGCTTGCCTTCGTCAATCCCGGCGACGTGGTCCTTGCCCCGGACCCGTGCTATCCCGTGTATCGCTTCGCAACGATCCTCGCCGGCGGTACGGTCTACTCGATGCCCCTCGTGGAGGAGCGCGGGTTCCTGCCCGACTACGATGCGATCCCGGCCGACGTTCGCCGCAAGGCCCGGCTCATGTTCCTCAACTACCCGAACAACCCGACGGCCGCTGTGGCAGACGAGGCGTTCTTCAAGCGCACCGTCAAGTTCGCCAAAGCAAACGACATCATCGTCGTCCACGACGCCGCCTACCTCGAGGTTGCCTTCGACGGCTACCGGCCGCCGAGCTTCCTGAGCATTGAGGGCGCCAAAGACGTCGGCATCGAGTTCCACTCGTTCTCAAAAACGTTCAACATGACGGGGTGGCGTATCGGTTGGGCCGTCGGCAATGCCGACGTCGTCGCCGGCCTGCTCAAGGTCAAGTCGAACCTCGACAGCGGCATGTTCCGGGCGCTCCAGCACGCGGGGATCGAGGCGCTGACCGCCGACCTCTCGTCGTGGCGGCGCGACCTCATCGCGCTCTACACGAAGCGGCGCGACATCCTGTGCGGCGGCCTCAACGCGATCGGCTGGCGCGTCGAGAAGCCCAAAGCGAGCTTCTACGTCTGGGCGCGCTTGCCCGACGGGATCACGTCGGCCGACGCCGCGACCGACCTCCTCGAGCATGGCGGTGTCGTCGCGATTCCCGGCACGGGCTACGGCGACGCCGGCGAAGGGTATGTTCGGATGAGCCTGACGCTCCCGACCGACCGGGTCGAGGAGGCCGTCCGCCGCATCGCGCCCGTCTACGCGCGCTGGCAGTCGAAATGAGCCGCACGGCGACCGCCTACATCGGCATCGGTTCGAGTCTTGGCGACCGCCGCGACCTCATTCGCCGAGCCATTGACGCGCTCGACGCGCTCGACGCGGTTGCCGTCGTCGCGCAGTCCAAGCTGTACGAGACGAAGCCTGTCGGCGCCGACCCGGTCGGCCGTCCGCCGCAGCCCGACTACCTCAACGGCGCCGTGGCTGTCGAAACCTCGCTGAGTCCGCAGCAGCTCATGGAAGGGCTTTTCCGCATCGAGCACAACCTCGGCCGCGCGCGCAAGACTCCCAACGCGCCGCGTACGATAGACCTTGACCTGCTTCTGTACGGCGATAGAGTTATCGACGAGGAGGCGCTCCGGGTACCGCACCCGCGCATGCACGAGCGGTGGTTCGTCCTCAAGCCGCTTGCCGACGTCGCACCCGACGCGCGCCACCCGACGCTCGACCTGACGATAAGACAACTGCTCGAGAAGGTCCAATGCGATGGCGGTTAAGCGTGTGATGGCCGGCACACTGCTGAAGATGAAGAAGGCGGGCGAGCCGATCGTCGTGCTCACCGCCTACGACTGGCCGACCGCCGAGGTCGAGCAGGCCGCCGGCCTCGACGTGATCCTCGTCGGCGACTCGATGGCCAACGTCGTTCTCGGCGAGGAGACGACACTCAAGATGACGATGGACATCATGATCGCCCACTGCGCCGCCGTGGCGAAGGCCGGGGGCCGCGCCATGCTCGTCGGCGACATGCCGTTCCTGTCGACGACGATCAGCGTCGAGGAAGCCGTTCGCAACGCCGGCCGCTTCGTCGCCGAGGGCAACATGCACGCCGTCAAGGTCGAGGGCGGCGAGCCGATGGTGCCGACGATCGAGGCCATCGTTCGCGCCGGCATCCCCGTCCTGGGCCACATCGGCTACACGCCGCAGCAGACGCTCAAGTTCGGTCGCAAGGTCGTGCGTGGGCGAGGGGAGGAGGCCGCCGTCGTTTTGCGCGACGCCGAGGCCGTCGAGAAAGCCGGCGCGTTCGCCGTCGTCCTCGAGTGCATCCCGATGGAGCTGGCAAAGCAGGTCACCGAGCACGTCGGCATCCCCACGATCGGCATCGGCTCAGGCCCGCACTGCGACGGCCAGGTCCTCGTCGTCCACGACATGCTTGGCCTCTCGGGCGATCAGAAGAAGTTCGTCAAGCGATACGCCGACCTCAAAGCCCAGATGCGCGCCGCCATCGACCAGTACGCCAGCGAAGTCCGCTCGCGCGCATACCCCGACGAGAGCCACGCGTTCACCGACGACAAGTAGCCGCTCCGAGGAACCGCCATGCCCGAGCCGATGCACATCATCGACGAGCCGAGCGCCATGCAGCAGTGGGCGCTCGAGCAGCGCCTGGCCGGCAAGTCGATCGGCTTCGTTCCGACCATGGGCGCGCTCCATGACGGCCACCTGATCCTCATCAAGCGCTGCCGCGCCGAGAACGACCTGTGCGTCGTCTCCATCTTCGTCAACCCGCTCCAATTCGGGCCAAGCGAGGACCTCGACCGCTACCCGCGCGACCTCGACCGGGACGAGGAACTGCTCGGGCTCCAGGACACCGACGTGCTGTTCGTCCCAACGCCCGAGACGATGTACCCGCCCGGGTTCTCGACGCGCGTGGACGACAAGGTCCTCTCGAAACCGCTCTGCGGCGCGTCGCGGCCGGGCCATTTCCTCGGCGTCGCCACCGTTGTGCTCAAGCTCTTCAACCTGGTGCAGCCGACCCGCGCCTACTTCGGCCAGAAGGACGCCCAGCAGGCGCGCATCATCCTCCAGATGGCCCGCGACCTCGCCGTCCCGGTCGAGATCGTCATTCTGCCGATCGTCCGCGAGCCCGACGGCGTCGCCATGAGCAGCCGCAACGCCTACCTCGACCCCGACCAGCGCCGGGAGGCCGCCGTCCTGTACCGCGCGCTCGTGTGGGCGCGAGACACTATTGACAACGGCGAGCGCTCGGCCGATACTATTATCCAAGGTATCCGCGATCGGATCGGAGCCGCCAAGACCGCCCGCATCGAGTACGTCTCGGCCGTCGATTTCGAGACGTTCCAGGAGCTGCCGGTCCTGCGCGGCAAAACGCTCATCGCGGTGGCCGTCTTCTTCGGAACGACGCGCCTGATCGACAACGTTATCGTACGCATTCCGCCAACGGAGGACTCGGCAAACTGATGTTACGCACCATCTGCAAATCGAAACTCCACGGGGCGACCATCACTCAGACGGAGCTGACATACGAGGGCAGCATTACGCTCGACACCGACCTGATGGCTGCCGCCAACATGCTCGCCTGGGAAAAGGTGCAGATCGTCAACCTGAACAACGGCTCCCGGATCGAGACGTTTGTCATCCCGGGCACAGCGGGCTCCGGCACCGTCTGCCTCAACGGCCCCGCCGCGCGCACGGCCGTCGTCGGCGACGTCGTCCACGTCATTTCCTACGCCGAGATGACCGACGAGGAGGCCGAAGGCTACCAGCCCATCGTCGCCAACCTCGACGAGGAGAACCGGATCCTCAGCACCCACCCGATGTCGGCGTGAGCAAGAGAGGTGAGCAGGAGAGCAGGTGAACAGGTGACCAGGGGAAAGAACTCGCCGTTCTTCTCCTTCACCTGCTCACGTGTTCACCTGCTCACCTGATCCAACAATGCTCTGGGCCAACTTCCTCCACATCTACCAGCCGCCGACGCAGACGCGCGACGTGGTCGAGGCCGTCGCCGATGAGTGCTACCGCAAGCTCGTCGCCATCCTGCGCCGCTCCCCCGACGCCAAGCTGACACTCAACATCAGCGCGTGCCTCACCGAGCAGCTCGACCGCTACGGCCTGCGCGACGTCATCGACGGCATCCGCGAGCTCGCCGAGCGCGGCCAGATCGAGCTCACCGCCAGCGCCAAGTACCACCCGATCCTCCCCCTCATCCCCGACGAAGAGGTCCGCCGCCAGATCGAGCTCAACACGGAGACGAACCAGGCGTTTTTCGGCGACGCCTACCGCCCCCGCGGCTTCTTCCCCCCGGAGATGTGCATCGACCGCCGCGTCCTCGACATCATCGCCGAGATGGGCTACGAGTGGGTTATCCTCGACGCCATTGCCCGCAATGGCGCGATCGCCCGCGACGGCACGATCGGCCAGTCCCTCGACGAGGCGTGCTGCGAGCTCGAAGGCCGTCCCGGCTTCCACGTCTTCTTCCGCGAACGAAGCCACAGCCACGCCCTCTCGACGCGCGGCTACACGAGCGGCGTCCAGTTCCAGCGCGCCGTCGAGCCGTTGCTCGGCGAGACCGGCTACCTGCTGACCGCCACCGACGGCGAGCACTACGGCCACCACACCAAGGGGCAGGAGGCGATCCTGTCCGTCGCCTACAAGGCCGGCACGCCGGCCACCTGCACCATCTCCGACCTGCTCGACCAGTTCCCCGAGCGGCGCACGGTCGAGCCGCTCCCGTCGTCATGGTCGACGTGGCCCGACGAGCTGGCGCGCGACGTCCCATATCCGCAGTGGCGCTATCCCGGCCACAAGGTCCACACACGCCAATGGCGGCTCACCAACGCCGTCGTCCAGCTCGTGGAGTCGAGCACGAGCCGCGACGGCTACGCCGAGGCCCGCCGCCTCCTCGACGAGGGCCTCCACTCGTGCCAGTACTGGTGGGCGAGCTGCCGCCTCGCATGGAGCACCGACATGATCGCGCGCGGCGCGCACGTGCTCCTCGAGGCCGCCCAGGCCCTCGACGGTCTCCGCACCCACAAGCGAGTCCTCGACATCCAGCGCCTCCACCGCGAGCTGCTCGATACCGTCTGGGACTGGCAGCACACCGGCACGCCGGCCGCCATCAGGCACGCCTACAAGGCCGCCCACGCCGACGTCTATGCCGATCAGACGAGCGACGAGGACGAGAGCGAGACGGAGGTCAACGGCTCAACCACTCCGGACCAAGACCTGTAACCGCGCGTGGCAGGCAGGCGAAAAAACGGGCCCCTCCGGGGTGGGAAGGCCCTGTTCCACTAGGGGGATTCAGCCGCAGGACCGGGCGGTCGCCCGATCCCGCAGCAGAGATAAGGGCAACTCCTTATGTTCGAATAGAGGGAAACCCTCTACCGTTTCCGCCTCAGCCGCAGCACGAGCGCACCAAGTCCAAGCCCAACGAGCAGCACGGTCCCCGGCTCAGGAATCGGCGCCATGTACAGGGCGTCCAACCCGACGTCCTTGCCGAAGCCGTCCTCGATGCCACGCCACGCGAGCTCAGCGCCAAGGAACGCCCCTGGTGGCTCATCTTCGAAGTACTCGATATTGAGCTGGAGGATGTCCTGGTCCTTGAAGAAGATCGGCTCGTCGAGAACGTCGTGCCTGAGCACACCGTCGACCTCGGTCGAAATCATGAACTTGAGGACGAATTCGCCCTCCTCCTCCTCGACGTACGCCTGCAGGGCGTCGAGGCCCACCTCCTGCGAGAACAGGTGCCCGATGTCCAGGTAGCCCGTCAGGCTGGTGCCGTCGGTCACGAGCAGATCCCCACCGGTGAACTCGACCCACTGACCGTCAATCAAGAGCTCGCCACCGACCTCCGTCGAGAATATGAACTGCCAGCTCGTCTCCCGCTCGTTGTACCACCACATCCCCGCATCGAGCCCGTAGTCGGCACCCATGATGTCCTTGATGTCGAGCGCCTCGGTCACCAGGCCCGTCGACGGGTCGTACTGGAGCAGGTCCTCGTCCTCGAACACCAGGCCCCCCGTAGTCACGACATCCACTTCCGTCGAGAAGAAGTAGTACTCCTGGACGCCCAGCGTCTGGATGTCGAACGCGTCGAGGCCCGTCTCGACCCCGAGCACGGTCCCGGGGTCGAAGAAGATGTCGCACGCAAGCCCGGACCACCCCCACGATGGCGGCCACAACTGCAGCATCTGCCGGTCCTTATAGAGCGGACCATCGAGGGTCTCGTCGACTTCCGTTGACACGAGAGCCCACAGCGGCCCGTCTGCATAGGCGACCGGCATCAGGATCCCCAGACAGAGCAATGAGAACAGTGGAATGATACCCCAACGCATACTTTCCCCTCCATTTCAACCCGGTACAAATACACTGTGGGGATATTCCCGAAGAAAGCCAGGAAACCCCAATACCCTAAATCCGGTGGTTTATACCAAAAACGATGCCCGAAGTCAAGTGCGAAATTCGTCCAAGGCAGAATTAAGCCCTACACGGTTGATTCACCTTCGGCAAACGGAGTAACCTCATCGGCGGCACCTGGGGGCCCTTCGGCATCCCCAAGGCACGACCGGCGGAGAACGTCTTTCGGAGGATTGCCATGACCGTCCGCATCGGCTGGCTTCTGTTGTTCACGACGATGGCCGGCGCGTCCGCCTACGGCGCCACAATCACAGTTGCCCCCTCTGGCGGCGATCATCCGACGATCGCTGAGGCGATGGAGGCGGCCCAGCCCGGCGACACCGTCCTGGTCAAGAAGGGCACCTACCCGGAGACCGTCGAACTCGCCGACGGCGTCACCCTCCGGGGCGAGGACCGCGACGCGTGCATCATTGCGGGGCCGAGGCGGCCAGCCGTTGTCGCCGAGAACCTCGGTTCGGGCGCAGTCGAGGACCTCACGTTGCGTATCTCGCCAAGCGTGGCTCGGCTGTTCGCGCGCAGGAAGGAGTACGACGCCGTCCTTGTTCGCAACTCCAGGATGACTGTGAAGGGCTGCATCGTCCATGACGGCACCCTCAACGGCATCGGCATCTACGGTCGCAAGAGCAACGTCGTCGTCAAGGCCTGCACCTGCCGCTCGAACCGGTACTGGGGCATCTTGGTGATCGACCGCGCGAAGGCCACGATCGAGGAGAACACGTGCGAGAAGAACGGCTATACGGGCATCGCCGCCTACGGACGAGGGGTCCGCGCGACCGTCCGCAAGAACACCTGCCGCGCCAACGAGATGAGTGGCATCTACTTCCGCTTCGGCGCCACGGGCCTCATCGAGGACAACACGTGCGAGCAGAACAAGTGCCATGGCATCGTCGTCTCCGACGGCTCAGGGCCCGACGTGCGGCGCAACACGTGCAAGAACAACGCGGAGGCAGGAATCCTTGTCAGCAGCGACGCGACGCCCAGCCTTGATCGCAACATCTGCGACGAGAACATGGACGGCGTTTTCATCCAGGGCAAGGCGCGCCCACGCGCCGTTACGGCGAACACATGCAGCCGGAACACCCATAACGGCATCGTCGTCATGGCTGGATCGACGGCCACCGTTAGCGACTGCATCTGCTCCGAGAACGAGAAGAACGGGATCATCGTCGAGGACAAGACGACCACGGGCACCGTCCGCCGCTGCCGAACCATGCGCAACGACTTGTCCGGCATCACGGGCCTCAACGGCGCCACCGTTCTCGTCGAGGACAACTGGTGCGTCGACAACACGGCCGCCGGCATCCAGGGCGGTCGGTATCGCCCGACCATGACCATCCGGCGCAACACGTGCGCGCACAACGGTGGCTCGGGCGTCTACATGTGGAAGGGTGTCACCGGCCTGGTCGAGAACAACATCCTTGTCTCGAACCACGTCTTTGGCGTCGAACTGTGGGATGACCCGACCGATCCGGTGGTCCGCGGCAATCTCATCGCCGCGAACGAGCAGCACGGCATGTCCGTTCGCCGTGGCGCCTCGAGCGTCTTCGAGCTCAACGTCATCGCCTTCAACGGCGGCGCCGGCATCTTCTACACCCCGGCCGACGACGCGCCGGCCCAGGTTTGCACGAGCGGTGGCTTCAACTGCTTCTGGGAAAACGGCGGCGGCGACTACGTCAACTGCACCCCGGCCGACTCGGATCTCGAAGCTGACCCGATGATCTTCAGGAACGACGACGAGACCTGGTTCTTGATCGAGGACTCCCTTTGCATCGGCGCCGGCCCTGACGGCGAGAACATCGGTGGCCTCGAGGTCGCCGAACCCGACTCGGCAGGCGAGGATGAGACACAGCCGGCGTCGGGAGACTGAGGACGCCCCAGACGCCGAGGTGTCAGTTCCCGCAGCCGATTACGCGTTGATGATCTCGAACGCTTCCTCGCGGAACGCCTCGGTCAGGTACTTGATCCCGCTGATCTTGGCGGCCTCTTCGGTCAGCGTCACGATGTCCGACCGGTTAATCGTGTCGAGCCGGAAGCTGCGCGAGCCGGCCATGATCTGGCTCAGCCCGACGCGCAGCTTGTCGATGTAGTTGTACATGCCGATCGCGCCGAGCGGCATCTGCTCCATCCGGTCGCCGTATTTCTTCTTGAGGATCGAGTAATTGATGAAGATCTGCTGCGGGGTGTTGCCGTACTCCTTGACCACCTTCGGCAAGTCGTCGTCCCTGAGCCATTGGCCGAGGTTCTTGCCGACGAACGCCGGGATCATCAGCGCGCGCCCCATGCAGACGGCCTTGAAGTAGTGCGACCCCATCGCGAGGACCTTGAAGATGTGGTCCTCGGTCGAGAACCCGCCCGCCATCGCCAGGTCGGGCACCCACTCGCTCCGGTTCGCCAGCTCCTGGCACAGCTCCCATGCCATGCACTGCAGGTAGAATGTCGGGATGCCCCACTCCTGCATCATGCGCCACGGGCTCATGCCCGTGCCGCCGCCCGCGCCGTCGATCGTGAGCAGGTCGATGCGCGCCTTTGACGACCACTTGATCGCCTTCGCCAGCTCCCGGAACGGGTAGGCGCCCGTCTTGAGCGTCACTCGCTTCGCGCCGACCGTGCGGCGCAGGTACTCGACCGTGCTCAGGAACTCCTCCTCGTCGATGAAGCCGAGCCGCGAGTGCCGCTCGAACTCGCGGATTGCCCCCGACTTGAACGAGGCCTGAATCGCCTGGTTCGACGGGTTCGGTATGATAATGTACCCGCGCTTCTGCAACTCGAGCGCCTGCTCAAGCGACTTGAGCTTGATCTCGCCGCCGATGCTCTTCGCACCCTGGCCCCACTTGAGCTCGATCGTCTCGACCCCCAGATCCTGCACAACGTACCTGGCCACGCCAAGCCGAGCTCCCTCCACGTTGAGCTGGACGATGATGTCGCCGTATCCCTCGTGCCAGTCCTTGTACGTCTGTACGCGGCGCTCCATCTCGGGCGAGCGCGTCACCCGCCCGTCCTTCGTCTCCAACTCGGGATCGATGCCGCACACGTTCTCGCCGCACACGAGGCTGATGCCCGAGATCGCCGCCCCGATGGCGATGCCTTCCCAGTTGTTCCTCGCGACGTCGGTCGACCCGATCGCCCCCGTGAAGATCGGCATTCTCATCCGCACCGGATGCATGTGCCCATAGACGCTTGTCGTGTCAACGTGCGGGAAGATCGCCTTGTCAGGGTTCGCTTCCTCGATCGACTGGGCCCCCTGCGCGTAGCCCAGGATGTTCAGGTGCGAGTAGTCGACCGGGTACTCCTTGTCCGCGCCGGCCGTGACCGTGCCGAACGGGCTCGGGTAGATCACCTCGCGCCCACGCAGCGACGCCTTGAACACTTCGCAGTTGCCGCGACACCCGTCGATGCAGCGCGAGCAGATTCCCGAATTGGGCGAGACATCGCGCGAGCGATTGAACGTCTGCGTCACATCGTTTGCGTTCGGCCTCTCCAAGTTCATGGCAGTCCCCTCCTCGGTAGCACGATCTGTCCCAGAAACCTCGACATGAGAAGGTCCGCGCTCAAAGGCTGATCGGCGCCTGTGGCGACGCGCAGTCCAGCCTGCCTGATTGAGTGGCCGGACAACCCCGCGCAGACTTGCTTCGATCAGAGCCTACTTGGCCACCCCGCCTCTGTCACGGGGAAAAAGGGGGACACCTGCTCGCGAGCCGCGGCGCTGCAAAAAGCTCTTGTTGTTCTCGCGCGGGCGCCGAGGTGCTACACTGGCGGTCGCTGATTCACACCCGGCCGCGAGGGGACCGCCGATGCGCACGCGACTGCGCGAGACCGAGCAGGTCGTGATGGTCACTAAGAAACACCCGCTCAGCATCATCGTCGTCGTGACGGTGACGATCATCTTCTTCGTGCTGTTCTTCGTCTTCCTGCCGTACGGCACGGCGCGCTGGATCTTCGGGCTGGGCTTTCTCGCGCTTGCGGCGGCCGTGGCGCTGATGTTCTGGGTGCGCCAGCGCGACATCTGGATCGTGACCACCCAGCGCGTCATCGACGAGCGCGGCATCTTCTCGCTCTACTCGATGGAATCGCCGCTCGACAAGATCACGAACGTCTCGGTGAGCCAGTCGGTGCTGGGCCGCATCCTGGGCTACGGCCTGGTGCAAATCCAGACCGCGGGCGAGGCGGGCGTGACCGAAGAGGCCAAGATCATGCATCCGCGCGCGTTCCGCGAGGCGATCTTCGAGCAGCGCGAGCACCACTCGGAGCCGATCGCCGGCCGGCCGGCACCGGAGCCCGCGCCCGAAGCGAAGCTCATCCCCGGTGTGACGAAAGAGTGCCCGTTCTGTGCCGAGATCATCAAGGCGAAAGCCAAGGTCTGCCGCTTCTGCAACCGTGAGCTGCCCGCCGAGCCTGGTGCCGAGAAGTCCGAAGAGGAGGCTCGAGAAGCCTAGCAGGCTGCTGAAAAAGGCGTTTCGCCCGGCTTGTTTGACCGCGAGGGCCGAAGGCCCGATAGAGGATAGCCTGGGCCGTAAGGCCCAGGTTCTCGACGAGAAACACGAATCTTGAGCCCCGTAGGGGCGACAGAAGTCTTTCGCGAAAAACGGCACTCTTTTGGCGCCGGCGAGGTTTTTCAGCACCCTGCTAGTGTCGCGTCAACGCGATATTGATGGTTCCTTGAGGCCGGGCTTTAGCCGGC
>CAZCQN010000007.1:0-38723 GCA_964500825.1 uncultured Verrucomicrobiota bacterium | reverse complement strand
CCCGGTGCCGATACGACACAGGGCGACCGAGCCAGGCTCGGTCGCCCTGTTCTTTCCTTGGGCCGCTGGCGCCCCACCGCTCTCCTCGTCGACATGAGCTTGTGTGATCGACGGGCTTGCCGGTATACTGCGTGCCGAACGCAAACGTGCCACGTTGGCCACGGCCAGCAGATGCGAACGCGGCGGAGGCGCCGATGCGCAGCGACACCGACATCGTGAGCAAGTAGCGACGATGAGCACCGACGAGATCCGGCTCGGCGTGATCGGCTGCGGCGGTTTCGGGCTGTTCGCGCTCCAGCATTTCGCGCAGGTGCCCGGCGTGCGGCTCGCCGGCATGGCCGGCACGCATCGGGCTGCCGCGTACGCGGCAGCCAAGCGGTTCGGGGTTCCCGACATCGTCGAGGTGGAGGCGCTCGTCGAGCAGCCCGATATCGACCTCGTCTACATCGCCACCCCGCCGTTCCTGCATTATCCGCAGGCGATGCTGGCGCTCGAGGCCGGCAAGCACGTGCTGTGCGAGAAGCCGCTGGCGCTCACGCTCGAGCAGGCGGACGAGATGATCGCCCTGGCGCGCACACGCGGCGTGCTCCTCGCCGCGAACCTGATGCAGCGCTACAACCCGGTGTTCGACGCTGTGCGCAGGCTGATCGAGTCGAAGACGCTCGGCGAACTGCTGCACGCCACGTTCGAGAACTACGCGAGCGATGAACACCTGCCGCCCGAGCACTGGTTCTGGGACCACGCGAAGAGCGGCGGCATCTTCGTCGAGCATGGCGTTCATTTCTTCGATCTGTTCGCCGGCTGGCTCGGCGAGGGGACAGTGGTCGCGGCGCAGGCCGCGCTCCGGCCCGGGACCGAGTCGATCGAGGAGCAGGTGCACTGCACGCTGCGGTACGGCGACGGCGTGCTCGTCAATTTCTACCACGGGTTCCACCAGCCGGCGCGGCTCGACCGGCAGGAGATCCGGCTCGTGTTCGAGCGGGGAGACGTCACGCTGCACGAGTGGGTGCCGACGCGCGGGCGCATCTGCGCGATCGCCGACGAGGCGCAGACGCGGAAGCTCTGCGAGCTGTTCCCCGGTGCGCGGCTCGACGTGCGCACGGTCTACTCCCCGGACGATCGGCACTGCACGGGGCGACACAAGCGGCTCGAAGTCTACGAGATGCTCGACCTGGCGTTCGGCCTCGGCGACGAAAAGATGCACCGCTACGGTGAGTTGCTGCGCGCGATGATGGCCGACCAGCTCGCCTGGATCCGCGACCGCAATCACGCGCGCACGATCACCGAGGCAAACGGCCGCGCCTCGCTCGCCATGGCCCTCGCCGCCGACCACCTCGCGCATGGCGGATGATTCACCGCAGAGCGCGCTGAGATCGCAGAGGGAAGATGACCGTCAACGAGACCACAAGGGCAATCATCGGCGCTGCGATTGACGTGCATCGCGAGTTGGGTCCCGGTCTCCTTGAGTCTGCATACGAGGCGTGCCTTTCCTGGGAGCTGGTCGAGCGGGGACTCGCCGTCGAGCGACAGAAGGAGCTGCCGGTCCGGTACAAGGGAGTCCACGTCAACTGCGGGTACAGAATCGACCTCCTGCTTGAGGGGTGTGTTATCGTCGAGCTCAAGGCGATTGAACGGCTCGATCGAATCCATGAGTCGCAGTTGCTGTCTTATCTGAAGCTGTCCGGGCACCGCGTCGGCTTGCTGATCAACTTCAACGTTCCGATTCTGAAACGGGGGATCAAGCGTCTGGTCAACAACCTTGCCGAATGATTCCTCTCTGCGTGCTCGGCGCGCTCTGCGGTGAAGGAGTTCACTTCTGTGTTGAACAGGCTCAGTTCAAGGTGTCTTGTTCGGCCGGGGGATATTGCAGCGTCGAGGGATGATCTCGACGTCGTCGGCGTGTTTAACCCGGGTGCGGTTGAGGACGGCAAGGACGTCGTGCTCATGACGCGCGTGGCGGAGCGCCCGAAGGAGCGGCGTGCGGGTTTTTCGGGGCTGCCGCGGTGGGAGCCCGGCGCGGGCGTGGTGGTGGACTGGGTTGCCGACGAGGAGCTTGTGCCGCTCGACGCGCGCATCGTCCAGCGCAAGGCCGACGGCTTGGTGCGGCTCACGTCCACCTCGCACCTGCGCATTCTGCGCAGCACGGACGGTCGCTCGATCGACTCGGAGCAAGGTCGCTTTGTGCCGGAAGCCGAACACGAGGAGTTCGGGGTCGAAGACCCGCGCATCACGAGAATCGACGACACGTTCTGGATCACGTACGTCACGGTCTCGCGTCACGGCGCGGCCACGGCGCTCGCCTCGACGAGGGATTTCTGCACGTTCGAGCGGCACGGTATTCTCTTGTACCCCGAGAACAAGGACGTGGTGCTGTTCCCGGAGCGGATTCGCGGCGAGTATGTGGCGCTGCACCGGCCGAATGCGGCGACGCCGTTCACGAAGCCCGAGATGTGGCTCGCGTGGTCGCCCGACCTGATCCACTGGGGCCGGCACGAGCCGCTGGACGTCGGCGCGGCGGCGTGGGAGACCGGCCGCATCGGCGCGGGCACCCCGCCGATCAGGACCGACAGAGGTTGGTTCGAGATCTATCACGGCAGCCGCAAGGCGCGTGGTGAGGCCGGCGTGGGCGTCTACTCGGCGGGCGCGCTCCTGCTCGACCTCGACGACCCGCGGCACGTGATCGGCCAAGCGCAGGAACCGGTGATGGTGCCCGAGACCGATTTCGAGCGTGAAGGGTTTGTGCCGAACGTTGTTTTCCCGACGGGCATCATCGACCGGGGCGGCTCGATCCTCGTCTACTACGGCGCCGCGGACTCGGCCGTTGGTGTCGTGGAGTTCTCGCGCGACGAACTGCTTGACGCGCTCTAGTAGCAGTCGAGCTGGCAGAGCTCCGGATGCTCGTTGGGGAAGAGCACGTGTGCGAGCATTCGGGTGTCACCCGTCGTGCGGATCAGGCCGCCGTCGATGACCGCATCCGGCTCGTCGCTGCCGATGAGCAAGCGCCCGATCGCCTCGCCGCCTCGGATCGCGTGCTTCGTCCTCGCCGGCGGCGCGACGCGGACCTGGCCCCGGTTGATGCTGAGCGTCACCTTCTCGCGTCCATTGGCGAGCAACAACTGACCTCGCCACACATGCAGGGGCGAATGCTTGAGACGGCGCGATAGCTCCTTGGCCATCTTGCCGAGGGTTGAGCGAACGTTGAGTACGTGGATCATGGCGTGGGCCGAACGTTTGTACTCGGTCGTGACGCGGCAGTTCTCTCGTCGCAGCCGGGCGGCGAGCGCGGTCGCAGCGTGAAGTGCCGTGAACCGGACGTTGTGGCACTTCGACTCGTCGGCCAGATGCGCCAGAACACCCTGCACGCGGTCGGGATCTCCGGCATGTCCACGGCACGTGAGCGTGTCGCCGTGCGTGTGGGTGACGACGTAGCCGGCTGGGCGGCGCGACTCCTGCCAGAACAGATACCTCCAATTTGGCGAGTGGGAGAGCGGGAACGTCGAGCGGACAGCCGTGCCCGTACAGCGCGCGTACGTGCGGTTGTAGAGCTTGGTCAGCCCGTCGAAATCCTTGGCGGAGACCGGTCGCAGGCGGACTGCACGGCCCTTGACAGGCAGATCGCTCGTCTTGATCGTGTAGGTGGTCTCGGGCCATGCGTTCACGTAGCCGTAGCGGTCGTAGTAGTCTTCGATGCCGAACAGCATGCTCAGGTCGTAGCCGGCCTCCCGTATGGCGGCCATGCTCGCCAGGCCTGTGCGGCGCATCAGGCCGCGCTTGCGGTAGTCGGGGTGCGTGGCGACGCACGTTACACCGCCGACGCGCACGCGGGCCGTGCCGATGCGCATCGTGTAGTCGACGACGGCCCAGTACGTGACGATTCGCCCATCGAGGAGGCCGATGCGCGAGACGCCCCAATCGCACCCTCCCTCGAACAGGTGGTAGCTCACGTCCCGCCGTGCCTGGTAGTACCCGCCAGACGTTGAGAAGACCTTCGCCGTCAAGTCGACGACCTCGTCCCCATGTTCATGCCTGTCAGGGGCAATGACCTGGAGTTCGCCGGTCTCGTGCTGTGCCATCCGGGGGCTCCCGAGCGAAGTGTGCTGAAGCGAGGCAAGGGTACCACACGTCGCACACGGCGGCCAAAGGCCTTTGCGCCACCGACGGGTTCATGTATGCTGCGGGGACAATCGGCGGTGTGAGGGCCGGCGTCATCCCCTGCGACGGAGGACGAGTAAACCATGCACGACATGACGGCAAACCATCTGCGGAGCGCGTACGGGGGTGAGTCGATGGCGCAGATGCGCTACATCAAGTGGGGGGCCGTGGCGGAGAAGGAGGGTTTCCCGAACGTGGCGCGCCTGTTCCGCGCGATCTCGTACGCCGAGGAGGTCCACGCGACGAATCACTTCGTCGAGCTCAGGAACCAGACCGGTGCATTCTCGGTGACGTCCGAGGCCGGGTTCGGGATCGGCTCGACATCCGAGAACCTTCGGGGCGGTATCGACGGTGAGCAGTTCGAGATCAACGAGATGTACCCGGTTTACGTTGAGGTGGCCACGTTTCAAGGCGAGAAGGGTGCGCTGCGCAGCTTCAAGTACGCGCTGTCGGCCGAGAAGATCCACGCCGCCATGTACCAGGACGCGAAGCAGTCCGTCGACGCCGGAAAGGACATCGAGCTCGGGCCGGTGCAGATCTGCTCCGTGTGCGGCTACACGGCCGAGGGCGAGATCCCGGACAAGTGCCCGGTCTGCGGGGTGACGCGCGACAAGTTTAGGACTTTCGCCTGAGCGGCCCGGCTCAAGGCCCGTTGACAAGCCGACCTCGGCGCAAGGAGCCGCTATGGACGTGAACATACGGATCGCCGGCGAGGCGGGCCAGGGCGTCGACACGACGGGCAACGTGCTGGCCGGCGCGTTCGCCAGCCTCGGCGTCTACGTGTTCGCCTCGCAGAACTTCATGTCGCGCATTCGCGGCGGGCTGAACTGGTTCGACATCCGCACCGGCGATGCCGAGCTCTTTGCGGGCCGGCAAAAGGCCGAGCTGCTCGTGGCGCTCACGGCGGAAGCGCTCGAGAAGCTGCGCGACGACGTGGCCGAGGGCGGCGCGATCCTGTTTAGCGGCGCGGAAGCCGACGGCGCGATCGCGATTGAGTTCACCACGATCGCCAAGGAGGTCGGCGGCTCGGCGATCATGGCGAACAGCGTCGCGGCCGGCGCCGTGTTCGCCGTGCTTGGCTACGAGATCGAGCCGCTGCTCGCGCATTTGGCCGCCATGCTCGGCAAGAAGGGCGACAAGGTCGTCCAGGCCAACCACGCGTGCGTCCGGAAAGGGTATGAGCTCGCTCAGGCCCGAGGCACGCGCCTCGCGGCGCCGAAGCCGGCCGGTGCGCCGAGAGCCGTCTACGCGGGCAGCATGGCGGTCGGTCTGGCGGCGGCGACGGCGGGGGTGAAGTTCGTTACGTCGTATCCGATGTCGCCCTCGACGGCGACGTTCACCTATCTCGCGAGCGTGGCGGACGAGTACGGCATCGTCGTCGAGCAGGCCGAGGACGAGATTGCCGCGATCAATATGATCTGCGGCGCCGCCTACGGCGGCGTGCCCGCGATGACCACGACGAGCGGTGGCGGGTTCGCGCTCATGGCCGAGGGGCTGTCGCTCGCCGGCGTCGCGGAGCTGCCGGTGTTCATCATGCTAGCGCAGCGGCCCGGCCCGGCGACCGGCCTACCGACGCACACGGCTCAGGAAGACCTCAAGTTCGTCATCAGCGCCGGCCACGGTGAGTTCGCGCGGGCCGTCTTCGCGCCGGGCACGCCGCAGCAGGCGTACGAGCTGACGCGGCGCGCGCTCGAGATCGCGCACGAGTATCAAACACCGGCCATTGTGCTGACCGATCAGCATTTGGCCGATCTGCTCAAGACATCACCGCCGCTCGACGAGTCGTACCGACCGATCGACCGGCATATCGTGACCGACCCACCGGACGACTACCTCTCGTACAAGCTGACCGAGAGCGGCGTGTCGCCGCGCGCGCTGCCGGGCTCGGGCGCCGTCGTCGTGGCCGACTCGCACGAGCACACCGAGGACGGGCACATCACCGAGGAGCCCGACGTGCGCGTGCGCATGCAGGACAAGCGGCTGGCGAAGCAGAAGGGCATGGCGGGCCACGCGCTCCAGCCCGAGCTCTACGGGCCGCAGGACGCCGAGCGCTTGCTCGTGTGCTGGGGCTCGACGTACGGGCCGTGCCGCGAGGCGGTCGATCTCATCAACGGCGGGTCGTCGAAGGCGCAAGTCGCCATGCTGCACTTCGGGCAGGTCTGGCCGATCGACGTCGAGACAGCACGGCGCGCGATCGACGGGAAGGCGGTCACGTGCGTCGAGGGCAACTCGACGGGTCAGTTCGCGTCGGTGCTCCGCAGCCTCGGCGTGCTCGCCGAGTGTAACACAATGCTCAAGTACGACAGTCTGCCGTTTACCGGCGAAGAGATCGCGTCGAGGTATGAGCCATGAGCCCGATATCAATTGCCGACGAGACGTGGTGGTGCCCGGGCTGCGGCAACTTCATGATCCTCAAGGCGCTGCCGCAAGCCGTCGAGGCGGCCGGCATCGACCCAAGAAACCTCGTGCTCGTCTCGGGCATCGGCCAGGCCGCCAAGCTGCCGCACTACGTAACGGCAAGCATGTTCAACGGGCTGCACGGCCGCGCCGTGCCGCACGCGACGGGCATCAAGATCGCCAACCACGCGCTCAAGGTTGTCATCACGAGCGGCGACGGCGACATGTACGGCGAGGGCGGCAACCACTTCATCCACGCGATCCGACGCAACATCGGCATCACCGCGTTCGTGCACAACAACCAGGTCTACGGCCTGACGAAGGGTCAGGCGTCGCCGACGTCCGACCTCGGCTTTACGACGAAGATCCAGACGCACGGCGTGATCAGCGCGCCGTTCAACCCGATCGCGGTCGCCATCGCGCAGGACTGCTCGTTCGTCGCCCGCACGTTTTGCGGCAACAAGGAGCACATGCACGAGATGATGGTCGCCGCGCTCAAGCACGACGGCGGCTTCGCGCTCGTCGACATCCTCCAGCCCTGCGTTTCGTTCAACAAGGTCAACACGTACCAGTGGTACCGCGAACGCTGCCAGCCCGTCGAGGCCTCTCACGACCCGTTCGACCGCACGAAGGCGCTCGCACTCGCGTTCGAGTGGGCCGACCGGATCCCCATCGGCATCATTTACCGCTCCAAGCGCCCGAGCTTCGAGTCGCAGCAGCCGGTTCTCGCCAAGAGCCCGCTCGTCGAGCAGTACGCTCGCGCATGACGGGCATTGCTCTCGCCGTGGCGTGGTGCTAGGATCCGGTGCCACCACGCACCGGAGACCGGCCCGATGGACCGACGGGAATTCCTCAGGCTCGCGGCAGGCACGAGCGCGCTGGTGTTGCTCGACCCGCTTCGTGTTTTCAACGCGCTCGCCGCAACGCCGACGGCCGACGCGCCATTCGACTTGGCTGCGGCGCGGCGCGAGCTCGCCGCCCATCGCATCGCGCGCATCGGCACCCGCCGGATCGAGCAGCGCTTCCCGCGGCTCGTCGGACCAAACGCCCAGTTGGGTCCGATAGGCCGAGGCGGCTCGTTCCCGGTCCGCGTTATCACGACGGACAAGGGCATCGTCGGTTGGGGTCAAGGCGGCGGCCGGGATGAGGAAGTGAAGAGGTACGTCGGCACCAAGGTCGGTGACGTGTTCGACGTCGAGGACGGCACGCCCGACGATCTGCCCCAGCCGCTCGAGTTCGCCCTCTACGACCTCGCGGGCCGCATCCTCGATATGCCCGTCTACGAGATGATCGGCGGACACGGTCCGCGCGAGATCTTTGTCTACAGCGGTGCCATCTACTTCGAGGATTTGATGCCCCTGGACAATCCGCGCGGCGTCCAAGCCATCCTCGACGCGTGCAAGCAGGATTACGAGCTGGGCTATCGCGCATTCAAGATCAAGGTGGGGCGCGCCAACCGCTGGATGAAGCGGCGGGGGCTCGTACGCGACGTCGAGGTCACGCGCGCGGTGCGCGAGCATTTTCCGGACTGCCGGATCCTCGTCGACGCGAACGATGGCTGGACGCTGCGGAACGCCATCTACTACGTGAAAGAGGTCGCCGACTGCCGGCTCTACTGGATCGAGGAGCCGTTCTGGGAGAACGCCGACGATCTGCGGCGACTCAAGGAGACGATGCACGATGTAGGCTGCACGGCGCTCATCGCCGACGGTGAGGCGGTTGACAGCTACGCGTCTCGGCCAACGGCCTACGGCATCCACTCGCAGAAGTTCATGGACCGGCTGTACGCGCTGGCCGAGGAGCGTCTCGTCGACGTCTTCGTCATGGATCTCGGCGCCGTCGGGTTCACGCGCTGGCGCAAGGCGATGCCCGAGCTGCGCAAGGCCGGCGTGTGGGCCTCGCCCCACACGTGGATGTCCACGTTGAAGGCGGTCAGTGCGCTGCACCTCGCGGCCGGCGTCGGCAACGTGTGCATCATCGAGGGCATCCCGGCTCGCGTCCTCGGCGCCGACTTCTCGGCGTACCGGATGAGGCATGGGCACGTCGTCATGCCGGACGCGCCGGGCTTCGGGCTCGCGCTCAAGGGATAGGAACGGGATGGCGAACGAGAGGCGACGGCTCTGGCCGAGGCTCGCACTCGTCGCCGTGCTCGTCGCCGGCACGGCGCTCCGCCTCGACGTAGCGCGGCGGGCCGTCGTGTTTCGCGGCGATCAGAACGTCGTCCCGCTCATGGCGCTCCACATCTCGCGCGGCGAGGATTTCCCGCTCTATTTCTACGGGCAGCATTACATGGGTGCGTTCGGCGCGTACCTGATGGCCGGCGTGTTCAAGCTCACCGGCCCGTCGGACTTCGCGGTCAGTTCAACGATGGCGTTGTTCTCTCTGCTCTGGATGGTCGCCCTCTATCTGCTCTTTGGTCGGCTCATCAATCCGTGGGCGGGCGTTGTCGCTGCAGCCGTGATCGCTTTTGGTTCCCCAGGGCTGATCTGGCGATCGGTCGAGCCGTGGTACGGCTACGTGCCGGTGTTCGCTTACGGGACGTTCATCCTGTACTGCGGGGTGAGGCTCAACGACGCTGATCGCTCGACGACGACGACGTGGACCTGCCTGCTCGGCATGGCGGCGCTCGCGGGGCTCTCGATCTGGACGAACCCGCTCTGTCTCCCCTACCTCATCATCGGCGTCGCGCTGCTCACGGCGTACCTGGTCCGCTCCCGTCTTGATCGTGCGCAGATCGTTCGACTCGCGCTCGGCTTCGTTGTGCTGCTCATCGCCCTGAGCCCCGTGATCGTCACCGGCATTCGGTACGGGCGCGGCGCGCTGTTCGGCTTCCGCCCGCTGCGCGTCTCGCACGTCCCGGAAGTCATCGACATGACCTTCACGCGCTACATGCCGGAGCTTGTCTACGCGAACCCCGATGCCTCCATCGGCGTCCACGTCATTATCTCTGCGGCGTATGTGCTTCCCCTTCTCGCGCTGTGCGCCGGCATCGTTGCAGGTGTGATCACACGGGATCGGCGATTGGTCCGCGCCGCCTTCCTCCCCGTTCTCTTTGCGCTTGCGTTCCTGCCCTTCTATCTAACCAACCACCTCGCCGCCAAGTGTAACCCGAGATACTTCCTTATGTTTTACCTGCTTATCGCAGGGTCGTTCGCGTTCCTCCTTGTTTTTAGACGTAAATGGGTGACCATCGCCGCTGCCGGTTTGCTTGCCATTATCGCATTGAGCAATACGGTCGCATGCCTCCGCGCCGGCCGCGCCGAGCGCGGCAAACAAGTTAGGCGGGATCGCGAAGCCATCCGCGAGCTGGTCGACTATGCCGAGGCCCTCGGCTTGCGTCACCTGATGTGCGACGAGCCGATGTCATATACGTTGACGTGGGCTGCGCGCGACCGCGTCATTTTCACCGACCCATGGAACGAGAGATACTACCCCTACGTGGTCAGCGCTGTCGCCGACGACGATATCGGCGTGTGCATGTCGCGCGGCGCAGCGCGCGTCTTCGAGCAGACCCTGACGGCGCTTGACATCATGGCAGCTCGATCCGACGTGAGGCGCCGGGCGCTTTTTCACAACCTCGTGCTGCCCACGAGACAACTGCGATTGATCTCGCCTGCCACCGCATCGGTTGTCCGGCGGGGTGTTGCGCCAGTGGACGCCCGCGGCTTTCTTGACCATGACGAGGAAACGACGCCGGGCGAGGACTACGATACGAAGGCAGCGCTTGTGATTGATCTTGGCGCAGTGACACGTGTGGCCGGTGTCCGGTTCGTCGCGCCGTACGAGTGGGATTACCCGGTCGGTTACACGATCTCCGGCTCGGCTGACGGGTCCGAGTGGGTTGACCTCCAGCACGTGGCGCGACGCGGCGCGACGGCCAGCATCCACGGCAATCGGCTGTTCCGCCGCGGTCACTACGTCGCAATGGAGTGCCGGTTCTCGCCGGAGCCGGTCCGGTACGTGCGAATCGACGGCATGCGCGCGCCGGCAGAACACCGCGAGGTGTGGCGGTTCAGCGAGGTGTACGTCTACGGCGACGCGGGCGACGTCCCTCGGCCCAACGAGCACGAAGTGCACAACGTGGCGCGCACGCTGCGTGCAGCCAACGTTGACTTCGCGTTCTGCGACCCGTGGCTCAGCGCGAAGCTCGCGGCACTCGGCCCCGAAGCGCCCGATGTGCTGCCGCCCTACTCAGCGTGCCATGCCGAGACGCACGTCTCACGCGTGGTCCCCGTGCGACCGTGGGTCGCCGTCGTCGTCGAGAAGGCGCACGCGGCGCAGGCCGAAGCGCTGCTGAGGGACGCGGCCATCGACGAGCTGGGCGTCGAGACGCGAGAGACGCCCAACTACGCCATGCTCATCATCAAGAAAACCCCCGACGGCTTCGGTTCCTTTCCCGGACTGAAATGGAACGGCTTTACACTCGTGCGGACGGCGCGGGTTCCGAGGGCGGCGTGGTATTACGAGCGCGGGATACGTCTCGAACAAGCCGACCAGCATGACAAGGCGATTCAGTATTACACACGTTCGTTTGAGACGTATTCCGGCCTTCCCGCAAACTTGAAGAAGCTGGCCGCGACCGGCGACGAACGAGCGCGCATGCTGCTCGAGCGGCTGACGCCCGACGTCGACACGCCGTGCGACTTCGGGTACGGCATTTCGCTTGTCGGCTATTCGCTGATGCCCTCGCGGCTTGTCCCGGGAGAGCCGGCGACGCTCCGGCTCATCTGGCGGCTCGAGGGTGAAATCCCGTATGAGTATCTTCCCGTCTTTGTCCACTTCACCGATCCCCGGTCTACGGGCTCAACGGCAATCCGCTTCCAGGCGAATCACAACGCGACGTTCCCGCTCGCGCCGCACACAACGGTTCCGCGCTGCCTCGTGCTCGACGAGCACACGTTCACCGTGCCATCGCGCGCGCCTGCCGGCGAGCTAAGGATCGAGTTCGGCGCGCTGACGTGGTGGGACGAGAACTGCCGACTGAAGCCGCAGACGAAGCTGCCCCACCGCGACCGCGCCGTCGAGATCGGCACGGTCACGGTGGGGCAACGGTAGTCTTGCGCGACTCGCGCGCTACTCCTGCACGGTCGTTTCGTAGCGGACGCCTTCCGGCATGGTGACGGGGACGCCGACCGTCGTGCCGTAGTCGCCCGCGGTCTGCGTGAGCGAATCGACGGCGACGAACGCGGTGTAGGCCGACATGAGGCCGTAGTCGAGGGCGACGGTCTTGATGCGCTCGGGCAGCTCGGGGTCGGCGTTGTACGTCGCGCGGTCATACAGGTCGGCGATCTTCATCCGCGCCCAGACGACGGGCAAGCCGGAGTGCTTCGCCTCGGGGTCGTCGAGGTTGACGACGATCGTGCGTTCCCGCCACTCGCCGGCGATGTTGGCCCGGATGCGAACAGCCGCCTCGCCCGTGCCGCTGAATCGGCCGGTGAGCACGACGGGCCGGCCGACGAACAAGTCAGGGATCCGGTTCGGGTAGACGTCGTAGGCGGCCATCGCGCCCCAATCGACCGCAATGTCGGTCATCGCGGGATGGCTCACGCGCTCGAAGAAGCGGTCCATCACGTCGGCGGCGCTGTCGTTGAGGCTCAGGTACGCGACCGCGCCCTGGCCGAGCTTGGCCATCCGGTTGAGCAGGTAGCGGTTGGGCGACGAGCCGACGCCGAAACTGAAGATGCGCGACGCACCGACCCGCTTCTCCACCTCGCCGATGATCTCGCGGTCGCCGCCGATGTCGCCGTCGGTCAGGAACGTGACGAACCGCAGCCGCTTCGGATCATGCGGGAAGTCGAGCGCCGCCTTGATCCCCTTGATCATCATCGTTCCACCCGAGCCGTGCAGATTCTCGACGTACTTGAGGCCCGTGCGCACGTTGTCCGGTGTCGCCGGGATCGGTGCCGGACCGAGCTGTGAGGCGTCGTTCGAAAACTGGATGATCTGGAACGTGTCGTCGGCCTCGAGGCTGTGGAGCGCGCGCTCAATGGCCCTCTTGGCCTGCTCGATCGGCCGGCCGTTCATGCTGCCGGAGCAGTCGATGACGAAGACCATCTCCATCGGCTTGCGCGCGAGCTGATTCACGCTCTCGGGCGGGTAGAGCATCATGGTAAAGAACCCGCCGCGGTCGTCGCGGTGCACCAAGAGGTTCGACTTCACGCGCTCGCCGGCAACCTTGAAGCGCAGGACGAAATCCTTGTTCGGGATCGCGTCGAGCGGGCTGAGCGCGACAGTCGCGCAGCCGGTCAAGCCGTGCTCCGTTTTCACGACGTGGTTGGTGGACTTGATTCCCTCGATCGCGACGCCGGCGTCGATGGCGACGCTGAGCGCGACGTCGTGGCCGCTGCGCTCGCCGGGCTTGAGGTACTGGACCTCGGTCGTCTGGCCCGAGATGCCCTGCCGGCCGCGCGCGACGGCGCCGACGCCGTCCGTGTAGCCGGGCGGGTTGAAGCGCGGGCCGACGACCATCGGGAAGACGTACTGGTACCAGCCGTCGTCGTAGGCGAGCGTGTGGTAGTACTTGATGTTGATGTCGATCTGCTTGCCCGGCTCGATGTTGGCGACCGACTGCGTGAAGATGTTGGGCCGCTCCTGCGTGAGCAGCGACGCGACGTAACCCTGGCTGCGCGCCTCCTCGTAGATACGCTCGGCTTCCTCGCGTTCGCGGATGATGCCCCGGATCTTGCGGTCGCCGACGGTCATGACGAACTCGTTGATGGCCGCGTTCTGCGGCAGCGGGAAAACGTACTTCGCCTCGATCTTCGATGAAAACGGGTTGTGGAACTGCTGCGTCACCTCCGTCATGGCTATGTAGCCGCTGATCGAAGCCCGCACGTCGGTGTGCTTGAGCGGGACGGGGACCTCCTTCTCCTCGTCGGGCAGCTTGGCGATCAGCGCGCCGCTGCCGGGAGCTTCTTCTTCCTCGGCTTGCGCCCCGGCCAGCGGCTCGACGATCACCCAGAGCTCCTCGCCGGGCAACGCAAGGGGAGTTGGCCTGTCGGACGGCACGCCGTCCTCTCCCCGGCTTGAATCGAGAGACCGCCGAATGCGGCGATAGGTCTCTGGCGGGGCAACAGGTGGTCCAGTGCCTCCCTCATCAGTATCGTCTGCAAAGCTGCTGTAATCGTACGCTGGCAACCTTTCCGACTCCTCCGGGTAGGATTCCTTGTCACCGTCCGACATCCTTGCCGACTCGCGCGCACTCTGGAGGGCGGGTGTGAGAAGTGCCCAGATGACGCCCGCCGCGATGAGGACGAGCACGACGATCAGGATGATCTTGAATCGCTTCTTCATCGGTTCTCTCCTCTCAGCGCGGTCGCCGTCGCTGGGATGCGTTCGCCGTCGGGTGAGGCGGCGACTCTCAGGACGACGACGTACTCGGGTTCGACGTCACCGGCAACCTGGACGTGGACTCGTGCGACCCGCGTCGTGCCGCTGGGCAATTCCTGGGCAGTGCTGAAGGCGGCGATGATCACCTTCTCGTTCCGAAGCGCGGCGGGATCGTAGTACGGCGGTTCCTTGAATGCGGGGTGATCACCTCCCTCGATGCCGACGATGGTGATCTGTCCGGTCTCGGCGGCAAACTCGAACTGATATGCCGCTAACGGGAGATCGCCCGAGTCGAGGACGATGTCAACCGCCTCGAATCGGACGCGCTCGGCCTGCTGCGGATAGGCGTTCATCGCGAGCAGCAACCCGACGGCAAGAAGTGCATGCACGGCTTTCATCGGAGCGTGCTCCTCTCGAGGTTGACGGCGGCGAGCGCGACCCGGTCGACGTCCGCGCGATCGACCGCGCCGTCACCGTTCATATCCCAGTCTGTCGGGAGTTCGTTGTTCGACTCGATGCGGCGCGCCAACACGAAGGCGTCGAGGATGTCGACCTCGCCGCTCTCGTCGATGTCCTCACGCACCAGAGCATGCTTCGGAGCAGCCGCGTACCGCCCTTGCTCACGCGCGGGCTGCAGTGCAGGAACCAGGAACAGCAGGACCAAGATCGCGGCCACAGCCGCTGCGGCCCCTGCCGGCACCCAGCGCAGAACCAGACGCGGCCAACGGCGCTCCGCCGGCCTCAACGACCGGATGCGCTCGCGCGCAGCGGCGAGGATGGCGCGATCGACCTCGGGCGGCACCTCTGTCTCGGCCTCGTAGAGGGCAGCAAGATCGTCAACGAGCTTGTCCGGTGCCTCGGGCTCCGCGGGGTTCCGTCTCTGTCGCTTCGAACCGAACATGTGTCAATCTCCAGATGGTTAAGAACGCCCACAGGGCAGAAGGTTCATCTGATCTGCAGGTGGCTGCACTTCCCCTCCACAGCGCAACGATACCGAGATGTAGGGCGGGTCCCCCTGGGCCCGCCGCAGGTCCGCCGGATTGCCGGCGGTGGCCGAAGGCGCGTCAGGTTTGGGCATTCACAACCCTTGTGTCGCCGCTTCGCGGCTTCGGCGGGCCCAGGGGGACCCGCCCTACATCGCTGACGCGTGAAACAACGTTGTTGCGCGCGAGCCGGCCTCACGATCGCCGTTGGCTACAAGCCGAAATACCGCCGCGTTCGCTCGTCGTTACGCAGCGTGTTGAGCGCGTTGTGCAGGCGCGACTTGACGGTGCCGAGCTTGATGCGCAGCGTCTCGGCGATCTCGTTGAGGCTCATGCCGTCGACAAAGCGCAGCAGGAGGACTTCACGCTGCTTCTCCGGCAGCGTGCGCAGCGCGGCGGCCAGCTCTTCGCGCGAGCTGTGTGGCTGCGTGCCTGGCGCGACCGCTTCCTGTGGGACTTCCTGATCGGAGAGATACCGGCGGCGTTTGCGCGCGATGCGGATGGCCGTGTGCTTGACGACCGGATAGAGGAACGTCGTGATCTTCGCCGAGAGCCGGAACCCGGGAAACTTCTTGGCGACGTACGTGAACGTCTCCTGGAGCACGTCGAGCGCGTCGTCACGATCGCCCGTGAAGCGATACGCGAGCCGAACGGCCCAATCGCGATAGCGATAGTAAAGCGCCTCGAAAGCTGACGCATCGCCGCCGTTGGCGGCCTCGATGAGGGCCTCGTCGGTTACAGCGTCATCATCCATGATCGCCCATCTGGCGGCTCACATCGGCCTCAGCCGAGTTGCTCGACGTACAGATCACGAACCCGTGCGCGTTCCCACGCGAGAGAAACATATATGTGCGATACAGCGCAAGGGGGTCGTGCATCTGACGGACACCTCTTCGCCTCTTGACCGGTGCACAAACCTGGGGTATCATTGGGTGTTGAGCCAGGATGGCCGCGCTGTGCATTCGCTGCCGACGGCTACGCAGCAGGCCTGTATCTTGTCCGGCTTCAACTCGGTGCTAGTAATAGGACCGGACCGCATCAGGAGGGGTTCAATGACCGTTGCGCGCCGCCTCGCCGTTCGCCCGCCGCTCTCGTTGCTTCAGATCGCACTCGTTCTCGCCGCTCTTCTCGCAGCCGCCGGTAGTGCCCTGGCGCAGCCGTTCCGGCTGGGAGATCGCCCGCCGACACCCGAGGAGCAAGCGTACCTGGACGAACACACGGTCGAGGTGACGGCTGTCGAACCGAACGCACTGGCCATAGCGCGGTCTTTGGTGGAGGCCTCCCAGGTCCGGAGCGCCTCGGCCGCGAGTGCGCAGGCCCAGCCGGCGCCTATGCCATCGGCGGTGGACAACAGCTTGCTCGAGTACTTCCCGCCGATTCGGAACCAGGGCGGTCAGGGCTCCTGCACGTGTTGGGCGGCCTGCTACTACTACGGCACATACACGCAAGCGCGCGACGCAGGCGTGGACGTGTCCGGCGGTAACAACGACTACATTCTCAGCCCGGCATTCATGTATCCCCTCATCAACGGCGGACGAGACAAAGGTGCGAGCACGTGGTACGCCGTGACGCGCCTCAACGACATCGGCTGCTGCAGTTGGTCAACAAAGCCATACTATGACACTGACTATCTGTCGTGGCCAAGCGAGGCGGCCTGGATCGAAGCGCTCGACTGGCGCATGCTGACGAACCACACGCTCAACGGGGGCACGCAAGAGGGCCTGGACGCGATCAAGCAGTATCTGGCGAACGGCAACGTGGTGGCGACAAGCTTCTCGGTGTATGACAATTTCTACGAGTATCCGAGTGAGGTAACGGGTATCGACAACCGCGTCTACTATGCCCGAACCGGCAGCACCGGCGGCGGCCATGCGCTCACCATCATCGGGTACGACGACAACAAGAGCTACGTGGACCACCGTGACGGCCAGACGCATTACGGCGCGTTCCTCTTGGCCAACAGCTGGGGCGCTTCGTGGGGCTGGTACAACAGCACGAACTACGGGTCGAAGGGCTTCCTCTGGGTCGCTTACCAGATGTTCCTCGACTCTGAGTTCGGGCCGAACGTCTACTATAATGACGACCGGCCCGATTACGTGCCCACCTTCTACGCCGTCACCGGCATCAACCACGAGGAACGCGCGCGCGTGCTCTATAGCGGCGGCATCGGTTCGACGAGCTCGCCCGATTTCACCGGGCCGGAGCCCATCTCCCGCCACGGGGGGATCGAAGAAGCCATCACGGATGACAAGCGTGTGGCCGTCGATCTGACCGACGGCACGGACCTCATCGAGGAAGGCGTTCCGACGCCGGTATTTGCCAAGGTGTTTATCGCCTACGCGACGACGTTGGACGGGACAGTGACCAGCGCAGATTTCGTCCACGACCTCGACGGCGACGGCAACTACTGCGTGGTGCCGTCACCCGATCCACCTTTGGTCATCTCTCCCGGCGAACGGGACTACGCGACGCTGCAGCTCGTGTGGCCCCTGTACATATACGTCGACGGCGCCAACGCAGGCGGGCCATGGGACGGAACGCCGGAGCATCCGTACCGGACGATCCAGGACGGTATCGACAACGCGCCGATGGGCGTGTTCGTGCGCGTGCTGCCCGGCACATACAACGAAGGCCTTGACCTGCTCACCGGCACCCACCTAACCAGTCCGGCCGCGCCGCTGACGATCATCGACACGCTCAACACCGACGACGCCGTCTACGCCGACGGCGCGGCCAACGCGGTGATCGAAGGGTTCACGATCATCGCAGGAGCCGATTATCACGCGGTCAGATCGACCAATGACACGACGCTCACGCTGCGCCGGTGCGTGCTCACGGCGAGCAAGAACGGTTGCGGCGCCAACGCTGGCGGCCGGTTGGTGTTGGAGAACTGCCTCGTGGCCGACAACGCAGTGAGTGGCCTCTGGTGTGACGCAGCGACGAAGCTCGAGCTTGCCAACTGCACCGTGTGCGACAACGGCACCTACGGCGTGGCCCGCTGGGGTTCCGGTTTCGGTACGATCACGATCCGCGACACGATCGTCTACGGCAACGGCGACGACATCGCCGGCGACCCGGCCGGTTACGCGGTCAGCTACACGGACGTCGGCGACGGCGATTTCGCCGGCTCGGACGGCAACATCACGGCCGACCCGCAGTTCGTGGCGGGCATAGACCACAACTACTACCTGAGCCAGACGGCGGCCGGGCAGGGTTCGGACAGCCCATGCGTGGACGCCGGTTCGGACACGGCCCAAAGCCTCGGTCTCGACGCGACGACGACGCGCACCGACGCGGTGCCCGACGCCGGCATCGTTGACATGGGCTACCACGCAACGCCGTGGCTCGTGATCACGTCGATCACGAAGGCCGGTGACAGCATCACGATCGGATGGACGGCGCGCCCGGGCGCATCGTACATCGTGGAGTGGTCGGTCGACCATTTCATCTGGAATGAGGTGCCCGTCGGTGAAACAGGATCGTGGACCGACCACGATTGCGCTGCCTACGGGTACAAGTACTACCGGGTGCGCGAGGACATCCCGGAGTAAGGAACGCGCCGCCCCGCGCCGCGGCAGGGCCGATGGAGCCATTCGGCTACGGGCGGGATGAATGGGGTGAGTGAGGGGACTTGAACCCCCGGCCTCCAGATCCACAATCTGATGCTCTAACCACCTGAGCTACACTCACCACCGGTTCGGTGCCCGCTGCAGGCCATCCGGCCGGCGCAGCGAGCGTCACGGCTTGACGGTCACCGTGATCTGGTCGCCATCTATTTCGACGTTGGAGATCGCGTTCAGGATCTTGTCGTTCACTTTCTTTTCGCGGATGCTTTTCCAGAGTTTCGACACGGTTCTCTTCAGCAGCGGCGACGGATACGGCAGCGCGCCCAGCCGGGCGGCGAAAAGGCCCTTCGGCTTGAACACCACGCCGTCGTCCTCGACAACCAGCTCGCCCTTGTACTGGAAACGAAGCCGCCGGCCGAAGAGCTTGGCGTCGATGACCCAATCGACACCGCCGTCGTCGTCGAACAGCACCCAGGTGTCCAGAAGCTGGAACGTCTTGCCCTTGTTCTCCGTCGCGGCCACCCTGTCGGCCAGGTAGGAGTTGATCGCTCCTTCCGTGGTCGTCACGGTGAATCCCCGCTCCTGGGCGACTGCCGTGCCGAGCTTCGTCTGCGTTTGCTTGAACTGCGCTGCAAGCGCTGATGTCGTCTCGGGCTCCTCGACCTCTGGAAGCTGCAGCGCCAGGTAGACGCCGAAAACGAGCAGACCAAGAAACGCGAGACGCACCAGATTAAGGATAATGCTTTTCACGCGCTTCTTTGCGTCCGTCTTGTCCTTGGGGACGATGCCGGTGACTTGCTCAAACGTGTCCTTGGTGACCGAATCGACCTCGAGCTTGACACCGCACGACCGGCAGAATATCGCGCCGAGCCGGTTCGCGGTCCCGCACTGCGGACATTGCATCATGATGGCGGATCCTTCTGTTGCGTTGGGCCCTGGTTGCCGCGTCGAGTGACGCAAGAACGTACATTGGCGCCGGCCAATTGTCAATGCGCAGGACGCTCGGCGGTGACCTGGCCTGGGCTGCCAGCAGGCGGAATGCTACTTCCAGGCGATCAGGCCGGTGTGGAACGGGGAGCTGAGGTCTTCGTGGTTTGGGACAACGCGGACCGAGAAGCCGTGCTGGCCGCTGGCCCGGCAGACGATGCTGCCGACGAAGTTGCGGACACCGTCGCCGCCATCGGTGTCCGGGGCCATCGGGACCACCTCGGCATCGACGATGTTGCCGTCGGGGTCGAGCAGCCCTTCAAAAAGCTGCACGGCCACCTGCTCGGGCGCGATCGTGCCGAGCCGGACCCGGGCACGCACCTTGAGCTCTGAGCCGACGGGCAGCTCCTCGACCGATTCGGTCTCGATGGTCTCGATGCGCAGCTTCGGCCACTCGGCCCGGAGCAGCGCCAGGTAGTCGGCGAGCTGCTTGGCTTTGGCGAGGTGCTGGCCGGTCAGGCGCTCGTAGCGTCTGGCGGCGGGCACGTAGAACCGTTCGGCGTACTCGTGCACCATGCGGTTGGTGTTGAACGTGGGACAGATCGAGCGCATCGCCGCCTTCATGCGCTCGATCCACCGACGCGGCAGGCCGTCCGGGCCGCGCTCGTAGAACATCGGCACAACTTCTTTCTCGAGCATGCCGTAGATGGCGCGGCTCTCGATCTCGTCCTGGTAGTCGTGGTCGCCGCCATAATCCTCGCCGAGCCCGATTGTCCAGCCGTTCTCGTTGTTGAAGCCCTCGACCCACCACCCGTCGGGGATGCTCATGTTGATCCCGCCGTTGGCCGTGACCTTCATGCCGCTCGTGCCGCTCGCCTCCATCGGGCGGCGCGGCGTGTTGAGCCACATGTCGGCGCCCTGCACCAGGTAGCGGGCGGTGTTCATGTCGTAGTTCTCGAGGAAGACCACGTAGCGGCGGTGGCGCCGGGCGAACTGCACGATCTGGCGGATGAGCTCCTTGCCGCTGTTGTCCTTCGGGTGCGCCTTGCCGGCAAAGATCACCTGCACGGGCCGCTCCTTGTTCTCGAGCAGCCGTTCGAGGCGCTCGGGGTCGCGCAGCAGCAGCGTGGCGCGCTTGTACGCGGCAAACCGGCGGGCAAACCCGATCGTGAGCGCTTCCGGGTCGAGCACCTCGTCGGCCTGGGCGATCTCACCGGCCGGCGCGCCACGGCGCCTGAGCTGCTCGCGCAGGCGGCGTCGCGCGAAGGCCACGAGCCGCTCGCGGCGCCGCTCGTGCGTGCGCCACAGCTCGCCGTCGGGGATCTGCTCGACGCGTTCCCAGACGCTCTGGTCGGCGGGCGATTCGATCCACTTGGGCCCGAGGTAGCGGTCGTAGAGGCCGACCATCTCGCGCGAGATCCAGGTGCGGGTGTGGATCGCGTTGGTGATCGAGGTGATCGGCACCTCGTCGAGCGGCACGCTGTCCCAGACGCGCGCCCACATCCGGCGTGTGACCTCGCCGTGGAGCTTGCTCACGCCGTTCGAGTAGTTGGCGAACTTGAGCGCGAGCACCGGCATGCAGAACGGCTCATCGCGGTCGGCGGGGTTCAGCCGGCCGAGGGCGAGGAACTCGTTGCGGCTCAGGCCGAGCGCGGCGTAGTAGTCGCCGAGGTACTTGTCGATCAGTTGCGGCGAGAACATGTCGTTGCCCGCCGGCACGGGTGTGTGCGTCGTGAAGACGTTGCCCGCGGCGACGGCGACGCGCGCCTCGGCGAGCGAGACGCCGTTTTCCTGCATGAGCACGCGCGTGCGCTCGAGCGCCAGGAAAGCCGAGTGGCCCTCGTTCATGTGGCAGACGGCGGGCTCGATGCCGACGGCCTTGAGCGCCCGTGTGCCGCCGATGCTCAGCATGATCTCCTGCTTGATGCGGTCCTCGCTGCCGGTGTCGCCGCCGTAGAGGCGGCCCGTGATCTCGCGGTCCTCGGGCCGGTTCTCGTCGATATTCGCGTCGAGCAGGTAGAGGGTGACGCGCCCGACGGCCGCCCGCCAGATCTGGGCGTGCACGTCGCGGCCCGGGTAAGCCACCGTGATCCTGACCGGTTTCCCATCGGCGTCGCGGACGAGCGAGACCGGCATGTTGAAGAAATCGTTGTCCGGGTAGTACTCCTGCTGCCATCCCTCGGCGTTCAGGTACTGGCGGAAGTAGCCTTCGCGGTAGAGCAGCCCGACGCCGACAAGCGGCACGCCGAGGTCGCTGGCCGACTTGGTGTGGTCGCCGGCCAGGATGCCGAGGCCGCCCGAGTAGATCGGCACGCTCTCGGACAGGCCGAACTCGAGCGAGAAGTACGCGATTGTCACGTCGGCCGCCTCGGGGTGCGCTGAGCCGAACCACGTCGCGCTGCTCATGTAGTCGGCGAATTGGACGTAGACGCGCTCCATGTGCGCCAGGAAGCCGTCGTCGGCCGCGAGCTGCTCGAGCTGTTCGGGCGAGATCACGCCGAGCATGGCGACCGGGTTGTGATACACCTGCTCCCACAGGTCGCGGTCCATGCGACGGAACAGCTCGATCGCCTCCTGGTTCCAGCACCACCAGAGGTTGTACGCGAGGTCCCAAAGCTGCCTGAGCTTATCGGGCAGCGATGGGACAACGACGAACTTGTTGGCAGGTCTCATAGCACCACCGTTACCTTGCGTCTGAACCAAGCCGCCCCGAGCGCGCGTCCCGAAGAGCTGGACGCACACGACGGCCCGGCGCGGCAAGTCTCGCCAAAACGACAGAGCAAGTAAAGGGCCAAATCGCGCCGGCAGTGGTGAGCAGTAGCCCTTGCGACAGCGTCCGAATCCGCGGTAGCATCGCCGGAATCCGAGACCCGCTTGCCGCAGGCAGGCATGAACCAAGGAGTCGGCACCAAGGGGAGAGCGAACGTCATGGCAGAGCTCAATTTCGGTCTGGGCAACATCCCGCTGCTGCGCGAGTTCGAGTCGCGGTCGATCTGCGCCGAGAACCCGGACGGCGCACGAGGCGGCGGCGGCAAGGTGAAGAACACGATCGCCTGCGGCTGGAAGGGCAAGCCGTGCCTCGTGCTCCAGCCGGGCGAGACGGCGACGCTCGCCGAGATCGACGGGCCGGGCGTGATCACGCATATCTGGTTCACGATGCCGGCGACGACGCAGAAGTGGCTCGACGGGTCGAAGAGGCACAAGCAGTACCGGACCGTGTATCGCGACGTCGTGCTCCGGATCTTTTGGGACGGCCAGAAGGCGCCGAGCGTCGAGGTGCCGATCGGCGACTTCTTCTGCTGCGGCCACGCCGAGGGCGCCAAGGTGGTGTCGCTGCCGATCAACGTGAATCCCGCCTACGGCTTCAACACGTACTGGCCGATGCCGTTCGCCAGGCACTGCCGCGTCGAGGTCGAGAACCAGGTCGACGCCGAGATCGACGGGTTCTTCTACCAGATCAGTTACGCGCTCGGGCCGGTGCCGGAGAACGCGGCGTACTTCCACGCGTGCTGGCGGCGCGAGGATCCCACCGAGTACGGCGTCGAATACACGATCGTCGACGGCGTCAAGGGCCGCGGCCACTTCGTCGGCACGTACCTGGCCTGGACGCAGCTCTCCGAAGGCTGGTGGGGCGAGGGGGAGATCAAGTTCTTCATCGACGGCGACGCCGAGTACCCGACGATTATCGGCACGGGCACCGAGGACTACATCGGCGGGGCGTGGGCGTTCGGCGACGAGACGTTCACGGCCCCCTACCTCGGCTACCACTTCTTCAAGCGCGAGCCGGGCCAAGCCGCCAAGCACGGCATGTACCGCTGGCACATCATGGACCCGATCCGGTTCGAGCAGGATCTGAAGGTGACCATCCAGCCGCTCGCGTGGTCGAAATGGGGCCGGGTGCTGCCGCTGCGCGACGATATCGCCAGCGTGGCCTACTGGTACCAGACGCTGCCGCACGCGCCGCTGCCGCCGCTGCCGCCGAAGGAGGACCGCTGGCCGCGGTAAGAGCGGCGAGAAATTAGGGACAGGCACTAATTCTTCAAGAATTAGTGCCTGTCCCTAATTTCTTGTCCCTAATTTCTCGAAAAATCCTCGGCCTGGACGCGCTTGAGGAAGCCGTTGACGACGTCGACGAGCCGGAAGATCTCCGAGTCGCCAAGCTCGCGGAAGAGCTTGTAGCGGCGCCCGCCGATGACGAGGCCGCACGTGAACAGCTCGATGCGCCCGCGGTCACGCGCGCGGAACGGCTCGACGCGCGTGATGCCCCCCACGTCGGCCGCTTCGCGCCACGTCATGCGGAACAGGCGTCGAGCAAACACCGCCTCGCCCCGCTTCATCGTCACGGTGCCGACGCCGAACGCCACGTAGAGCCCGGCGATGAGCACCCCGACGGCGAGGGCGCCGAGGAACACCGCGGCGGCGACGAACATGAAGAAGGCGGGGGGGCGGTGGGCGAGCACGTCGCGGGCAAGCATCACGGCGAACACCCCGGCGAAGACCGCCACTGAGAGCAACCGCCACGCCTGCCCGAATCCCCGGGGCGGGAACGTGATCGTGAGCGTGTCGCCCTCGTCGGCGACACTGAAGGTGGGAGCTCCGTGTGGCTCCTCGGTGGATGTGGGCTTGGCCCGGCCCGAGACGGTATCGGCCGGCGCGGCGACGAGCTCATCGTCTCGCCGGGTCACGACGAGCGTCGCGCCGCATGAGCGGCACGAACCGAGGCCGACCTTGAGGTTCACGTCGGCCTCGTCGATCGGCGCGCCGCACTCGGGGCAGTTCAGTTTCATGCGTATCGTCTACCGCAAGCCCCTGGATGGCATGACCCAGCACGTGTGATGTCGCACATCTGCCGCAAGATTTCAAGCCAAGAGCCGGTCGGCCGTGGCGAGGCTCTCGTGGGATGAGCGCGGCGCCGACACGAGCAGCGCCCCCCGCGTCGCGAATGGGGGCCTGACGCGTCGGGCGATCGGTGGTATGGTTGAGGAGGGCATCGAGGACTGAGCGATGACGCTGCCGCAGCTTTTCAAGTTCCTCACGTTCCTGATGGTGTTGCTGGGCACGATCTCGCTGCTTGTGTTCGGCCACTATGCCGACTCGCCGGGGACGGGCCTGCTCGTGCTCGCGGCGCTGTTCGCAGGTCTGTTTTTCTGGGAATCGAAGGTGCAGACGCCGGCATGGGAGCTGGTGTGGAAGGCCGTGGCGGTGGTCTTTGCCTGCTACATCATCGCCGATGGCGTGTTCGGGCCGCTGGCGGCGATCGAGACGCGCGTCATCAAGCACGCGGCGAACCTGAGCATCTTCCTGCATCTGTTCAAGATCTACAACCGCAAGACGGCGCGCGACTACAAGCAGCTCTACCTCATCAGCTTCTTCCAGTTCGTCTCGTGCACGACGCTGACGACGAGCTTCGGGTTCCTGTTCCTGTTTGCTCTGTACGTGGTCGTGGCGCTGTGGACGCTGAGCCTGTTCCACATCCGCAACCAGATCGAGCAGCACAAGCCGTCCCGCCACCTGGCGAGCGCGGCGCGGCCGAGCGGTTCGGAGCTGTTCGGCACGGCGCTTGGCTCATCGCCGACGTTTGGCATTCGCTCGGTACTTGGGCCGGGGTACTTCGCGGCGACGTTCGTGCTGGCGGTCGGTATTCTGCTGACGGCGCTGGCGATGTTCTTCCTGTTTCCGCGAAGAGGCATGGCCAGCGTCGGGCGCATCCGGAACGCCGGCTCCGTGACAGGCCTGAGCGGCGAGGTGGACCTCGACCGGTTCGGCCGGATCTCGCAGGACAAGCGAATCGTCATGGAGGTGACGCTGCCGCACCGGCCGCCACCGTCTCAGACGGTGCTGTGGCGCGCAGGCGCGTTGGCCTTCTTTGATGGCCAACTCTGGCAGGAGACGCCGCCCGGCGTCGTCGACCGGGTGCTCCGGCGCCCAAGCCGAATCCCGTCGCCGTACTCGCGCTCGTACATGCCCGAGTACCGCGGCCATACCTCACGCTACCGGGGCGCGGACAGGGAGGCGCTGATGTCTCGCGCCGAGCTATGGGAGCAGCGCGTCTCGGTGCAGCCAGGCTACGCGCTGTTCCTCATTTCGGCGACGAACCCGCCGGTCCTGATCGACTCGGACTTGCCGCTGCTGGAGAAGCACACGGCAACGTTCCGCTTCGCGAGGCCACAGACGGCACCGGTCTCATACACGGTCTTCAGCGAATTCGCGGTGCCGTCCGAGCGCACGTTGGCCGGCGCCGGTTGGGTCGCCGAGCACCCTGACGCCGACTACTACCAGCAGGTGTACGTGAGACGACGACCGCTTTCGGACGCCTCGCTTGCCGTGCTGCGTGACAACATCAAGATCGCTGACTACGCGACACCGTACGAGAGAATCAGGGCGATCGAGCGCTACCTCGAGTCGCGCTACGTCTACACGCTCGACATCGAGCGGCCCGAGCGGGGTGTCGACCCGGTCGAGCACTTCCTCGTGCACACGAAGGCGGGCCACTGCGAGTACTTCGCGACGGCGATGGCCGTGTTACTCAAGGAGTGCGGCATTCCGGCTCGACTCGCCTACGGCTACATGACGACGCCCGAGAGCTGGAACAGGTTCCTGGGCGGCTCGTGCGCGATCCGGCAGTGCCACGCTCACGCCTGGGTCGAGGCGGCGCTCGTGATCGACGGGGAGGTCCGGTGGGTCCCGTTCGACCCCTCGCCGAGGCGGTCGGCTGCTCGGACGCCGGTCTCGCCGCTCGGGCGCTTCGTCCATGGCGTGGGGCAGTTCTTCGAGGCGCTCAAGACGCGGTGGCACGAGTCGGTCATCGCGTTCGACCGGCGCTACCAGAACCGCGTCGCCGCGAGGATCGAGCAAATGCTGATCGAGATGCGTCGGAGCGCGCTCGGCAGCCTGCGTGCGACAGGGCGATGGATTTCCTGGGTGTGGGGTCGGCTGACGCGGACGCCCGCGACCGCGGTGCTCACGCCGCTGGCGCTCGCCTGCTCGGTGAGCGCGGGGATCGTTCTGGTCGTGCGCCGCCTCCGACGCCGCGTGCGCTTCCGGCGCGCCTACGTGGAGAACAAACCGGAACGACAGGTGCGTTCGGTGCGGTTCTACGAGCGCATGCTCCGGCTGCTGCTTCAGTATGACATCGTCAAGCCCGCCGAGCTGACACCGCGCGAGTTCGCGGGCGCGCTCGGCAGCTACCCGGAGCTCCAGCCGGCTGTCGGCGGGTTGACGGACCTGTACTACGCCGTGCGCTTCGGCGGCCGGCAGCTCACGGGCAAGCAGATCGGCTGGGTACACGAAGCGCTGGGGCGAGTCGGGCAAGCGCTCCGCTCGGCGGGCCAGGCGAAGCCGAAACTGCTTGACACCCAGGAGCGCCCGCAGTAAGAAGGGCGCCAACCTGTGCAGGAGGAGACACCCTACTTGAGATGACGGAAACAGGTAACGCCCGCCGCACCCCCTTCTACAAGACACACCTCTCACTCGGCGCCCGTATGATTGAGTTCTTCGGCTGGCAGATGCCGGTGCAGTACAGCGGCATCCTGGAGGAGCATCGGTGCGTCCGAGGCAACGTGGGCATCTTCGACCTGAGCCACATGGGCGAGTTCGAGGTTAAGGGCCCCGGCGCGAAGCCGTTCCTGCAGCGGCTGCTGACAAACAACCTGGACCGGGCGCGCGACGGCAAGGCCCTCTACTCGGCGCTGTGCAGGCCGAACGGCGGGGTGATCGACGACCTGCTGGTGTACCAGCGGGCCGAGGACGATTTCTTCATCGTCGTCAACGCGTCGAACATCGAAAAAGACTTCGCGTGGTTCGAGCAGCACGCCGCCGACTTCGCCAAGTCAGGCGACAGCGTCGAGCTGGCGAACAGCAGCTACGACATCGCGCTGATCGCCGTGCAGGGCCCGAAGGCCACGGAGGTGGTCGGGCAGGTCGTTGCCGCGCCGCTCGACGAGCTGTACTACTACGAGTTCCGCGACGAGACGATCGCCGGCACGCCCGTAATGCTCGCGCGGACGGGCTACACGGGTGAGGACGGGTTCGAGGTCTACGTCGAGAACGCGCGAGCGCAGGGGGTGTGGGACGCGCTCTGGGCCGCCGGCGAGCCGCTCGGCATGCTGCCGATCGGCCTCGGCGCGCGCGATACGCTGCGGCTCGATATGGGGTACGCGCTCTACGGCCAGGAGCTGACCGACGAGATCAACCCGATCGAGGCGGGCATCGGCTGGGTCGTCTCGGCGAAGAAGGAGTTTATCGGGAGCGAGGTGATCGTGCCGTTGAAGAAGGGCGGCACGCCAAGGACGCTGCGCGGCCTCAAGCTCGACGGCAAGGGCGTGCCCCGGCAGCACTGCGCCGTCAAGGCCGAGGGCACGGTCGTCGGCGAGGTGACGAGCGGCACGGTCTCGCCGAGCCTGGGCGAGCCGATTGCGCTCGCGTTGATCGACGCGGCCGCGCTCGAGAAACCGCTCTGCATCGAGATCCGCGGGCGGGAGGTGCCGGCCTCGCTGGCCGACGTCCCGTTCGTTCCAAGCCACGTCTATCGCAGGCCGAAGACGGCCTAGGCAATCTGATCCAACGCGCAACCCGCAGTGAGGGGAGGAGCGATGGAGTTTCCTGACGAGCTGAGATACACGAAGTCGCACGAATGGGCCCGCCTGAACGGCGACAAGGCCGTGTGCGGCATCACGGACTACGCGCAGCACGAGCTGTCGGACGTCGTCTACGTCGAGCTGCCCGACATCGGCACCGAGGTGACCGCCGGCGAGCCGTGCGCGGTCGTCGAGTCGGTCAAGATCGCCGCCGACGTCTACGCGCCGCTCTCGGGCAAGGTGACGCGGATCAACGCGGAGCTCGACGGCGCACCCGAGATGGTGAACGCGACCCCCTACGGCGCCGGATGGCTGTTCGAGGTCGAGATGAGCACCCTGGCCGAGGCCGACGCCTTGATGAGCGCCGACGAGTACAAGGCCCACACTGAGGCAGAGAAGCACTGACGTGGACTTCGTCCCGCATACGGAAGACGACTTCCGGACGATGCTCGACGCGATCGGCGCCGAGTTGTTTGAGGACTTGCTCGCCGGGATCCCCGACGAGCTGAGGCGGTTCGAGCTGCGCCTCCCGCCGGGCATGCCCGAACAGACGCTCCGCACGCTTTGTGCAGAGATGGCGCGCCGCAACGCGAACGTCACCACGCATCAGGTCTTCCTCGGCGGCGGCGCGTACGACCACTTCATCCCGAGCGTCGTGACCGCGCTGGCGTCGCGGTCCGAGTTCGTCACCGCTTACACGCCGTATCAGGCCGAAGCGAGCCAGGGCAATCTCCAGGCGATGTTCGAGTACCAGACGGCGATGTGCGAGCTGACGGGCATGGCGATCTCGAACTCGTCGCTCTACGACGGGGCGTCGGCGACGGCCGAGGCGGCGATCGCCGCGCTCAACGTCGCACGTGCCCGCAGCAAGATCGTCGTCTCCAAGAGCGTCCATCCCGATTACCGCACCGTGCTCGGCTCATACATGCACGGGCTCGACGTCGAAGTGGTCGAGGTCCCGACGACGGACAACGGCCGGACCGACCTGGCGGCCCTCGAGCACGCCACCGACGAGCAGACGGCAGCCGTCATCATGCAGTCGCCCAGCTTCTTCGGCTGTGTCGAGCCGATGGCCGACGGCGCCGAGATCGCTCACCGCAGCGGCGCGCTCTTCGTCGCCGTCGTGAACCCGATCTCGCTCGGCGTGCTGGCGCCGCCGGGCGAGTACGGCGCCGACGTCGCCGTCGGGGAAGCGCAGCCGCTCGGGATCCCGCTCGCGTACGGCGGGCCGTACCTCGGCTTTTTCACCTGCTCGGACAAGGTCATGCGCAAGATGCCCGGTCGCCTCGTCGGGATGACGAAGGACCGCACCGGCCGGCGCGGCTTTGTGCTCACGCTCCAGGCGCGCGAGCAGCACATTCGGCGCGACAAGGCGACGTCGAACATCTGCACGAACCAAGCGCTTATGGCGCTGCACGCACTCATCTACCTGTGCGCCGTCGGCCGCGACGGGATCCGCGAGGTCGGCGAGCTGAACGTGCGCACGAGCCATTACGCGGCCGAGAAGATCGCGGCGCTGCCGGGCTTCGAGTTGCGCTTTGAGGCGCCGTTCTTCAACGAGTTCGTCGTGCGCTGCCCGACCGATCCGGCCGAGATCAACCGCGACCTTTGGCGCGAGGCGGGCATCATCGGCGGCCTCGAGCTTGGCCGGTGGTATCCCGAGCTGAAGGACTGCCTCATGTTCTGCGTGACTGAGACGAAGACCAAAGAAAACATCGACGCGTTCGCGTCGTCGCTGGAGAGCCTCGCATGCAGAGTCGCCTGATATTCGAGCAAGGGCGCCGCGGTCGGCGCGCGACGCGGCTGCCCGACGGCACGATGGGCGACGCGGCGATGTCGAAGTACATCCCCCCAAAAAACCTGCGCACGACGCCGGCGGCGCTGCCCGAGGTGTCCGAGATCGAGATGGTGCGCCACTTTGTCAACCTGGCCAGGAAGAACTTCTCCATTGACACGCACTTCTATCCGCTCGGGTCGTGCACGATGAAGTACAACCCGAAGGTGAACGAATCGATCGCGGGCCTGCCGGGCTTTGTCGCCGTGCACCCGTGGCAGCCCGACGAAACCGTCCAGGGCTTGCTCGAGCTGCTCTGGGACATGGAGCAGGCGCTCGTCGAGATCACGGGCATGGCGCGTTTCACGTTCCAGCCCGCGGCCGGCGCGCACGGCGAGCTGACCGGGCTTATGCTCGTGCGCGCCTACCACGACAAGAAGGGCAACGCGAAGACCAGCGTCGTCGTGCCCGACTCGTCGCACGGCACGAACCCCGCGAGCACGACGATCAGCGGCTACGAGTGCGTGAGCGTCAAGTCGAACGAGCGCGGCGAGGTCGATCTCGATGCGCTGGCCGCGGCGCTCGACGACAACGTCGCCGCGGTGATGATGACGAACCCGAACACGCTCGGCCTGTTCGAGAGCCGCATCCTCGAAATCCGCGAGCTCGCCGCCAAGCACGACACGCTCCTGTATTACGACGGCGCGAATCTCAACGCGCTCCTCGGCGTGGCGCGGCCGGGCGATATGGGCTTCGACATCGTGCACCTGAACTTACACAAGACCTTCTCGACGCCGCACGGCGGCGGCGGCCCGGGCTCCGGCCCGGTCGGCGTCAGCGAGCGCGTTGCGCCGTTCCTGCCGGTGCCGCTCGTCGAGAAAAAGGGCGGCCGGTACGTGTTCGACTACGGCCGGCCGGACACGATCGGCATGGTGCGCAGCTTCTTCGGCAACATGGGCGTCGTCGTGCGCGCGTACGCCTACATCAAGGCGCTCGGCGCCGAGGGGCTCAAGCGCGTCGGCAAAGCGGCCGTCATCAACGCGAACTACCTGCGCGCGCGGCTCGAAAAGGTGCTCACCATCCCCCACCCCGGCCCGTGCATGCACGAGTTCGTCGCGAGCGCCGTCAAGCAGAAGGCGAAGGGCGTCTCGGCCATGGACATCGCGAAGGCCCTCCTCGACGAGGGCTTCCACGCGCCGACGACGTACTTCCCGCTCATCGTGCCCGAGGCGCTCATGATCGAGCCGACCGAGACCGAGACGCAGGAGACGCTCGACGCGTTCGCCGACGCGATCGAAAAGATCGACCGCCTTGTCGACGAGAAAGGACCGGAGTGGTTTGCCGAGGCGCCGCGGACGACGCCGGTGACGCGCCTCGACGAGGTCGGCGCGGCCCGCCACCCCGTCTTGCGCTGGCAGAAAAGCTAGCGGGCTGAGCAAGAGCCGCGCTGGCCGTCTTCTGAGCTCGACACCACGGGCTTGCGCCCGAGGCTACTGCCAGACGCCCTCCGGGCTAGGAAGAACGAACACCTCGTCGAGAGCGCCGTAGTGCCCGAACTCGACCGGTCTTTCCGGGTGCCACGGATCGAACCCAGACTTTCAGAACAGCTTGCCGCGGCTCGACTTTGGGCCGTGCCGTGTGCTATGTGTGGCCCGGACTCAGGGAGGCTTCCCAATGCGCGTTGTACACTTCGATTGCTTCTCCGGGATCAGCGGCGACATGGTGCTCGGCGCGCTCGTCGATGCGGGCGCGTCGATGACAAAGGTGCGCTCCGAGCTCAAGAAGCTCGGTCTCGACGGGTACACGATCTCAGCCAAGAAGGTTTCGCGTGGCGGGATGAGCGGGACTCAGGTCATGGTCCGCCTGTCGAAGAACGTCACGCAGCCGCACCGCAACCTCAAGAGCATCCACAAGCTGATCAAGTCGAGCGGCCTGTCGCCGTGCGCAAAAGCCGATGCGGCGGCGATCTTCACGCGGCTGGGCGAGGCCGAGGCCGCCGTGCACGGCGTGCCCGTCGAGAAGATCCATTTCCACGAGGTCGGTGCGGTCGATTCGATCCTCGACATCGTCGGGGCGGCGGTTGCGATGGACCAACTCGGCATTGAGCGCGTCACGAGCTCGCCGCTCCCGCTCGGCTCGGGGACGGTGACGATCAGCCACGGCGAGATTCCCGTGCCGGTGCCCGCGACCATGAAGCTGCTCGAAGGCGTGCCGGTCTATCAGAGCGGCGTCGAGCAAGAGCTCGTGACCCCGACCGGCGCGGCGATCCTGACGCATTACGCGTCGAGCTACGCCGGCTTCCCGGCGATGACGGTCGAGGCGGTCGGCTATGGCGCGGGTTCCCGTCAGACCGAGGGCAAGCCCAACCTGCTGCGCGTGGTGCTCGGCGAGGCCGACGAGGCGGCCGAAGCGGCCGGCGCGGAGCCAATGGACGTGATCGAAACGAATATCGACGACATGCGGCCGGAGCTGATCGGCGCGCTCTTCGACCGCCTCTTCGACGCGGGCGCGCTCGACGCATACGTCACACCGCTCGTCATGAAGAAGAACCGCCCGGGCCATTTGATCACCGTGTTGTGCGATCCCGACAAGACGGCCGAGCTCGTCGAGCTGCTGCTGACCGAGACAACGACCTTCGGCGTGCGCACGTACCGCACACGCAAGCACTGCCTCGACCGGACGGTTCAGCACCTCAAGACACCCTACGGCCAAGTGACAGTCAAGGTCGGCACTCTTGGCGGTGAAGTCGTGAGCGCGTCGCCGGAGTTCGAGTCGTGCCGCGAGGTGGCTGAGGCCAAGCGCGTGCCGCTTAGAGAGGTTTACGCTGCGGCCGAGGCCGCGGCACGAGCTTTCGTCGTCAAAGCAGAGCCGAAGTCGAAGCGATGAAATCGGTTCTCGCCGTACAGGGCAGCCCGCGAAAGGGGGGTAACACGCACATCCTCGTCGAGAAAATCCTCGAGGGCGCACGCGACGCCGGCGCGACGACCGAGATGCTTCAACTGGCCGACATGGCGATCGCCGAATGCGACGGCTGTCACACGTGCTGGCAGGGTAAGGAATGCCCGAAGAACGACGACATGAACGGCGTCTTTGCCAAGCTCGCCGAGAGCGACGTCCTCGTCTTCGGCACGCCCGTTTACTGGTACGGACCGACGGCGCTGATGAAAGCGTTTGTCGACCGTTTCTCCTATTTCAACTGCCCTGAGAACCGCCCAAAGATACGCGGCACGCGGGCCGCGCTTGTCGTGCCGTTCGAGGATGAGCCGCTCGAGACGGCCGAGCCGCTCGTCAAGATGTTCCAGATGGGTCTCGCGTACGTCGAGATGGAGCTCGTCGGCATGCTCCTCGCGCCCGGCGTTGGCGAGAAGGGCGCCATCCTCGACCACCCCGACCGCCTCCAGGAAGCCTACGACCTCGGCCGCCGCCTCGTCGCCTGACCCCTCTGCGTCCTCAGCGCGCTCTGCGGTGAATCCTTCTCTTCTTGGCAGCAGAGCGCGCAGGGACGACGTGCGCCTTCAGGAAGCGGGCCGTGTACGACCTCTTGCCGTTCTTGACGAGCTCCGCAGGTGAACCGGCGAAGACAATGCGGCCGCCGCGATCGCCACCTTCGGGTCCGAGATCGATGACGTGGTCGGCCTCGGCGATCACGTCGAGGTTGTGCTCGATGACGACGATCGTGTCGCCGCGCTCGACGAAGCGGCGTAGCACGGCAAGCAGGTTGGCGATGTCGGCCGGGTGGAGGCCGATCGTCGGCTCGTCGAGCACGTAGAGCGTGCGGCCCCGGCCCCGTTTCGCCAGCTCGTAGCCGAGCTTGATCCGCTGCGACTCGCCGCCCGAGAGCGTGCCGCTCGTCTGGCCGAGTGTGACGTAGCCGAGGCCGATGTCGCAGAGCAGCTCGATGGGCCGCGCGATCCGGGGAAGATCGGCAAAGAACGCAGCGGCTTCCTCGATCGTCATCGCGAGCACCTCGGCGATCGACTTGCCTTTGAACGTAATCGCGAGCGTCTCGGCGTTGAAACGCTTGCCCCCGCACACGTCGCAGTCGACGTGCACGTTCGGCAGGAAGCTCATCTCGACCTTGAGCCGGCCCTGGCCCGCGCACTTCTCGCACCGGCCGCCGGCAACGTTGAACGAGAACCGTGACGCCGTGTAGCCGCGCAGCCGCGCTTCCGGCGTCATGGCGAAAAGGCGCCGAATGTCGTCGAGAAACCCGACGTACGTCGCCGGCGTCGAGCGCGGCGTCCGGCCGATGGGCGTCTGATCGACTTCGAGAGCGCGCGCGACATGCTCGGCTCCGTCGATGCGCTCGCACTGCTCGTCGCGCAGGGCCTTGCCGGCGTGCACGAGCCTGAGCCCTTCGAACAACACGTCCTGCACCAGGCTCGACTTGCCGGAGCCCGACACGCCGGTCACGCAGATCAGCCGCCGGACCGGGAAGCGCACGGTCAGGTTCCTGAGGTTGTTCATCCGCGCGCCAACGACCGTGATTGCCGTGCCATCTCTCGACGAGACACGCGTGCTGAGCGTATGCCGCAGCGGCCGCCTGAGGTATCGGGCCGTCTTCGAGCGCTTCGACTTGATGAGCCTCGAGACCGGGCCGCTCGCGACGACCTCGCCGCCGTGGCGACCGGCGCCGGGACCGAGGTCGATCACGTGGTCGGCGCTGCGGATCGTCCGGTCGTCGTGCTCGACGACGACGACCGTGTTCCCGCGGTCGCGCAGCCCGCGCAGCGTCTTGAGCAAACGGTCGGTGTCGCGCGGGTGCAGGCCGATCGTCGGCTCGTCGAGGACGTAGCAGACGCCGCGCAGATTCGACCCGACCTGCGCGGCAAGCCGGACGCGCTGCGCCTCGCCGCCCGAGAGTGTGTTCGCCGCGCGGTCGAGCCCGAGGTACGGCACGCCGACGAGCTTGAGGAAATCGAGTCGCGCACGCATCTCCTCGACGAGGCCGCGCGCGACCGTCTCGGCATGGCCGCGAAACCGGAGCTTCGCGAACACATCGCCCGCCCGCTCGACGGGCAAGGCGGCGATCTCGCTGATCGAACGTCTCCCGAGCCGCACGGCGAGCGTGGTCGGGTTGAGGCGCGCGCCGTCGCACACGTCGCAGGTCTCCCACACCTCCTCGCCATTCTCCTCGTACAGGACAACGCCGCTTCCTTCACACTCAGGGCACCAACCATGCCGGCTGTTGAACGAGAACATGCGGGGGTCGAGCTCGTCGAATCCGCGCCCACAGCTCGGGCACGCGCGCTCGGTGCTGAACGTGAGATCGCGACGCCCGGTCTTGAGCAGAAACGCCCCTCCGCCCACCTCGAGCGCCCGCCCGACTAACCGGCGCACCTCCTCCCGCCCACCCCGCGCCACGCGCATCCGCCCGACGACGGCGTCGATGTCGTGCTCGACGTATCGTGACAGACGCATCCGGTCATACACGGGCTGGATTTCGCCGTCGATGCGCAACTCGCCGATGCCGTGCCGCCCGGCCCAGCGCGCCACGTCCGTGTGATACCCTTTCCGTGAACGGACCAGCGGCGCGAGAAACGTCACGCGCCGGCCGGGGTGGTCCTCGAGGATTTTTTGGGTGATTGCCCGCGGCGACCTCGGCTCGACGGCGACGCCGCACTCCGGGCAGTGCTGCATCCCGAACCGCGCAAACAGCAGGCGGAGGTAATGGTAGATCTCCGTGATCGTCGCGACGGTTGATTTCGCGCCGCCGCGGCTCAGGCGCTGCTCGACGGCCACCGTCGGCGGGATGTCGTCAATGCGATCGACGTCGGGTCGCGTCAGTTGCTCGATGTACTGCCGCACGTAGGCGGACAGGCAGTCGAGGTAGCGGCGTTGGCCCTCGGCGAAGAGCACGTCGTAGGCGAGCGTTGACTTGCCGGAGCCGCTCACGCCCGTGACCGCGACAAGCTTCCCGCGCGGGATCTCCACGTCGAGATGGCGCAGGTTGTGCTCGCGTGCGCCGCTGATCCGGATCGCGCCATCGCGCGACGGCCGCGCGGCCTCGACCGGCAGTGCTGATTCGACGACACGCCCTTGCCGTTCAAGAACGGCGCGCAGATGGCGCCCCGTATGAGATGCCGCACAGCGCGCAACCTGCTCGGGCGTGCCGGCACAAACGATCTCGCCGCCGCGTTCGCCGCCCTCGGGGCCGAGGTCGACGATCCAGTCGGCGCATTTGATCACGTCGAGGTTGTGCTCGATCACGACCACGCTGTGGCCGCGATCGACGAGCTTCTGCAGGGTGGTCATGAGAGTTGCCACGTCGTCGGGATGCAGCCCGGTCGTCGGCTCGTCGAACAAAAATAGTGAGTGCTTCCACGGCTCACCGCGCAGGCGGGCGCCGAGCTTGAGCCGCTGCGCCTCGCCGCCTGAGAGGGTGGTGATCGGCTGGCCGAGCCGCAGGTAGCCGAGCCCGACGTCGACGAGCGGCTCAAGCGCGGTCAGGATTCGATAATCCTCGAACCACTCAAGCGCCTCGCTCACGGTCATGTTGAGCATGTCGTCAACGTTCCTGCCGTCGAGGCGGATGTCGAGCAGTTCCGGCGTGAACCGCTTGCCCTGGCAGTCGGGACACGTCACGTGCACGTCGGAGAGGAACTGCATCTCAATCGTCAGAAAGCCGGCGCCCTTGCAGGTCTCACAGCGCCCGCCGGACACGTTGAACGAGAATGCGCCCGGGCCGAAACCGCGCCGCCGCGCCTCGGCCGTGGCGGCAAGCGCCTCGCGGATGAAGCTGTAGGCGCCCATGTACGTGGCCGGCACGGCGCGCGGCGTCCGGCCGATCGGCGCCTGGTCGACGAGGATCACCTCGCCGACGTGCCGCGCGCCTACGATTCGCTTGTGCGAGCCCGGTTCGTCGGTCGTCGCTCCTTTGAGGCGCGCAAGGCCGCGGTAGAGGACCTCCTCGACGAGCGTGCTCTTGCCGGAACCCGAGACGCCGGTGACGCACACAAGGCGCTCGAGCGGGAACTCGACGTCGATCTGCTTCAAGTTATGCTCGCGTGCGGCGCGAATGGTGAGGCGCTTCGCGCCGTTGACCGGACGGCGTGCGTGCGGCACCGGCACGGCCTTCGCGCCGCTCAGGTACTTGCCCGTGAGCGAGCGCTTCGACGTGAGGAGCTTCTCGACGGGGCCGCGGAAGACGATGCGGCCGCCGCGCTCGCCCGGTCCGGGGCCGAGGTCGATGACGTTGTCGGCAGCGCGGATGACGCTCGCGTCGTGCTCGACAACGACGACCGTGTTGCCTGCATCCGTGATGCGGCGCAGCACGCCGACGAGCCGGCGGACGTCGCGCGGGTGCAGGCCGATGCTCGGCTCGTCGAGCACGTAGAGCGTGTTCACAAGCCGGCTCCCGAGGGCCGTCGTGAGCCCGACCCGCTCGACCTCGCCGCCCGACAGCGTGCGCGACTGCCGGTCCAGCGTGAGATAACCGAGGCCCACGTCGACGAGGTACGCGAGCCGTGAAGCAACCTCGCCCAGCAGGAGGCCCGTGGCTTCATCGTGCGCGCGCTCGGCGTGCAGCGCCGAGAAGAACTCGCGCGATCGCTCGACGGGCATCTGCCACACGTCGGCCAGCGTCCGCCCGTCGATGCGGTACAGCAGCGCGACATCGTTGAGCCGGCGACCGTGGCAGGTGCGACACGTCCTGTACGTGCGGAACTTCGAGAGGTAGACGCGCACGTGCATCTTGTACGTCTGTGTCTCAAGCCAGTCGAAGAGCTTCTTGACACCGTAGAAGTCGTCCGTGCCTTCCCAAATCATGCGCCGGTGCTCGTCGCTGAGCTTCTTCCACGGCACGTCGGTTGGAATGCCCTGGCGGCGACAGAACGCGATCGTGTCGTCGTAGCCCTGGCGAAACGCTTTGCCCTCCCACGGCCTGATGACGCCTTGCCTGATGCTCAGTAACGGGTCGGCGAACACGAGCGCCGGGTCAATCTCGATCGTCCGGCCGAAGCCGCGGCAGGTCGGACACGCGCCGATCGGGCTGTTGAATGAGAACAGGTTGGGGACCGCGTCGTCGTAGGCGATGTCGCACTCGGGGCAATGCAGGCCGGCTGAGAACCGTCGCACCGACGTGGCGCCGCCCGCCTCGACGTGAACGCTCAGCCGACCGCGGCCGAAGTGCAGTGCGCCTTCGAGCGACTCGACGATGCGCGCGCGGCGCGCGCGCTCGATGCGGATGCGGTCGTAGACGACGGCAGCGGGACGGCCTTCCGTGAGCGCGCGCGGATTCTCGTCGAGCTTGACGATTGCGCCGTCAATGAGCAGCCGGGTGAAGGCTTGTTTTGCCAAGGCGTCGCCGACCATCGTGCGGCCGAGGCTGCGCGGCACTTCCACGCGAAACGTGATCAAGGCGGTCCGGCCCTGCGCCTCGGCGACGAGCTGCTCGAAGATGCGCTCGGGCGTGTCGCTCACGACGGGCCGGCCGCATCCCCGGCAGTGCAGGACGGCCTCACGCGCCCAGAGGAGCTTGAGGTAGTCGTTGATCTCGGTCATCGTGCCGACCGTCGAGCGCGACGTCCGCACGGGGTTCGTCTGGTCGATGGCGATGGCGGCCTGGATCGCCTCGATCGCGTCAACTCGCGGCTTGTCGACCCGGTCGAGGAACTGGCGGATGTATGGCGAGAACGTCTCGGCGTAGCGACGTTGGCCCTCGGCGTACAGGGTCTGGAACGCCAGGCTTGACTTGCCGGAGCCGCTCACGCCCGTGACGACGGTGAAGCGGTTCACGGGCAGCCGCAGGTCGAAACCCTTGAGGTTGTTCTGCCGTGCGCCGCGCACGACGATCGCCCTGGCAGGCATCGGATCGAGTCCCCGATTGAAGCTTCATGCCTATTCTATCATGGGGATGCTTGGCGCAACATGGCCCGTCTGCGCGGCAGACCAGATGCCGCCCGCTGCGGGGGCTGGTGTGCTTGCCGTCCTTGACCCACGGGCTGACGGCGCTCTTGGAAAAGGCGTTCTATGGAAGCCCTTCAGATACTATGGAGGCCATCCCTCTCGGGGTGTATAC
>CAZCQN010000006.1:0-45758 GCA_964500825.1 uncultured Verrucomicrobiota bacterium | reverse complement strand
TGGTGCTCGCCGGCGTGACGGCGCTCAAGCTGTTTCCGAAGGAGCTCGCGATAGTCGTTATTGCGGGCGTCCTGCTCGTCGTGGGGTTCACCACGGGCGCCATCGGCGCGGTGCATTTCCTGAAGACCCACCGCCGCATGAACCGATGGAGTCGCCGCCTGGACACTGCGCCGCGGCCCGGCCCCCCGCCAGATGGTCGGGTTTAGGAGTGCCATGCAACGTGCCCGACGAAGAGCCTGAGCTCCCAGAGCAGACTGCCCGAAAGAGCGCGATTCCGTCAGACGTGCGCACGTTCCTGCGCATGGTCAGAAGCTCTCGCGTTGTCGAGCAAGCGAAGGCGCCCCAACCGCACATCCTGCTGGTGCTTGTTCTGTATTTGATCCCAGTGATTCTCCTGAGATGGTGTACTCTGGTCCTGATGCACATTCCGTCGTTCGCGCGTGTCTGTGCTGCCCATCCGCAGTCCTACAGCGCGGTGTACTTCTCTCTGCAAATGGCGATCTCGCTTTCTCTTGTCATCTACTTTGGACGGCGGTACTCGACGGCGCTGCACAGCGCTGGGGCCAGGGTCGGCAAACGGCAACTCAGGTTCGCCGCTCTCGTGTTCCTCCCGCTTATTGCCTGGTACCTGTTTGAGCTGCCCAGGTTCTTCATGGGTCTCGACTGGCTGATGCAGCTTCCGAGGGGGCCCGAGTGGACCGCGGCGATTGCCGATGTTCATGAACAGGTCTGGGGTCGATTGAGCTACGATCCCTCTCTCACGGGTGTCATCTTCACCTCCGTGCTGAGCCTGGTTTTTCCAGCTCTTGAGGAGATCGTTTTCACGGGCTTCCTGGGCAACTTCATCGCCAGGCGGGCCGGTCTCGCGGCGGCGCTCCTAGTGACCCCGTGCGTGTTCGCGGTTGCGCACATCCCGGGATTCGGGTTTGGGAGGCATCTGATAGGCCTCTTATGCGCCGGCGCCTGCTTCATGCTCATTCGGGTGCTCACGGGCAGCGTGCGTTATTCCATCGCGGCACACGTCCTGCTGAACGTGGTCATCTTCGTTCCGAAGTGGATCGTCGCCGCTGTGTATTTCTCAGCAGGTGGTGGTTGAGAGGGAACGAGCCCTATGGCGGAGAGGGGGGGATTCGAACCCCCGGTGCCCTTTCGGGCACAGACGATTTCCAATCGTCTTCCTTCGGCCTCTCGGACACCTCTCCGGTCGATGGCTAAGGGCGTGGCCCATCCTCTGATTGACTGTCGACGCCGGATGATTCGATGTCGGCAATGATGCGTTGGGCGCGCTCGAGGTCGCGGGCAAAGACCTGGATCTCGCCCCAGCCGGCATGGCCCGGATCCTGGCTGATGCCGTCGAGCATGCTGTCGTGGTACGAGAGGATATTGCACCTGATGCCTTCGCTCTTGAGGAACGACTTGAGCCGGATGGCCTCGGTCTCCTCGAGGACGGTCTTGGCGGCGACGAGGTCTGTGGGCTCGGTCACAGGATGCCCTCCTTGTGGGTCGAGGGCAGTCTAGCGGCGCCGGACGGGCGGTTCAAGCGGGAAGGGGCGGCAGGCGCGCGGGTCGTGGCGTGGCGTTGGGCTTGCGTGCCGAGAGGTGTGGGCGGTATGGTCGGGCGCGATTGCTGAGCAGGAACACGAAGGAGGCGACGGACAATGGGGCAGGTCAGGTTGTTCTTAGGGGCGTTGCTGGTGGCGGCGTTGGTGGTCGGCGCCGGTGTGGCCGTGCGGGCCGACGTGACGATTACGATGGAGCAGGAGCTGAAGACGGCCGCGGGGACGCAAACGGCGACGCAAACGGCGACGGTAAAGCAGTACTACACGCCGACGAAGATGCGGAACGAGTTCGGCGAGGCGAGCGTCTCGATCGTGGATCTCGATGCGGCCCGGATGATCACGCTCATACCGGCGATGAAGACCTACATCGTGAAGACGCTTGAGGAGCTGAAGGCGCTGGTAGCCGCAGTGAAGATGCCCGAGCCGGAGGTCAGCGTCGAGAAGACAGATGAGACCGAGGAGATCAACGGGTACGACTGCCGCAAGTTCGTCGTGCGGATTGAGGTGCTCGGCAATGTGACGGTGACCGAGCAGTGGATGACGACGGAAGCCGAGGGGATCGAGGCCGTCCAGGAGTTCCAGGTGAACATGGGTGAGGCGTTCAAGGAGCTGCCGCAGTATACGGCCGACCTCGACGTGAAGAAGAAGTTCGCTGACGAAGGTCTTTTCCCGATCAAGACGGTGGTTCACATGCAGCGGCCGGACGGCGAGGTGACCCAGACGATGACGGTGACGAAGATCGAGGAGGGCGACCTCGACGACGAGGTGTTCGAGATTCCTGAAGGCTACACCGAGCAGACGTTCTGATCGCCCGCCGGCGGGCCCGGCCCGGGCCGTTCGCCGCGAGCACGCAGTCGGAAGCGTTCTTGCGCCGCGAGTAGCGCGCGCACGCGGTCGTGCGCGTCAGGCGAGGTGCTCGCGGCGTTTCCTTCTAAGGAAGGCGGGTTCTTCGAGGTCTTCGCCTCGGTAGATGGCCTTCTCGGCCTTGGTGCGCGCGACCGGCTTCGGGACGGCCTCCTGGGCGTTTTGGAACAGATCGGGGGCTTCTTTTTCGCTCTTTTTCTTTGCGCGTTCGCGTGCCCGGGCGGACTGGCTTTCGGCTTTGTCGTCGAGGCCGGTGGCGATGAGGGTGATGGCGACGTTGTCCTCGGCGCCGTCCTCGACGTTGTAGCCGAAGATGATGTTGGCGTCGGGCGCGGCGATCTCGCGGATGATCTGGGTCGCTTCGTTCAGCTCGTGCAGCTTGAGGTCGGCGCTGCACGTAAGGCTGATCAGCACGCCCTTGGCGCCGGTGATCTCGGTCTGCTCCATCATGGGGCTGCTGATCGCCTCGTGCATCGCCTGGGTGGCTTTGTCGGGGCCGTGTCCCTCGCCGAAGCCGAGTGCGGCGGCGCCCTTGATCGACATGACGGTGCGGAGGTGGGCGAAGTCGAGGTTCATCATGCCGGGCTTGAGGATGAGCGACGAGATGGCGCTGACGCTGCGGCACAGGACCTGGTCGGTGATGCGGAACGCCTCGACGACGGTGAGGTTCGTGCCGGCGATCTCGAACAGGCGCTGGTTGGGGATCGTCATGACGGTCTCGATGGTCGAGCGGAGCTCGCGCAGGCCGTCGTCGGCGTTGCGCTGTTTGATGCTGCCCTCGAATAGGAACGGCTTGGTGACGATGGCGATGGTCAGGATGCCGCGGTCGCGCGCGATGCGGGCGATCACGGGCGTGGCGCCGGTGCCCGTGCCGCCGCCGAGGCCGGCGGTGAGGAAAATGATCTCGGCGTCCTCGAGGATCTCGGTGATGGCGTCCTCGTCTTCTTCGGCGGCCTTGCGGCCGATCTCGGGGTCGCCGCCGGCGCCGAGGCCGAAGGTGACGTTGCGGCCGATCTGGACGCGCTCGCGCGCCATGCATGTCGAGAGGGCCTGCATGTCGGTGTTCACGGCGATGTAGTCGACGCCCTCGATGTCGGAGGCGATCATCTTGTTGAGGGCGTTGCAGCCGGCGCCGCCGATGCCGATCACCTTGATGCGCGCGCCCTTGTCTTGCGTGTCGACGAATTCGAGTGCCATTGGAGTTGTCCCTCCTTAGAGCCCAGCGATCTTGAGGCGCTGTTTGACCGAGGTCCACATGCGCTTGGCGAAGCCTTGCACGACGTGTAGTGCGTTGCCGGCGTGGCCGATGATCTCGTTCGATTCGCGGAACTCGAGCCCGTACTCGGCCAGGCCCACGGCGGTGGCGTACATCGGGCTATCGATCTGCTCGGCGTTGCCCACGATCTCCAGCGGCCGGCCCACCCGCGTGCTCATGTTGTTGAAGACGCTGCGCGCGAGGTCGCGGCTGCCTTTGAGCATGCACATGCCGCCGGTGAGCACGATGCCCGAGCCGACGAGGTGGCCGCAGTCGCTCCGCTCGATGGCCTCCTTGGCGATCTGGAGGATCTCGCGGAAGCGCGCCTCGACGATGTCGGCGAGCAGCCGGGCCGACTCGTCGCGCGGCTTGGTGTCGAGCGTGCCGGGCAGGGTGAAGATCTCGTCCTCCTTGACGTGGCTTGGCATGGCGTGGCCGTGCTTGATCTTGATCTCCTCGGCCTTCGACGGCGGGATGCGCAGGATGCGCGAGATGTCGCGGCTGATGTCGTCGCCGCCGAGGCCGAGCACGCCGCTGAACTGGAGCGCGCCGTCGCTGTAGAGGGCGAAGTCGCTCGTGCCGCCGCCGATGTCGATCAGGATGACGCCGACCTCCTTGTCGGTGTTCGTGAGCGCTGCCTGGCTTGCTGCGATCGGCTGGAAGACGACGTCCTCGACCTCGAAGCCCGCCTTGTTGATGCACTTGACGAGGTTCTGGGCCGAGAGCAGCGCGCCGGTCACAAGGTGGACGAGGACCTCGATCCGGCGGCCGCACAGGCCGCGCGGGTCGCGGATGTCGCTCACGCCGTCGACGACGTAGCCGGCCGGGACGGCGTGCAGGATCTCGCGGTCGATCGAGCGGGCCAACGCCTGCGCCGACTCGATCGCGCGGTCGATGTCGGCCTGCGTGATCTCGTTCGAGTCGGTCTCGATCGGCGCGACGCCGCGGGCGTTCCGCGTCTGGATATGGTCGCCGGTGATGCCGGCGAACACCGAGTGGATCTCGGTGTCGGAGACGCGTTCGGCCTCCTCGACCGCGTCGACGATCGAGGCGACGGTCTCCTCGACGTCGACGATCTCGCCCCGGCGCAAGCCTCGTGACGGCGCGGTGCCGACGCCGAGGACGCGGGCGCGCCCTTCCTCAGCGGGTTCGGCCACGACGGCGCACGTCTTGGTGGTGCCGACATCGAGTCCGACGACGATGTTTCGACGCCATCGCATTGTGCCAACTCCCTTTGACTCCGCCAGCTCCATTCTCCTTTCGCCAGACCTCGCCTCGCGAGCCCTCGTCGTGCGAAGCCTCCTCGTGCGAGGCCTCGTCGTGTGTCGTGACTGGTTCGTCGCTTAGAGCGCGACCCGCTGCACGCGGAGGTCTACCTTTCGCTTGTCGATCGGTTCGGCCAGTCGCAGCAATGCCTTTTCGAGCCGGGCGAGGCGCTGGCCGAACTCGCCGTCGCCGAGCATGAACACGGTGCCCTTCGGGGTTTTCGGGCTCACCTTGGCGCGGAGCTGGACGTTGCGCAGGTTGTGCACGTCGACGAGCTCGATCGGCATGAGGGACGGGATCGACGATGCCTGACACAGGCGCAGCACCTGAAGCCCCGCGCTCAGCTTCTCGTCGTCGATCCGCATGCCCGGCTTCGGATTTTTGATCTTGAGATAGACCCCCTCTACGAGGGGGAGAATCTCCGCCGCCTGAGCCTCTGTCAAGAGAAAGCCGTCGCGACTGACGAGGAACTCCTTGCGTGCGATGCGCAGCCGCGCGATGGGCACGCGCTCGACGACGCGCACGACGATTGTGTTCGGCAGCACGCGCGTGACGGTCGCGTCGCGGATCATCGGGCTGTCGATCAGGTCGCGCCGGGCGTTGTTGATACGGTACTCGAGGATGGGCCGGCCCGGCTCGAGGCCGGCGATGCGGCGGATCCCGTCGGGTGTGAGCAGCGACGCGCCGTCGATGCGGATGTGCTTGACGATGTACTCGGGCGCCCGGTGCAGCCGGACGACAAGCCAAAATGCGCCGGCGCCGAGCAGCAGCAGAACGAGCACGGCGGTGAGCGCGTGCACGAGCCCGGGGCTGACGCGGCGCGGCGGACTGCTCGAGCGCTTGCGCGTGGTCTTGGCGGGGCGCGCGCGCATCGTGGTCAAATGCGGTCGAGCGGCGTATCGTGGCCTGTGCTGCCTGCGGCGCATCATTGCTCCTCCACGACGTGGACGCTCGGGCTCGCGGACGCCTGGCGGTGGTGCTCGAGGCCGAGCTCGATGAGCCGATCGAGCAGCGCGGAGTAGGGCAGGCCGCTCGCTTGCCACAGCTTCGGGTACATGCTGATCGTCGTGAAGCCCGGGATGGTGTTGAGCTCGTTGAGATAGATGCGGCCGCTGTCGCGGCCGAGGAAGAAGTCGGCACGCGCCATGCCGCAGCAGTCGAGGATGCGGAACGCCTCGACGGCGATGCGCTGGATTTCGGTCTGCTGTGGCGGATCGATGGGCGCGGGGATCACGAGCTCGGACCGATCGTCGATGTACTTCGCCTCGTAGTCGTACCACTCGTGGCAGGGGACGATCTCGCCGCAGACGCTCGCGGCGGGCTCGTCGTTGCCGAGCACGCTGCACTCGATCTCGCGCGCGTCGACGGCCGCCTCGACGAGGATGGTGCGGTCGTACTCGGCCGCGGCGTCGAGGCCGTCGCGCAGCTCGGCCGCAGTGTGCGCCTTCGTGATGCCGACGCTCGAGCCGAGGTTCGCCGGCTTAACGAAGCACGGCGGGCCGATCTGGTCGAGCAGCTCGCTGACGACGGCCTCGGGCTCGGCGATCCAGCGCGGGCGGCGCACCTGGACAAACGGCACGATGGGCAGGCCGTGATGGGCGAAGAGTTGCTTGGCGACGGCCTTGTTCATCGCAAGGGCCGAGCCGAGGACGCCGGCGCCGACGTATGGGACGTTGAGCATCTCGAACAGCCCCTGGATGGTGCCGTCCTCGCCATACGGGCCGTGGAGCACGGGGAAGATGATGTCGTAGGTGCGCAGCAGCGCGAGCGCGTTCGCCGTATCCGTGCCGTGCGACAACTCGCTGAAGTCGAGGGGCGCGACGTCCGGCACCCACTCGCCCTGCTTGGTGATGCCGATGGTGCCGACGTCGTACTTCGTGCGGTCGAGGGCGCTGCTCACGGAGATCGCCGAGCGGATCGACACCTCGTGCTCGCCGGAGCGGCCGCCGAAGACGATGCAGACGCGTCGCTTGCCGTCATGTGGTTGTTCAGTGGACATGGGTCTGCTTCTCACGAAGTGTGGTGACGAGCTGCGTTGCCACGGTGTGGATGTCGCCAGCACCCATCGTCACGACGAGGTCGCCGGGTCGCACCATGGCGGCGAGCTCGTCGGCGAGGGACTCCATCGTCTCGAGATAACGGACCGGCGGCCGGCCGTGCTTCTTGACCGCCTCGAAGATCATGGTGCCGTCGACGCCGGCGAGCGGCTCCTCGAACGCGCTGTAGATGTCGGTTAGCAGCAGCTCGTCGCAGTCCTCGAACGCGTCGGAGAAATGCTCGTGCAGGTGCAGCGTGCGGCTGTAGCGGTGCGGCTGGAACACGCCGAGGATGCGGCGTGACGGATCAATCGAGCGCGCACACGCGAGCGTGGCCCGGATCTCGCTCGGATGATGCGCGTAATCGTCGATCACGAGCACGTCGTCGACGTGGCCGACCACCTCGAAGCGGCGTCGGACGCCGCGGAACTGCTTCAGCGCCTGACGGGCCTTCTCGAGCGGCGCGCTGCACTCGAGCCCGAGGGCGATCGGCGCAAGCGAGTTGAGCACGTTGTGCCGCCCGGGCACCTTGAGGTGGATGGTGCCGAGGTTGTGTCCTTCGACGCTCAGCTCGTATGACGAGCCGAACCCTTCGGCGTGCACGGCGTGGGCGGCGACTTCGGCGTCGTCGCTGAAGCCGTACCCGACCGCGCGGCACGGCGCGGACGCGGCGACGGTGCGGACCGTGTCGTCCTCGAGGCAGTAGTAGAGGATCCCGTCGGGCGGCAGGGAGCGCACGAAGGTCCGGAACAGCTCGACGATCTGTTCGAGGTCCTGGAAGTAGCCGAGGTGGTCCTCCTCGATGTTGGTGAGGATCGCGTACCGGGCCGGGAGCTCGACGAGCGAGCCGTCGCTCTCGTCGCCCTCGGCGATGAAGTACTTGCTGCCGCCGCAGCGCACGTTGCCGTCGAGGGCGTCGACCTCGCCGCCGACGACGGCGGAAGGGTCGAGGCCGGCTTCGGCGAAGATGAGGGCCGTCATGGCCGTCGTCGTGGTCTTGCCGTGCGTGCCGGAGATGACGATGCCGGTGCTGTCCTCCATGGCGCGGGCGAGCATCGCGGCGCGATGAATCTGCGTGAGCCCGCGCTTGCGGGCGGCCAGTCGCTCGGGGTTGTCGTAGCTCACGGCCGAGGAGTAGACGACGATCGGTTGCCCGACGAGGTGTTTCGGGTGGTGGCCGATGGCGATCTCGGCGCCGGTGCGCGCGAGCTTCTCGAGCATGGCGCTCTCTCTCGCGTCGGTGCCGGAGACTCGCCAGCCCCGGCGCAACAGGATCTGCGCGATCGCGCTCATGCCGATGCCGCCGATACCGATGAAGTGCGCGTGAGGTCGGGTGTGGTGCGTCATTCGAGGCGTCAATCCCCCTTGGTTGCTCGTGTTGTCAGCCGCAGTATGGCACGACAGGCCGCCAGACGCAGTATCGGTCTTTCACTGCTCGCGTAGGTAGCGGCCGTCTTCGCGGCGGGCGGTCCGGCGCACGCGCCAAGCGCGTCGAGCAGCGCGGCCCACACCTCCGGCAGGTTGAGCGCGTGGCTCTTCGCGTACGGTCGCTCGCGCAGCAGTTCCTCGATCAGGAGGCCGCCCGCGGCGCTGCCGCTCAGCCCGAGCGCGCGGAGCTCGTCGAGCAACTGCTTGACGGGCGCGCCCGGATCGGGATGGCGGATCGACTCGATCAGGATGCGTTCAAGCGCCTCACCGTCGACGAGGGCGACGACTTCGGGCGGCGCGTCGATCCGCTTGCGCTTGCCGAGCTGCAGCAGGCACAGCGGCACGGCGCTGTCGGGGTCGCCCAGTTCGGCCAGGGCGATGGCGCAGGCGTCGCGGACGGGGCGGCTGCGGGCATCGGCGCCGCGACGTGCGAGGCGCTCGGCAAGCATTCTGAGCGCCGGCAGGGCGCTCTGGGTGCCGACGCGCGCGAGCGCCGTGGCAGCGGCGGCCTGCACGTCCCAGGACGGGTCCTGCACGAGCGAGATGAGCGTCTCGGCGTGCTCGCGCGCGTTGAGCCGCCCGAGCAGGATGGCCGCGGTCGCGCGCAGGTGAGGGCTCTCGTCGGTGCACGCCTCGACGAGGGCCGGCACAACGTCGTCGGCCTCGCACGCGGCGAGGAGCGCCGCGATCTCGTCGAGGTCTTGCTCGGTTGTGGGCTGCTTGAGGTGGTCGAGCAAGGCCGGTAGGTGCTGCGCCGGATCGACGCGCGCGAGCAGCCGCAGCGCGAGCCCCTCGTTGATCTGCGAGCCCTTGAGCTGCGCCACGAGCTTCGTGCCGGCTGCGTCGCCGAGACGGGCGAGCGACTTGGCCGCCTCGATGCGAACGTCGGCCTCGGGATCGTCGAGAAGCTTCTTCAGCGTCGGAACGGCGGTCTCGTCGCCGAGCGCGCCGAGGATCGACGCCGTCGCGAGGCGCACCCAGCGGTCCTTGTCGCCGGCGAAGCTCGTGAACGCGTCGGCCGCGGCGAAGTGGCTTGATCTGGCCATGGCCTGGATGGCGCGACGGCGGATCTGCGCGTCCGATCCGCCCGAGGCGTCGAGCACCACCTCGGCGCCGCGGTCGCCAAGGGCGAGGAGCGCGTCGCCGGCCGCGGCGGCGACCGACCACCGGATGTCCTCGGCGGTGCGGTGCTTCTCCGGTGCGATGAAGAGCGCGTGAAGCGTCGGGATCACCGTCTCGTCGCCGAGCCGGCGGAGGGCCCGGATCGCGATGACCTTGCTTGCGTTCGTGGGCGCCGATTCAAGCCGCTGCAGCAGAACGGCTGTGTGTTCGGGTCCGCCGTACCGGCCGAGGAGTTGGGCCGCCGCGTCGCGGACGGCCTGGCCCGCGTCTTTGTCGACGAGGACGATGTTCGCGAGCGCATCGAGCGCGTCGGCGCGCAGCGCGGCCGGATCGCCGTTGGCGAACGCGGTCCCGGCAAGCGGCAGCAGGGCGAGCGCGAGGATGCCGCACTGGCAGCGTGTTCTTCTTCTATGAGTGTTTCTGTTCATGTCATGTGTTGCTCGACGAGATCGGCGAGCCGCGGCGCGGCGTCGGGCCGTGCGAGCCGGCGCGCGCTGCGGGCCATCTCGCGGCGCGTCGGCTCGTCGAGCATCTGCGTGACGTACCCGACGAGCACGGTCGGCTCCAAGTCCGCTTGCGCCACGACGCGCGCTGCCCCGTGACGCTCGAGCACGTCGGCGTTGCGTGCCTGATGCGCTTCGGTCGCGTACGGATACGGCACAAGCAGGGCCGGCGTGGCCGTCACCGCAAGCTCGGCGACCGTTGCCGCCCCGGCCCGGCACAGCGCGCAGTCGGCCGCCGCGTAGGCGCGCGCCATGTCGGGCTCGAACGCCCGCACGGCGTGGGGCACCGAGCGTGCCTCGTACGCGGCCCGCACGGTCGCTTCGTCGTGCGCGCCGCACAGGTGCAGAACCTGGACGCGCGTGCTGAGCCCTTCGAGCTGCGTGAGCGACTCGCACACGACCTCGTTGAGGCGCTGCGCGCCCTGGCTGCCGCCCATGATGAGGAGGGTGAACGCGTCCTCGTCGAGGCCGTAGGCGCGCCGCGCGTCGCGCGCATCGGGCAGCTCGAGCAGCTCCTCGCGCACGGGCATGCCGATGAGTTCGACGGGGCACGGTGCCACGGCGCCGAGCGCGTCGCGGGCCTCGTCGAACTGCACCGCGACCGCGTCGGCGGTGCGCGCGAGCAGCCGGTTGGCCTTGCCCGGCAGCGCGTTGCTCTCGTGGATAATGACCGGCACGCGCCGCCGGTGCGCGGCGATAAGCGGTGCGACGCTCCCGTAGTTGCCGAAGCCGACGGCCACGTCGGGCCGCAGGCGCCGCACGAGCCGTCGCGAGGCGACGAGACCGCGCAGCAGTGCCCACGCGAACGGGACCATGCCGAGCAGGCCGCGGCGCGGCATGCCGCGTCCCGGCACGGCGTGCCACTCGAAGCCGGCATCGGTCACCGCGTTGCGCGCGGCGGTTCGGCCGCTGCCGACAAACGCGATGTGCGCTGTCGGACGGCGCCGCGCCAGCTCGCGGGAGAGCGCGATTGCCGGGAACAGGTGGCCGCCCGTGCCGCCACTTGCTACGAGCACTGTGGGCATCGGCCCGTGCCTCCCTTTCGTTCGAAAGAACCGGGCGCGCGGCTATGCACGCGCCAACCCATGTGTCTGAATCTGGACACCGTGCTGATGTCGCGGCACGCGCTCGGTGGCACGGCTCACGTTGAGCAGGATGCCCAGACCGACGAAGTTCATCAGAAGATTCGACCCGCCGAAACTGACGAACGGCAGGTTGAGTCCGGTGGCCGGCAGCGTCGAGCTCACCACGCCGAGATGGATGATCGCCTGCAAGCCGATCAGCGACGTGATGCCGACGGCCAGCAGCTTGCCGCGCAGGTCGGTGGTACGGAACGCGATTCGAAACCCGAGGATGACGAGCGCGACATAGAGGATCAGCAGAACGCAGATCCCGACGAAGCCGAACTCCTCGCCGATGATGGCGGCGATGAAGTCGTTGTGCGCGTAGGTCAGGTAGCCGAGCTTCTGGTGACTCTCGGCCAACCCGACGCCGAACGGGCCGCCCGAGCCGAGGGCGATGAGTGCCTGGTACTGCTGATACCCGCAGTCGTAGCGGTAGCGCACGGGGTCGAGCAGCGCCAGTATCCGGTTGATCTTGTACGGCGAGCGGAGGATCACAAGCCCGAGCGCCGGCAAACAGAGCAGTGCTGACCCGACGAGGTACCGCACAGGCACGCACCCGCAGAAGAGCATGATGCCGATCGAGCCGGCGATCAGCAGCGTCGTGCTCAGGTCCGGCTGGGCAATGATGAGCAGCAAGAAGACCGTGAGCACGCCTGCCAGCTCGACGAACGCGGGAAGCCGCTTAATGCGCCGCTGGCGCCTCGCCAGGGCGCCGGCAAAGAAGATGATCAAGCCGACCTTGACCATCTCGGCCGGCTGGAGCTCGAACCCGCCGAGCCGGATCCAGCGTCGGGCCGCGTTCTTGACGACGCTGAAGCCCGGCACATACACGAGCGCCAGAAGGCCGAGGCACCCGAGCAGGATCAACGCCCTGAAGCGCACGAGGAACTCGTAGCGCATGCCGGCGACGACGACGAGCGCCACGATGCTGATGCCCACCCAGACAAGCTGGCGCTTGAACAAGGAGTCGCCGGCCTCGTCCTGCCCAAGCACGCGCTGATAGGCACCGGAGTTGAGAATCATCACCAACCCGATGCCGATGAGCAGGGTGACGATCAGCAATATGAGCAGCCGCTCGCGTTCCATGCTATTCGGTCATCTCGCTCGCCGGTTTCGGGATCCGGATCGTGTCGCCCGCGCGGAGCGTCTTGGCGTCCGTGATCCCGTTCAGCTCCATGAGGATCTTCGTCGTGGTGTGATACGTGCGCGCGAGCTTCCAGATCGTGTCGCCCGGTTGCACTTCATAGTCGAACGTCTCGACTGTGCTCAGATCCACCGGCTCGTCGGGCGCCGTGATGCCCGTTGGCTCGGTGCCCGTTGTCTCCGTGACCGTCGGCTCGGTGATTGTCGTCTCACGCGGCGTTGTGACCGATTCGGTCGTCGCTGCGTCGAAGCCTTTCGTCGGGTTCGGGATCCAGAGCTCGCGTCCGGCGCGGATCAGCGTCGCGTCCTGGATGTCGTTCCGCTCGACGATCGCGTTGACCGTGACGCCGAACGTGCGCGAGATCTTCCAGAGGCTGTCGCCCGGCTGGACGACGTAGCGGACCTCGTTGGCGATCGTCGGCGTCTCGGTGACGACCGTGGGCATGTTTCCGACGACGGTCGGCGTCTCGATCGTGGTGATGTCGGGCTCGTCGACGTCGTAGTCGCCTTCCACGTCGAGGTCTTCGGCCTCGGTGACGGCGGGCGGGATGTCACCGTTTGTCTCGCGGGTGCGCGAGGTGCCGCAACTGCCCATCGAGACCAGGAGCAGCGCGAGCCCGACGTGGACGAGGACTACGATGATGATTGCGTCGCGTTTCGGCAGTGGCCGCTTTTCCATTGTTCCGTCTCCTGTTCCTCGGGTTTCGGTATTTCAGGTGCCGGTCGCTTCGGGGCAGGCCGACATCGCTTTCACACACTCTCTGAACCGGTCGCCGCGCTCGGCGTAGTCGCGGAACATGTCGAAGCTGGCGCACCCGGGCGAGAGCAGGACGGTGTCGCCGGGTTGTGCCGCGTCTCGCGCGAGCTCGACGGCCTCTTCGATCGATCCGGCGCGGACGCAGCGGGTGTCGCCGCCGAAGACGCGCTGCAGCTTCGGCGCGGCTTCGCCGATCAGCACGAGCGTCTTGACCGACGAGCGCACGGCGGGTCGCAGGGGCTCGAAGTCGAGCTTCTTGTCGAGTCCGCCGGCGATGAGCACGACGGGCGACGAGATTGCGTCGAGGGCCTTCGCGACCGCGGCCACGTTTGTTGCCTTCGAGTCGTTGACGTAGTGCACGCCGGTGTGCACGCCGACGAACTCGAGCCGGTGCGGCAAGCCACGGAAACGCCGCAGCCCGTCGAGTATGGCAGCGTCGTCGACGCCGAGCGACTCGGCCACGGCGATGACCGCCATCGCGTTGTGCAGGTTGTGGCGGCCCAGGAGGCGCCAGGCGCCGCCGAGCCGGTACCGCCGCTTGGGATGGCGGCCGACGACGGTGTCGCCGGCGAGGCGCAGGTCGCACATCTCTGACTCGCCGTACACAACGAGGTGCGGCTCGTCGGCGATTTGCCGGGGCCGCAGGCCCATCTCGACGACGGAGTCGTGCACGATAGCGACGTCGGCGCCGATCTGGTTCTCGAAGAGGCGCATCTTGGCCCGGGCGTACTCGCCCAAAGATTCGTAGCGGTCCATGTGGTCGGGCGCGACGTTGAGCAGCACGCCGACGTCGGGCCGGAACAGGTCGATGCGCTCGAGCTGGAACGAGCTCACCTCGAGCGCGAGGATGCCGTTGGCACCCACCGCGTTGATTTGCTCGATGAACGGCTCGCCGATGTTGCCGGCGATGGCGCACTCGATCCCGCCGGCCTCGAGCACGGTCCGGACGAGGTGGGTGACCGTCGTCTTGCCGTTCGTGCCGGTGATCGCGGCGATCCGGGCGGCGCAGTGGCGAAACGCCAACTCGAGTTCGCTGATGACGGGGATGCCACGCTCGTCGGCGAGGCGCACGGGCAGCACGCTCGGCGGCACGCCCGGGCTGAGCACGACGAGCTCGACGCCGTTGAGGAACGAGTCGGTGTGGCCGCCGAGCTCGACGCGCGCGCCGGCGTGGACAAGCTCGGCCTTGAGCGTGCGGAGGCGTTCGGTGTCGGCCGAGTCGGTCGCCGCGACGCGCGCGCCGCGGCCGAGCAAGAATCGCGCCGCGGCCTCACCGCTCGCACCGAGCCCAACGACGAGCACTGTCTTGTCGGTCAGTTCATTCATATCTTACTGGAGCTTGAGCGTGGCGAGGCTGATGAGCGCGAACGTGATTGCGATGATCCACAGCCTCACGGTGACCTTCGTCTCGCTCCACCCGCACATCTCGAAGTGGTGGTGCAGCGGCGACATCTTGAACAGTCGCCGGTGCTTCCATTTGAAGTAGCCGACCTGCAGGATGACCGAGACGGCCTCGAGCACGAAGATGCCGCCGGCGATCAGCAGCAGGAACTCCTTCTTGACGATCAGGGCCACCGTGCCGATGGCGCCGCCGAGTGCCAGGCTGCCGGTGTCGCCCATGAAGACTTGCGCCGGGTGCGCGTTGAACCACAAGAAGCCGAGGCCGGCGCCGATCATCGCGGCGAGAAAGATGACGAGCTCGCCGCTGCCGTTGATGAACTCGATGTTGAGATAGTCCGACAGCAGGAAGTTGCCGCTCAGGTAGCTGATGATGATGTAGACAAACGCGACGACGGTCGCGCAGCCGATGGCGAGCCCGTCGAGCCCGTCGGTCAGATTGACGGCGTTCGACGAGCCGGCGATCACGAGCACGGCGAGCAAGATGTAGAAGCCGCCGATCCAGGCCACGGGGTAGCGGTAGAACGGCACGAACAGCGTCTTCGGGTAGCCGCTGATCTTGTGCTTGTTGAGGATCGCCGGAACATCGGGCGTGACGCGCGTGCCATCGGCCGGTGCCTCGGTCTCGTCGGGCGCGAGTGCCGCAACGAGCTGGGGCCGGGTTGTCGAGTGCTCGCGTTTCGGCGCCGGCATGGCGACGAGCACGAGCCCGACCACCGCGCCGAGCACCACTTGCCAGGCGAGCTTCGTGCGTGCTCGGAGGCCCCTGCTGTTGCGGTGGCGGATCTTGAGGTAGTCGTCGATCGCGCCGAGCACGCCGAGCCAGAGCGTGGCGCCGACGACGAGCAGGACGAACGGGCCGAGGAAGTCGGCCCACAGCAGCGTCGGCACGACCATCGCGGCCACGATGAGCACGCCACCCATCGTCGGGGTGCCTTCCTTGTTGCGGTGCAGCGCGTGGAGCGGCGGGCATTCGTCCTTGCGGATCGGCTGGCCGATTTTGAGCGCGTACAGCTTCCGAATCAGCCACGGGCCGAGCAGGATGCTGACGGCCATGGCCGTGATCGCGGCGAGCCCCGCCCGAAACGACAGGTACTTGAAAACCCGCAACGGCAGGTCTTTCGCGTAGACTTCGAGTATGTGCTGATGCAGCCATGTCAGCAAGTAGTAGAGCATCGGGTTCTCTATCCGTGACGCGGCGCGGCGGTGCCGGCCGCGAGCTCGTCGACGATGCGTTCCATCTCGTTGGCGCGCGACCCCTTGATGAGCACCGCGTCGCCAGGCCTCAGTTCCTTCTGTAAGCACGCGGCCGCCTGCGCGACGCTGCCGCAGTCGGTGGCGCGGTCGGCCGGCATGCCGCTGCCGATCGCCGCCTCGGTGACGTGGCGCGCGTCGCCGCCGGTCGTGAGAAGCCTCTCGACACTGCGCTCGACGACGAGCCGGCCGAGCTCGCGGTGCGCGGCGAGGCTGTGTGCGCCAAGCTCGCGCATCTCGCCGCAGACGAAGACGCGCCGGCCCTCGACGGGCATTGCCTCGAACGTGAGCAGCGCGGCCCGCATCGATTCGGGATTCGCGTTGTACGCGTCGTTGATGAGCAGCGCGCCCCGCCATTCGTGCGGCTCGAAACGCATCGTTGGCAGCGTGAGCTTGCTCAGGCCGCGCACGGCCTCGTCGGGCTGCATGCCGAGCGCGCAGCACGTCGCGACGGCCGCGGCCGCGTTCAGTGCGTTGTGCTTGCCGGGGAACGGCAGCACGGTCTGAAACGATGGGCCACCGAAACAGGACAGCTCAGCCTCGGTGCCATCGCCGGTCTGACGCAGCGCGGTGAGGTGAACGTTAGCCTCGTCGGCCTCGCCGAACGTGACGCGGCGGCCGGTCCAGCGCTCGCCGATGCGGCGCACCCACTTGTCGTCGGCGTTCAGGACGGCCGTGCTCTTGGCATCGAGTGCGTCGAGGAGCTCGGCTTTCGCCTCCGCGATTGCCGCGACGGACCCGAAGAACTCGAGGTGGGCCGGAGTCACGTTGGTGATGACACCGACCTGCGGCTGCGCAATCGTGGCGAGCGATCGGATCTCGCCGGGTGCGCTCATGCCGATCTCGACGACGCCGAGCTCGGTTGTGTGGTCAATATCGAGAAGCGTGAGCGGGACGCCGACGTGGTTGTTGAATGAGCTCTTGTTCCTGATCGTTCTGAAACGCTGGGACGCGAGCGCAGCGATGAACTCCTTCGTTGTCGTCTTGCCGTTGCTGCCGGTGACGGCGACGACGGTGCAGGTGTGCCGCTGGCGATTGGCCCGGGCGACGTCCTGGAGGGCGCGGGTCGTGTTCTCGACGACGATTGCTGGCTGCTGCGCGCGGCCGTCGGGCAGACGGTCGGACTCGACGACGACGGCGGCTGCGCCGCGCGCGAACGCATCCGCGACGAACGCGTGGCCGTCGAACCGGTCGCCGACGAGGGCGACGAAGAGCTCGCCGGGCTGGATGGCGCGGCTGTCCGTCGAGATCGAGCCGATGCTCATCTCCGGCCGGCCACGGGCGAGGCGGCCTCGGGTCGCAGCGACGATGTCATCGAGCCGCATCGGGTCCACGGCAGATGCTCTCCTGGGACAACCCGTTGAGGATGGCGCGCGCGACCTCACGGTCGTCGAAGACAATGGTTTGGTTTCGGAACTGCTGGTACGTCTCGTGGCCCTTGCCGGCGATGAGGACGGTGTCGCCGGGACGGGCGAGGCCGATGGCGCGCTCGATGGCGGCCTTGCGATCGGGCTCGACCGCGTAGGCGTCGCCGGTGCTGTACGCGGTAACGATCTCGGCGATGATGGCGTCGGGCTCCTCGCTGCGCGGGTTGTCGGAGGTGATCACCGAGGTGTCCGAGAGTGCGTTCACCACGGCGCCCATCTTCGGCCGCTTGCCGGGGTCGCGGTCGCCGCCGCAGCCGAAGACGGTGATGATCTTGCCCGTGGTCACTTCGCGCAGGGCGACGAGCACGTTCTTGAGCGCGTCGTCGGTGTGCGCGTAGTCGACGACGATGGTCAGGCCGCAATCGTTGTCGATGAACTCGAGCCGGCCCGGCACGCACGTCGTCTCGGCGATCCCGGCGACGATTGCCTGTGGCTCGACGTTGAGCGCGAGCCCGACGGCGATGGCCGCGAGCGCGTTCGACACGTTGTGCCGGCCGATGAGGCTCGATGCGACGTCGAACTCGCCGCTCGGGGTGACGACCTTGAACGTGCAGCCGCGCGCGTCGAGCCGCACGTCGCAGGCGCGCACGTCGGCGCGGCTGTCGAAGCCGAACGTGATCACCGGGACGCGGCTCGCGTCGATGATCAAGCCGGCGCGCTCGTCGTCGATGTTGACGACCGCGCGTTTCGGTCTCTGGCTGTCCGGGCGCGCGTCGAGCATCCGGAACAGGCGCGCCTTGACGTCGAGGTAGCTGTCGAGGTCGCCGTGGTAGTCGAGGTGGTCCTGGGTCAGGTTGGTGAAGACGGCGACGTCGAAGTCGATGCCCTCGACGCGCTTCTGGTCGATCGCGTGCGACGAGACCTCCATGACGGCCGCGCCGCAGCCGCGCGCCACCATCTCGGCGAGCAGCGAGTTGATCAGCACGGGGTCGGGCGTCGTGCGCTCGGCCGGTATTGCGCGGCCGTCGACGCGGTACTCGATCGTGCCGATGAGGCCCGCGCTGATGCCGGCATGCGCGAGCGCGTTCCGGACCAGATACGTCACTGTCGTCTTGCCGTTCGTGCCGGTGACGCCGATCACGGCGAGCTCCCTCGACGGGCGGCCGTAGAACGCGTCGGCGAGCAGGGCGAGTGCGACGCGGCTGTCGGGCACGACGATCTTGGCGGCCCCGTGGACGGGGAAGTCGGCCTCCTCGCAGACGACGGCGGCGGCGCCCGCGCTGACTGCATCCTCGATGTAGAGGTGTCCGTCGGTGTGGGCGCCGCGGACGGCGACGAACAGGTAATCGCGCAGAACCTGTCGCGAGTTCTGCGTCAGCCCTGCGATGCTGGTATTGAGATCGCCGCTCGCCTGCGCGTTGTCGAGCGCGGCAAGCAGCTCAGCGAGCTTCATCTGTATGGTCCCGCGCATCGTTCAGTCCGCCTCGTCAGGCGGAACCTCCAGATATTGTAGCACGTCACGTCCGATCTGCGCAAACACCGGCCCGGCGACCTTGCCGCCGTAATGGTTTGGCCTCGTCGTCCCGTAGAGCACCACGAGGATGACCACTTTGGGGTTGTCGGAGGGCGCATACCCGACGAACGAAGAGTCGTGGATCGTGTCTGAGTACCGGCCGTTGATGATCTTCTGGGCCGTGCCCGTCTTGCCGGCCTCGGTGTAGCCGGGGACGTCGGCCTGCCGGGCGGTGCCTTCTTCCGTGACGACGGCCTTCATGGCGCTCGTGATCTCGCGGGCGACCTGCTCGGGGATCACGCGCTCGACCGCCTCGGGCGGGAAGGTTTCGATCACCCGGCCGTTCGCATCGATCAGGCGCGCCACAAGCCGGGGCTCCATCAGGGTGCCGCCGTTGGCGAGCGCGCAGTAGGCGAGGGCGAGCTGCAGGGGGGTGACGCTGATTTCCTGCCCCATCGGGAGCGAGGTCATCGAGTAGCCCGACCACTCGTGTGGCGGCCTGAGCAGGCCGGGGCTCTCGGCCGCCAGGAGGATGCCGGTGCGGCGACCGAAGCCGAACGCGCGCAGCCCGTCGTAGAGGCGCTGCTTGGCCAGCTCCATGTCGGGTCGCTCGCCCGGCCCGCCGAGCGTGGCGGCCACCTTGGCGATGCCGATGTTGCTCGATTTCTCGATGATGTCGAAGACGCTCAGCATGCCGTGGCCGCTCGCGTCGTGAAGCACGCGCCCGACGGGCGTGCGCCAGGCGCCGTGTTCGCAGTCGAACTCGGTCTCGAGCGTCACGGTGCCGTGGTGCAGGGCGAGGGCGGCCGTGAACGGTTTGAGCGTCGAGCCCGGCTCGAAGGCGTGCTCGACGGCGGCGTTGGCCGTGTGGTGGTGCGTCTGCTCCGTGAGTCTGTTTGGGTCGAAGGTCGGCCAGTTGGCGCAGGCGAGGATCTCGCCCGTCTGCGGCCGGAGCACGAGGGCCGTGATGCCGTCGCACCTGACGCGCTCGGCGGCTCTGGCGACGGCCTGCTCGACGAGACACTGGATGTTGAGGTCGATGGTGAGGACCACGTCGAGGCCGTCGGTGGCCGCCTCGCCCTGCGCGGCGCCGCGCAGGACCTCGCGCCAGCGTCCGTCGACGTGCTTGACGTGCCGGCCGTTTTGGCCTCTGAGCCACTGGTCGGCGGCGAGCTCGATGCCCGCGACCGGGTGCTTGTCGTCGCGGACGGCCGGCTCGATCTCCGTGTCCTGGCTTGTCTCGTGGCGGACGAAGCCGAGCATGTGGGCCGCCACCGCGCCGTTCGGGTAGGTGCGTCGCACCCGGTCCTTGAGGATGATGCCGGGGTAGTGGTACGAGCGGGCCGGATTCGACTCGGTCCCGACCACGTCTTGGAAGACCGAGCGGTCGCGGCGCAGCTCTTCGATTCGCTCGATCGTCTCCTCGAGGAGATCGCGTTGGACCCAGACTTCGCGCGCGCCGTGAAGGTAGGCGAGGCGCGCCAGCTCCTCGGCCGGCGTGCCGGTGATCTGGGCCAGGCGAGCCACGAGCGCGTCGGGGTCCTTGGTGCGGGTTGGGTCCGCGATCACCTCGGGGTCGAGGCAGAGGATCTTGGTTGGCTCGCTCATGGCGAGCGTCTTGTCGTGGCGGTCGAGGATGCGGCCGCGGCTCGGGTACAGCGTGACAGTGCGTTCGTGCATGGCGAGGGCTTGGCGGACGAAGAACTCGTGCTGGCCGACCTGGATGGAGAATAGCCGCACGCCCAACCCGGCGAACGCGGTGACCAGGAGAACTAGGACGATCAGGCATCGGATATGATGAAGCTTGTTGGGCATCTGGGCCTCTTCCCTGCGCGTCCGGTCCTGGGTGAGTGCTCTCCGGCAATCGTAGCGTCGTGGATCTGCACGCGTGCAGAGAGTCGGGGAGGGAGAATGGGGGGGTGGGGGGTAGGAGTGAAGAAGTGTCTTGACCTGAAGCTTGTCTTGGGGTTTACCCCGCCCATTCTCCCTCGCCCAACAGCTTGAGGAGGCAAGAGTGTCCCGGTCTTGCCCCTCACTATTTCTCCCGAGGGCCCGCCAGATTGGAGGAGGAGGTTGAGGAGGCGACAGGCACCTCGGGGAAACGCGGCGTTATGTCCGATGCGTGACGGCGCTCACCTTCTTCCCAGCACGATCGCGTCCCAGAGCCGCTCGCCGAGCGGCGGTTTCGGCTCGTCGTCTTTCGGTATCGCCAGCGGCTCGGGCTCGGGCAGATAGACGGTGCGGTTGCCCGACGGCGGCCCCAGCCCGAGCTGGCGCTCGTGAACGAGTTGCTGAATCTGATCCGGCTTCTTGAGGGCACTGATATCGGCCTCGATCTTCTTGCGGTCGTCCGAGAGCGTCTTGGTCTCGCGTCGGAGCGCACTGATCGTGTAGCCCATGTGCAGGAGCCGGTTGCGCTGCCAGACGTAGGCGATCCCGGTGGCGACGGCGATCAGCACGAGGAGGATCAGCCCGTGGATCCACCGGCTCGACGTCGGGTGCCGGTGCCGGCTGGCCACCTGGTAGTTGTAGACCTTCGATTTGACCTGTCTGGGCTTATGCTTTCTCATTTCTTCTCGCACGCTCTGAGCCGGGCGCTTCGGGCACGCGGGTTGACGGCCACCTCGACCGCGCCGGGCCGAACGGGTTTGCGCGTCAACACCCGCACGGCGACCCGCTTGCCGCAGCGGCACACCGGGAACTCCGGCGGGCACGTGCACCCTTTCGCCCACCGCCGGAACGTCTCCTTGACGACGCGGTCTTCGAGCGAGTGGTAGGCGATCGTCACGATCCGCCCACCGGGCGCGAGCGCCTCGAGCGCCTGCGGCAGCGCCCGTTCGATCGCGCCGAGCTCGTCGTTGACGGTGATCCGCAGCGCCTGGAACGTCCGGGCCGCCGGATGCACCTTGCGCCGTCTGGCCGCCTGCGGGACCGCGCGCTCGACGAGCCCGGCGAGCTCGTCGGTCGTGACGATCTCGCGGTGCTCGCGCGCTTCGACGATCGCGCGGGCGATCCGCCGCCAGCTCGGGTCCTGGCCCCAGTCGCGGATGATCCGCTCAAGCTCCTTGCGCGGCGCCCGGTTCACTAGCTCGCGCGCCGTGGTGCCCGTCGACGGGTCCATGCGCATGTCGAGCCGTCCCGTGCGCCGGTAGCTGAAGCCGCGCTCAGCGGTGTCGAGCTGCATCGAGGAGACGCCGAAGTCAAGCAGCACGCCGTCCACGGCCGCGAGGCTCCGCTCGGCGAGCACGGTGGCGAGCCGGTCGAAATTCTCCTGCACGAGCTTGATCGCGGTCCCGAATCGCGCCAGCCTCCCTCGGGTTTGCCTCAGCGCCTCGGCGTCGCGATCAATTCCGATCAGCTTGCCTCCGGGGATGATGCGTTCGGCAATCGCCTCCGCATGGCCCCCGAGCCCGACCGTGGCGTCAACGTACGTGCCGCCTGGGCGGCACCCGATCAGCTCGATCGTCTCCTGTAAAAGAACCGGTTTATGTACTGGCTCCGGTACGGGCTCCATCGCCCACCACCAGTGCCTTTCCTTGCGTCGATCCTGGCGTCATGCCCCGCCCAGGTCTTGTGTGTACGATCACCGGCCTATTCCGCCGGCTCTCTCGACAGCTTGCGGGCCGTCTCCCCGAAGGTGCCGAGCGACTCGGCGAGCTGCTTGTCCCAGGCCTCGGCGTCCCACACCTCGACGCCATCGCTGACGCCGACCAGGACCACGTCGCGCTTGAGCTCCGCGTACTCGATCAGGTTCTGCGGGAGCCCGACGCGGCCCTGCTTGTCGCACGTAGCCGCCTGGGCGCCCGAATAGAACATCCGCTTGAAGCGCCGGGCGACCGGGTCGGTGATCGGGTGGTCGCAGAACTGGCGCTCCATTTCTTGCCAAACGGCCTTGGTGCAGATTAGGATGCAGCGGTCGATGCCGCGCGTCAGGTAGAAGGCGTCGTCGTCCGGCCCCTGGAGCAGGGCCCGGAACTTGGCCGGGATGCTCAGGCGGTTCTTCTCGTCGAGCGTGTGTCTGTGCTCGCCGTAGAACATGTTCGGACGACCCTCACTGACGCGCGAATCCGAGCCACTGTACCGCTCTCGGGTGGGAGCGTGCTCCACGCTTTACCACTTCGTACCACCCACGTCAACAAAAAAAGCCGCCGGTACAGAGAAAAAAGCGCATTCGCCTCACTTTCGCTTTTCGACACATGATGGGCTAACGCCCCACCCGCAACGCGGTCGCTCCACGCAACAGCGCGCGCCGTGCCGGGGAGTGGTTGCTCTGGCTTACCGAGGGGCGAGGCGCGCGGCCCCCGACGAGAGCAAGTTGCCGAGGTCGGTTGACTGTGCGTCGAGGCTGCCTTAGGCTAGCGTGCTCGAGGATTGGCTGTTCGAACTTGCTCGCCTTGGGCGAGCGTGCAGACGAGGTGCGGACATGGATGCTCCCGAGTTCCATTCGACGACGGTGCTTGCCGTCACCCGTGACGGGAAGACGGCCATCGGCGGCGACGGCCAGGTCAGCATGGCGAACACGGTGATCAAGGGCAACGCGATCAAGCTGCGCCGGCTGTACAAGGACCAGGTCGTCGTCGGGTTCGCCGGCGCCGTGGGCGATGCGTTCAACTTGATGGACAAGTTCGACGGCATGCTTGAGAAGTACCAGGGCAACATGGCGAAGGCGGCCGTCGAGCTGGCGAAGATGTGGCGCACGGACAAGTACCTGCGCCAGCTCGAGGCGCTCATGATCGCGGCCAGTAGCGAGAAGCTGCTGCTCATCTCGGGCACGGGCGAGGTGATCGAGCCCGACGAGGGGGTCGTCGGCATCGGCTCGGGCGGCACGTACGCCGTCGCCGCGGCGCGCGCGCTCATGACGCACACGGAACTCGACGCGAAGCGCATCGTCGAAGAGAGCCTGAAGATCGCCGCGAAGCTCTGCGTCTACACGAACGATCAGATCCAGGTCGAGGTTCTTGAGTAGGGCGCCGGGATAACGGGGGATGACGCGAATGGACGAACAGCAAGCAATCACGATCGGCGCGCCACAAGCGGCGGGCCGCGGCGGCCCGTTAGACTCGATGACGCCGCGCCAGATCGTCGCCGAGCTCGACAAGTACATCATCGGCCAGGACGAGGCGAAGAAGGCCGTCGCGCTCGCGGTGCGCAACCGGTGGCGGCGGCTGCGTCTCACGGGTGAACTGCGCGACGAGGTAATCCCGAAAAACATCATCATGATCGGCCCGACGGGCGTCGGGAAGACCGAGATCGCGCGGCGGATGGCGGCGCTCGCGGGCGCGCCGTTTCTCAAGGTTGAGGCGTCGAAGTACACCGAGGTCGGCTACGTCGGCCGCAGCGTCGAGACGATGGTGCGCGACCTGACGAAGACGGCCGTGAGCATCGTCGAGAAGGAAGTGTCGCAGCAGGTCGAGGACATCGCTGCGCTCAACGCCGAGAAGGCGCTGTTCCGCGCCTACATGAAGTCGAACCCGGTCGGCGAGTCGAGCACGGTCGAAGTGACCGCCGACGGCGAGGAGAGCTACCGCTCGGCGAAGGAACGGATCCGGCGTCAACTGCACGAGGGCAAGCTCGACGACCGGACCGTCGAGGTGGAGATGACCGAGCCGCTCGTGCCGCCGATCGGGGTGATCTCGAACGCGAACCTCGACGACCTCGGCATTGATTTAGGCGAGGTGATCTCGAGCATCAGCAGCGGCATGCAGCAGCGAATGGGCGGCGAAGGGCCGGGCCGGCAGACGACGAAGAAGATGACGATCCGCGCCGCGCGCGAGATGCTCGTCAAGCAGGAAACCGAAAAGCTCATTGACCGCGACGCCATCGTGCGCGAGGCCCTCTACCGCACGCAGGACCTTGGCATCATCTTCATCGACGAGATCGACAAGGTTTGCGGCTCGTACGCCGCGCAGAGCGGGCCGGACGTCTCGCGCGAGGGCGTGCAGCGCGACCTGCTGCCGATCGTTGAGGGGACGATGATCAACACGCCGTACGGCATGGTGCGCACGGACCACGTCCTGTTCATCGCGGCCGGCGCGTTCCACGTGACCAAGCCGTCGGACCTGATCCCGGAGCTGCAGGGCCGCTTCCCGATCCGCGTCGAGCTCGGCTCGCTCGGCCGGGACGAGTTCGTGCGCATCCTCCGCATGCCGAAGGCCTCGCTGACTCGCCAGTACGAGGCGCTGCTCGGGACCGAGGACGTGACGCTGACGTTCGACGACGAGGCCATCGACGAGATCGCCGACGTGGCCGAGCGCGTCAACCAGAAGGACCAGAACATCGGCGCGCGCCGGCTGCACACGATCCTCGAAAAAGTGCTCGAGGACATCTCGTTCGAGGCGCCCGAGAAGCCGGGCTCCCGGATCACGGTGACCCGCGACATGGTCCGGGACAAGATCGCCGAGATCGTCAAAGACGAGAACCTGACCAAGTACATCCTCTGACCGAGCAGCTCGGGCGCGCATGAGTACCAGCACGGACAAGCCGAAGCTCCGCCCGCTGAGCGCGGTGCCCATCCAGCGCGACGGGCAGGAGCTGATCTGCCTGTTCGACGCGAGCGGGCTCTCGGACAGGCAGGTGCTCGTGAACGCGCAGACGTTTTTCATCCTGAGCCGGTTCGACGGCGAGCACACGCTCAACGACGTCGCGCTCGCCTCTACGCGCCAGTTCGGCGAGCTGTTGCTCAACGACCGGGTCGAGAAGATCGTCCAGCAACTCGACGAGGCGATGCTGCTGGAGAACGACCGGTTCCGACGCCATCTGGCGGAGCGGCTTGCCGCGTACCGCGCGAGCGGCGTGCGAGAGGCCGTCCACGCCGGGGAGAGTTACCCAAGCGATCCCGACGAGCTCCGCGCGCACGTGCGCGGCCTGTTCACGGCGGACGGCGGGCCGGGCCTGCCTCGGCCGTCGGATGAAGCGGCGCCGATCGCGGCGCTCGTGGCGCCCCACATCGACTTTGCGCGCGGCGGGCGTGCATACGCGCACAGCTACAAGGCACTTGCCGAAAGCGTGCCTGCCGACACGTACGTGATCGTCGGGATCGCCCACCAGCCGTCGAGCACGCCGTACGCGGCGACACGCAATACGTTCGCCACACCGCTTGGCCCCGTCGAGGTGGACGGCGAGCTGCTCGACATGATTGAGTCGGACTACCCCGGCGATCTCTACGCCGACGAGGGGCTGCACATCTCGGAGCACTCGATCGAGCTTCAGGTCGTGATGCTCAAAGCGCTTTGCGCTGAAAAACCGTTCAAGATCGTGCCGCTGTTGGCCGCCTCGCTCGAGCAGTTCCTCGACGGCGAGGCGGCACCGTCGACGCTGCACGAGGTCGAGGCGATGGCGCGTGCGCTGAGGCGGGCGCTTGCGCTCGAAGCCAAGCGCGTCTGCCTCATCGCGGCGGTGGACCTCGCGCACGTCGGCAACCAGTTCGGCGATCCGGGCCGGGTGACCGACGCGGTGCGCGCGGCCATCGAGAGCGCGGACCGCGACATGCTCGCCGTCGTTGAGCGTGGCGACGCGGACGCCTTTGTCGCCTCGGCGGGAGCCGATGGCGGCGCCCGCAAGATCTGCGGCGTCCCGGCGCTGTACGTTACGCTGCGCGCGCTCGACGGCGCGGCTTCGGGCGAGCTCCTCCATTACGAGCAGGCCTACACGGCGGAGACCGAGTCGGTCGTCTCGTTCGCGGCGATGGCGTTGCGCTAGCCCGAATTCCTCACAGGCTTTGCGTGGGATCCGGCCCAATGAGCCGCGCCGCGGCGATTGGCAGTAGCCTCGGGCGCGAGCCCGTGGGCTGAGAAGCTCGATAAGGGACCGAGCCCCGGCAGGGGCGATTGAGCTCGCTCCGCATGCGCCCTCAATCGCCCCTGCCGGGGCTCGGGGTGTTTCTTGATTCCGCCGCGTCCCACGGGCTCGCGCCCGAGGCTACTGCCAGGCGCCCCTGGCGGGGCTTGGATTTGCGCGCCAGCCCCAACTCGAGCCGATTCGGATGCGCACCCGGCAGGTGGGAGCCCACGAGCTGTGCGCGACAGCCTGTTTGGACGACGCCGCGCACGGCAGCGTTGGAACTGGTTGCGAGGTGGTGGCGTACGCGATGTCGGCCGGCCATGTGCCCGCTTTCTATGAGGAATGCAGGCTAGAGCCAATACGGTTCACTTAGTGCCTGCGTTGCAGGTGGCACGGGCATCTTGCCCATGGCAGATGGTAGGTGAACAGTATTGAGGCTAGAGCACGGCTGGCGGGGCATCTGCGCACGTGGGAAGCGGCTGCCTTCCCCGAAAGGGGTTGACAAGCGACGGTGGGCGTGGCATGAAGCAGGCCCGCTTTCGGCGGGCAAGCCTGCCTCTGGCTGGCAAGCCCATTCGGCGGCCCCTTCGTCTAGTGGACTAGGACGGGTGGTTCTCAGCCATCAAACAGGGGTTCGATTCCCCTAGGGGCTACCATTTTCCCCAGAACCACCGATCCTTGGCAAGCCGAGCACGCGTGATCGCGAAGGTGGATGCCGCCCACCGGCCGGGGAAATCGCTTGCGGCGTCGTGCGAGGGGCCGGTATAGTCTGTGACACGACGGCTCGGGTCATCGACGGGCCGCTCGCGTTGTTGGGAGTTATGTCGCGCTAGGCGGGGCGTCAGCGGTGCCCTGTAACCCGAAATCCGCTTATGCGGGGCTGAATTCCCGAGAGAGGTCTTTCCGAGGTTGGCGTGGACCTTGGGCGCGAGGCGACGAAGCCTGGGTCCCATGCAATGGTGATCTCCGAACCGGGTCAGGACCGGGAGGTAGCAGCCCTAAGGATCGTCGCCATGTGCCGTGGGGCTGCCTGGGTGGAGCCGACCGCCTCTGGAAAGCGGCTTCCGAGGGGATCGATCGAGGGTGCGCGACTTGTCTTTCTTCTTTGCGCTCTTGGCGCCCCTTCGACGGGCTCAGGGCAAGCTTTGCGTGAGACATCTTCCTAAATGACTGCTGAACCGAACAGCACCTATCAAGCTCTCGCCCGCAAGTGGCGGCCGCAGCGGTTCGAGGACGTGGTCGGCCAGGACGGCACGACCCGGACGCTGCAGAACGCGATCACGGCGGGCCGGATCCATCACGCCTACCTGTTCACCGGTCCGCGCGGGGTCGGCAAGACGACGATCGCCCGCATCTTCGCCAAGGCGCTCAACTGCGACAGCTCCCCCGAGCCGACGCCGCAGCCGTGCGGCAAGTGTGTGCCGTGCAAGGAAATCGCCGCCGGCATCAGCCCCGACGTGATCGAGATCGACGGCGCGTCGAACCGTGGCATCGACGACATCCGCGAGCTGCGCGAACGGGTCCGCTATACGCCGACGCACAGCCGGTACAAGGTCTACTACATCGACGAAGTCCACATGCTCACGACGGAGGCGTTCAACGCGCTGCTCAAGACGCTCGAGGAGCCGCCGCCGCACGTCAAGTTCCTGTTCGCCACGACTGAGCCGCACAAGGTGATCGCCACGATCACGTCGCGCTGCCTGCGGTTCGACCTGCGGCGCATCCCGATGGCCGTGATCGCCCAGCGCTTGCAGCGGCTCGCCGAGGCCGAAGCGATCGCCGTCGAGCCCGGCGCGCTGGCGCTGATCGCGCGCTGCGCCGATGGCAGCATGCGGGACGCCGAGTCGATCCTCGACCAGGTCGTCGCGTTCGCCGGCAAGACGGTGGCCACGCGCGACGTCGGCGAGATCCTGGGGCTCGTGAACGACGAGGTCTTTTGGGAGCTCGACGGCGCGGTCGTCGAGGGCAACGTCGAGGCGGCCATCCGGGTGGCCGATCGGGTCGTCGACGAGGGGCGCGACGTGCGGCGCTTCATCGAGGAGCTGATCGCCCACTACCGCGACCTGCTCGTGGCGCTCTCGTCGCAGGTCCCGGCGAAAGTACTCGACCTGCCCGACGAGACGGTGAAGAAGATCGTCGAGATCGCCCCGAGCTTCAATCGCGACCAGCTCCTGCACATCATCGAGCTGCTGGCGCACGCCGAGGAGCAGCTCCGCTACGCGATCAGCCCGCAGGTCACGCTCGAGGTCGCGCTCATCAAGCTCGTGCGCTCGCGCGACCGCGTGCCGCTCGACGCGGTGCTCGACCGGATCGAGCAGTTGCGCGCGCAGGGTCCCGGCCTTGCCGGCGCTGCGCGGTCGCGGGATCAGCAGGCCGACCTCTTTTCCGGCTCAAAAAAAAAGCCTAGTGCCCCCCGCCCGATGACCACGTCGCCCCCCGGCGCTCCCGCGAGCGGCGCGGCCTCGGCGGGACCGGCTTCGTATTCGAACCCTGCGGCGGCGAGCTCGGCCGTGCTCGAGCCGCTCAGCGAGCGCGAGGCGTCGGAGTTCAGCGCGTTGTGGGCGCGCGTGCTCGAGGCGTTCGACGGGCAGGGGCCGAGCCTGCGCGCGAGCATCGCCGCGGGGCGCATCGTGTCGTTCGAGGACGACGAGCTCGTCATCGGCTTCGGTGAAGCCGACGTCTATCACTACGAACAAGTCTCGAAGCGGGAGAGCCGAGGTCTCGTCGAGGACTTTTTGGCGAGCGCGCTGGGCAGACCGGTCCGCGTCCGGTTCACGCGAATCGCCAATAATGACGAGAAGGCCTCGGCGCCGGCGCCGCAGCATCACCCGCTCGCCGACGATCCGCTCGTGAAGAAGAGCATCGAGCTGTTCGGTGGTAAACTGATTCAGCCAAGGAGATAGCGATGGCAGGCGGCATGGGAAAGATCCTCAAGCAAGCCAAGAAGATGCAGCAGGACATGGAGCGCGTCCAGGCCGAGCTTGCCGCGCGCGAGGTAACCGCCAGCGTCGGTGGCGGCGTGGTCGAGGTCGTCGCCACGTGCGACAACCACGTGAAGGCGATCACGATCAAGCCCGAGGCGGTCGATCCCGACGACGTCGAGCTGCTCCAGGACCTCGTTGTGGCGGGCGTCAACCAGGCGCTCGACGAGGCCGCGACGATCACGGCGACCGAGATGGCCAAGGTCACAGGCGCGCTCGGAGGCCTCGGCGGCCTGCCGGGCGGCCTGCCGGGCATGTAATCGTCGAAGAGTTGGAGGAGGCGTGCAGTACCCGAAATCAGTCCAACGTCTCATCGCCGAGTTCGCCAAGCTGCCCGGCGTGGGCAAGAAGAGCGCCGAGCGGTTTGCGCTGCATCTTCTGAAAGCCGGGCACCGCGACGCGGCGTCGCTCGCACGCGCCGCGGCCGATCTGCACGAGGGCCTCAAGACGTGCCGCGTCTGCGGCAACACGGACGAGCAAGACCCCTGCCGCGTCTGCGCCGACGACAAGCGCGACACGTCGCTGCTGTGCGTCGTTGAGGAGGTGGGCGACCTGTGCGCGATCGAGTCGATGGGCCGCTTTCGCGGACGCTACCACGTGCTCGGCGGGGCGATCTCGCCGCTCGACGGCGTCGGGCCCGAGGAGCTTCGGATGCAGGAGCTGGTGCAGCGCGTCAAAGACGGCGGCGTGCGCGAGGTGATCCTGGCGACGAGCTCGAGCGTCGCGGGCGACGCGACCTGTCTGTATGTCGAGAAGCTGCTTGAGGGCACACGCGTCGAGCTGACGCGGATCGCGTTCGGTCTGCCGGTGGGCAGCGAGATCGAACGCGCGGACCCGAACACGCTCGCCCGAGCGCTCGACGGGCGACGCCGTCTGCGCTAGCAGCGGAGGGAGGCGGAGATGGGCAAGCCGACGGTCGCCATCATCGGCGCATCGAACGACCGGTCGAAGTACGGCAACAAGGCCGTGCGCGCCTACCTGCGTCAGGGCTACGATGTCTACCCGGTGAACCCGAAGGAGGAGACGATCGAGGGGTTGGAGAGCTACGCGTCCGTGCTCGACGTGGCGGTCGAGCTTGACCGGATTACCGTGTACGTCCCGCCGGCCGTCGGGCTCGAGCTGCTCGACGAGATCGCGGCGAAGAACGCAAAGGAAGTCTGGATCAATCCGGGTGCGGACTCCGACGCGGTGCTTCGTCGCGCCGCCGAGCTCAGCCTCGAGCCGGTCGTGGCGTGCTCAATCCTTGGCGCCGGCGATGACCCCGATCGCCTTTAGCACACGACGTATGAACCGAGTTGCTCATATTATGACCGTGCTTCTCGCCGTCGGCGTCGTTGCCGGCTGCGGGCTGAAGAAGCGTGAGCCGCGGGATGCGCGAGAGCCGACGGTCGTCGAGGAGCCCGGCGACGACGGCGATCAGCCGCTCGACATCGAGGCCGAGATCGACGCGGCTTCCGGCGAGGCCGAAGCGGCGCTGCCGATGGAGAGCGAGTTCCTTGACTGGCGCGCGGTGGTCGACGAGGCGCCGCAGCCGGGCCGGACCACGGACCGCCTGACGCGCACGGTGACGTTCGAGCTCACGAACACGCTCGACCGGCTGCTGACCGGCCAGATCGTCGTCGAGGCCCCGCATGGCGTGTCGCTCGTGCCGGGCGAGACGATCGGGTGGCGCGTGCGCGGCGGCCGGTCGGCAGCGATCCCGGCCCGGGTAACGATCGTCGAGGGCGCGCCGCTCGGCCGGGTGACGCTGCCGGTCGCGATCACGGTGCAGGGGCAGGAGTACCGCGCGGGCCGGCTCGAGCTGTGGAAGTGGCTCGACGTGCGCACGATCGGCCCGTTCCCCGTCGGGGCGGGCAATCTCGGCGTCGCCTGCCCGCCCGAGAAGGAAGTCGACTTCGACAAGGGTTGCGAGTGGCAGGGAACGAAGTTTGCCTGGCGGCGCCTGCCGCTCAAGGCGCTGCAGCCCGACGGGCTGATCGCCTTCCGCCCGCTCTACGGCGATGCCGCAACGGGGTGCGCGTACGCGGCCATGCACCTGCACGCCGAGGCAGCGGCCGGCGTGCTGCTCGCATTCCGGTGCGAGAGCCCGAGCGTGGTGTGGCTCAACGGGAAGCAGGTGGTCAACGCGCCCGCCCGACGGGCGAAGGAGTCGACGACCGAAGTGACGCTCAAGCGTGGCACGAACACGATTCTCGTCAAGTGCTGCCGCGCCGATGAGCGATGGGCCTTCGTGCTCAACCTCGCGGGCAAGTACGGCGACCTGCCGCCGGGCGTGAGGTTCGACCTCGTGCTGAGGGGACGTCTTGAGAAGGAAACGACGGGCACTCCCACCACCGCCGGTTCCGCTGACAGCCGGGGAGAATAGGGACCGGCACCTGTTTTCTGAATGCGTCACGGGTCGATAGGGAAATAGGTGCCTGTCCCTATTTTTCGGCGCCACCTCGCCGTGAGAAATGCGGGCTATCCGCGCCCGACGAGCTGCAGCTCGACCTCCCGCTTGAACAGGTCAACGCGCCTGAGCCTGACCGTGAGCGGCATGCCGACGCGGAACACCTTCCGCCGCCGCCGGCCGACGAGCCGTCTGCTTGCCCGGTCGAAGCGGTAGTAATCATCGGTGAGCGACGAGACTCGCACGGTCCCCTCGACGAGGTAGTCGACGAGGCTCACGAGCATGCCGAACGACTTGATGTCGCGCGCGATCCCGTTCAGCAGCGGTGGTCGGCGTTTCTTGGCGAGCTGCTCGAGGTAGCGGAGCGTCGCAATCGTCCGGAGTTCCCGTTCCGCTTCGTCGGCCGTCCGCTCGGTCTCGGAGCTGTGGGCGGCGGTTTTGGCGAGGGCCTCTTCGAGCTCGGCGCGCGCCTTCGTGCCGCGCGGCGTGGCGGCGTCGAGGCGGCGGTGCACGACGAGGTCGGGGTAGCGCCGGATGGGCGAGGTGAAGTGCAGGTACGCGTCCGAGGCGAGCCCGTAGTGGCCGACGTTGTCGGGATCGTAGCGCGCCAGCTTCATCGACCGCAGGTAGGCCACACTGAGCGGGTGCGCTTCCGGCGAGCCCTTGGCTTCGTCGAGCACGCGCTGGATCTCGCGTGCCGACGGCTCGGTCGAGATCTCGTGGCCGAAGTGGCGCGCGAGGGCGGCGAACTCGGCAAGTCTCCTGTCGTCCGGCTCCTCGTGGACACGGTAGATGGTCGGCCGGCGCTTCGTGGTCAGGTGCTGGGCGACGGTTTCGTTCGCGGCGATCATGAACTCCTCGATGAGGCTGTGCGCGTCGTCGCGGTTGTCGATCTCGATCGACTCGACTTGGCCGCTTGGGCCGACGATCGGCTTCGACTCGGGCACGTCGAAGTCGATGCCGCCCCGCTCGCGCCGGCGCTGCCGCAGCACCTGGCCGAGGGCGGCCATGGCGCGGAGTGTCTTGGCGAAGGGCGAGGCACGTTTCCCGTCGAGGATCACCTGCACCTCTTCGTACGCGAAACGCTGCTTCGAGTTGATGATGCTCCGGCAGATGTCGTAGCGCGCCAGAATGCCGTCGCGGCTGAACGTCATGATGACCGACCGCGTCAGGCGATCGACGAGCGGCCGGAGGCTGCACAGCTCGTTCGACAGCTTTGGCGGCAGCATGGGGATGACGGTGTTGAGCAGGTAGCAGCTCGTGCCGCGCGTCGCGGCCTCCTCGTCGAGCGCGCTGCCTTCGGGCACGTAGTGCGTCACGTCGGCGATGTGCACGCCCACGACCGTGGTGCCGTCGCGACCGCGCCGGAGGCTCACGGCGTCGTCGAAATCCTTAGCCGTCTTCGGGTCGATGGTGAAGGTCTCGTCGCCGCGGAGGTCTCGCCGGGCGGCGATCTCGTCGGGCGGGATCGTCGCGGACAGCCGACGGACTTCGCCGAAGACCTTTCGGGGAAATCCTCGTGGGAGCCTGTAGCGCGCGATGACGGAGGCGATATCGGTCTTGATGTCGCCGCTCGGCCCGAGCACCTTGACGACCGCGCCCTCGGGATTGAGGTGTTTCGACTCCCAGTCGGTGATCCTGGCGATCACTTTGTCGCCCACGCGTGCGGCGCCGAGCACTTCGTTCGGGATGAGCACGTCCTGGAAGATCGCCGGGTTGTCGGGCAGGACGTAGTGGAAGTGGCCCGTCTTGCGCAGCGTGCCGACGATCTGCGACGTGCGGCGCTTGACGATCTCGACGATCACGCCTTCGGGTCCCTTCGCGCGCTTGTGTGGGGCGCTGGGGATGCAGCGCACGACGACCGTGTCGCCGTCGAGCGCGGTCGACATGTTCTCGCGGTGGACGTAGACGTCGTCGAGGGAGCGGTCGGCGGGCGTGACGAACCCGAAGCCACGCGGATGGGCACGCAGCACGCCGGTGACAAGCTCGTCGCGTCGTGGGACCGTATAGAGCCCGCCCTTGAGGTGGATCAGCTCCCCGCGTCGGACCAGTTCTTTGAGTGTGGCTCGTGTGGCGGCCCGCTGGTCGTCGTGCATGTCGAGCCGCGACATGATTGCGCGCCGCCGGATGGGCCGCCCTTTCTCGGCGCGGACAAGTTCGAGGATGCGCGTGGCGAGTTCGATCGCTTTTCCCCCCGGTGCCGGGCCGCCTATGCTAGTCGGCCGGTTCGTTGATGCCCTTGACTTCAACCTCGATTCCTTCGTCGTCCGCAAGGACGTTCACACGCTTACCGCCCTTCAGGACGACGACGCGTCCTGGACGCACCTGCCGGAAGCCGCCGGGCTCGTCGCCGAGCTTGCCGACGGCTTCATCCGCGCCGTCGGTGGCTCTCAGCTCGCGGACAAGCGCTCGCTCGAGCGTAATCTGGCCGACGACGGCGGTTTCGAGGACGAGTGCGTCGGCGTCGAGGCGCACTAATCGGCCGGTCAGGCGGTCCTCGTTGACGAGCGTGACGAGGAAGCTCCCCGGCTCGGTCGACGTGGCCGCCTGCCGGTAGAACGTGAGCGATGAGACGTAGTCGCGCTGAATGTCGACGGGGTCTTCGTCGTAGTCGGTCCTCATGAGGACGGTGGCGTCGTCGACGGAGATCACCGTGCCGGACACCTCGTCGGTGTTTGCCAGGCAGACGATGTCGCGACCGCGCGCCTTCGCTTCCGTCGCCAACAAGCGGCCGCCGCCGAGGCGGCGGATCGTGATCTCGTCGAAGCTGCCGACGCTGTCGGTGCGCAGAATGATGAACCGGCCGTCCGTGATCGGCTCGGGGTCGCGGTAGCGGAAGACGTCGTTCCCGTCGATGGTCAGGATGATGTGGCCGTTGGTCGGATCGTAGTCGAGGAGGAACTGCGTGTGCTTGATGCGCTTCGGCAGCCGGTAGGTGGCGAGGTACTGCTGGTTGCCGTTGCGGACCTTGTACAGATAGATGCTCTGGCCCTGCGCCATGATGAGGTACGAGGTGCCGCCGTGCACGGAGGTGTCGTTTTCGGCGAAGACGTAGAACCCGTACGAGTAGCCCGCGACGAGGTTGACGGCCCACTCGTATTTGAACCGGCCGTCCTGGACGAGATCGAGCGCGGCGTTGGAGAACGATGCGTTCCGCTCCTTCTGCACGAGTGCGCCGTCCTTGATCACCCACGTGCCGCTGATCGGTTCGATGCGCTTGAGGTCGTCGGACTCGAAGTCGTTGCTGTAGACGGTGAACGGCTCTCGCTCGAAGATGAGCCCGGTGAGCCGTTCGGTCTTGACTTCGATTTGCCCGCCGGCGCTCGTCGTGGCCTTGAGGACGCCGTCGCCGAGGTGATCGAGCCGGATGCTCAGACGGTCGCCGTTGGGGAAGACGAGCCGGTCCGTCGGGATCTCCGGAACCTCGTCGTGGGTGCGGAACAGGGCGAGCGTGATGTTGCTGACCGGCACGCGGACCTCGCCGTCGACGAGGTCGCCCTCGACGATGAAGGCTTCCGCGTCGAGCCGCAGGATGGTGCCCGTGATCTTGTCGCTGTTGCGCAGGTGGAGCACGTCGTGCGGCTGCGGCTTCGCGGCGGGGATCTGCTCGAGCTCCCTGGCGGGTCGCCTCTGGGCGAAGGCGCCCGTGGCGCAGAGCAGCACGGCGAGCGCTGCGGCGAGCGCGCCTGTTCGGTTGCTGCATCGACTCATCGGTTTTTCCCTCTCTCGTGCCTGGGTGCGTCAGGCACGTTCGCGCATGCTGCTGTGTTGCCCATCTAGCGTTGGTAGATGGGCAGGTATCGCCAGCTCACCTCGAGGGCGAGCAGCGCCATCGCGGTCGCGTAATGCTTGCCGCCGGCCGAGCCGGTTTCCGGCCAGCTCCCGCGCTCCGGGCCGGACTTAATCTGGAGGCGGAGCAGTTGCTCGGTGACGTCGCGATCCCACGCCTTCCACTTGGCGCCGCCGTACTGGTACATGGCCTGGGCGCAGTAGTAGGTGGCGTAGTAGAAGTACGAGCCCGGATGGCGCGGCGGGCTGTTCTTGATGTACTCGACGCCCTTGGCCACCTTCTCGCTGCCTTCCCTGCCGAGGAGCTGCAACACGAGCGTGCCGATCCCCGTGCGGGCCGTCCCCGGGGCGCCGCCCGGCGTGTAGGCAAACCCGCCATAGGCGTAGCACGACTCGATATAGTCGAGGCCCTTCTCGATCGTCTTGCGCGGCACGTTGATGCCGGCGTTGGCGGCGGCGCGCAGCGCGACGAGCTGGCACCCGGTCACCGTGATATCGTCGTCGGCCGGACGCGGCTGGTAGCGCCAGCCGCCGCGGCTGTTCTGGGTGTGCACGATCAGGTCGACGGCCTTGCGCAGCGCGCGTTCGATCTCGGGCCGCTTCGACATGCCGTACGCCTCGGCGAGCGCGAGCGTGGCAAAGCCGTGATTGTACATCGGTGCGGCGCCGGTACGCGAGATGAGGCCGTCGTCCTGAGCGCACGCCAGGATGAAGTTGAGCGCCTTGTCGATCGTCTCCTTGTACGGGCCGCGGCCGGGCACCTCGCCGTGTGCGAAGAACGCCAGCAAGATGATGCCGACGACGCCGGGGCTCTCGCCGTAGTGTCCGGGCCACGAGCCGTCGTCGTTCTGCCGCTCCTTGAGCTGGTCGAGGCCGGCCGTGACGGCCTGGCGCACTTGGGGCGAGACGTCCGCCCCGGCGTGCGGCGCGAGCGTGGCCGCGACGAACACCAGGCCCGTCAGCATGCTCAGCACTCGCCCCCATGTTGCTTGGCTGCTCATTGTGCGCGCCTCAGAACGGGTTCTCCTCTTCCGAGAGCCGGCGGTAATAGAGGCTCAGCAGCTCGCGGAAGCTCTCGGGGTACTTCTCGCTCCAGGCCTGGAGCAGCTCGCGGCGCAGCCGTTCGGGCAGCTCCAGCTCGGCGAGGGGACCGCCCGGCAGCTCGCGCAGGCTCGACGGCAGGTTGAGTCCGCTGCGATTGCCGGTCCCGGCGCCCCTCCCGCTGCTCATGCCCATTGCCTGCATCATCGACTGGAGCTGCGCCTCGAGGCCGAACATCAATTGCTCGAGCTCGGCCAGGATCTTGTCCTGCTCCTCCTGCGTGTCCTTGCCGGTGCGGAGGTCTCGGAGCATATCAGAGACCGCGCGCATGCGCTCGCCGATCTTGCCGAGGGGCTCGAGCACCCTGCTCAGGTCGACCACCTCGTTGCCCAGGCGTCCCTGCCGGTTTGCCAGCCGCTCGATGAGCCGGCGGAACGCGGCCGTGAGCTCCTCGGTGCGTGGCCGCTCGGCGTCGGTCTCTTTCGTCTCCTCGTTGATTGTGCGCTGCTTCTCGATGATCTCGGCCAGCGCGTCGATCTGCTGCTGCATCTGGGCGATCATCGACTCGGCCATCAGCTTCGCGAGCGCGCGGGAGAGCTGGTCGCGCGCCTCGAGCAGCGCTTCGAGCGCGCGTCGCTCGTCGCCGAGTGCGTCGCTGCGCCGGAGCTGGCCGAGCCGCTCGGTGGCGTCGGCCATCGAGTTGACCGCGGCGCGCAACGGGGTGACCGGGTCGATGCCGGGCATAACGAGCTGGGCGAAGATGTCGGCGAGCACGCCGCTGAACTGCTCGGCGCGCTCGTGCGCTCGGCGCTGCGAGTCCTCGACGCCGCCGTAGCGGTCGAGGAGCTGGGCGATCGCGTCCGCGGCCTCGTCGGGGCCGCCGTTATCGCTGGTCGGGATCTGCTCGGTGGCGGCGATGATCTGGGTCTCGATCTCAATGAGGCGGTCGATCTCGGAGATGTGCGCCTGCATGGCCGCCTCGGTGTTCTCGAACTCGCCGGCGAGCCTGGCGCGTTGGGCCTGCTCGAGCTGGTTGGCCATCCGCCAGAGGCTTTCCGAGGCCTTCTGCTGCGGCTCGATGCTCTTGCTGAGGTGGTTGACGCGCAGCTCTTCCTCCGCCTGCTTCATCAGCTCCGACAGCCGGTCCTGCCGAAGCTGCTCGATCGCGCTCTCGACGCTCTCGGCGTCTTTCGAACGGCGGTACTCCAACTGCCTGAGCGCGCGCTCCATTTCTTCTTCGAACTCCTCGAGCTTCTGCCGGAGCCCCTTCTCGCGATCGACCAGCTTCTTGAGCCGCCGCCTCTGGTCTTCGGCCAGGTCGCCCGGCGACCGGCCCATCAAGTCGCGTGCCGCCTCCCGCGTGCTGTCGAGGTTGCTGTTCTGGAGGCGGGCCATGCTCTTCGCGCTGCTCGCCAGGCTCAACAGGCGCTGCTCCTCCTGGAGCCGGTCGAACTGGTCGTTGATGCGGTTGAGGGCGCGGACGATCTCCTGCTCGGTCTGCGCGGCGTGTTCGAGCTGGCGGGCGCGCTGCTCGGCGCTCGCCGCGTCGCGGGCCGCCTTGAGCTGCGAGCCTGCGAGCGCCATCTCGCGCCGGGCCAGCTCGGCGAGCGCATCCTTCATCTCCTGCATGCGCATGACGGACCGGGGCTGGACGAGCGGGTTTTCCTGCATCGTCTCAATCGTAGGGTCGAAGTCGCGCGCCAGCTCGCGTGTCGCCTCGGCGATCGCGTCCTCGGCCCGCTTCGCTTCTTCGAGCTGTTCGGCCTGCTTGAGCGACAGCGCATCCGCGGCAGCCAGTTCCGCCTCGAGCTGTTCGGTGAGCTTCTTGTTGTCGGCCTGTTGCCGGATCAGCTTGCGCAGGCGGCGCTGAAGCGCCTGCTGCTCTTCCTCGACGCGCTTGAACGCGTCCTGGTCCGAGATGATCGTGACGACCCGCTCGACCGACTTGCCGGTTTTCGGCCCGTTGATCGCGTCGTTGTCGGTGGCCTCGAGCCGGAACCGGAGGACCATGCCGGGCTGAAGGCCGAGCGAGGCGAGATCGAGGAAGTACTCGGCCGGCAGCTCCGTGAGCCCGTCGTGGGGCAGCTCGATCGGCAGCTTGCCCTCGACCACGTCCTCCGGCGTAAGGTCCTTCTCCTCCTTCGGCTCGCTCGTGGTCGCGCGGTAGACGAGGCGCAAGGCGGTCAGGCCGAAATCGTCGCGCGCGACGAACCGGATCGGCACGCCCATGTCGGGCGTTCGTCTCGTCGCCGATTCGGGCGAGGCGATGTCGATCTCGGGCGCGCGGTCGGGCAGCGGCGTGATGCTGTACGCGACGGGCTTCTGGTTCGTGAAGCCGTGCTCGTCCCGCAGGTGGAACGTGTAGGTGGCCTGCTCGTTGATCTCGATCGTGAGCGGGCCGACGCGTTTCCCGTCGACGTCGACGGTCACGAGCTCGCCGCTCTCGTCGGGTGGGCGCTCGACACCGTCTTCGTCGGTCTCGGTCTCGGCCGATGGGTAATCGAACGTGACCCAGGCGGTCTCGACCGGTTTCGTCGCCGCAGCAATGACGCGCACGCGCGTGCCGCGCAGCGCGCGGATGTTGCCGCTTCTCGACGGGCCCGGTTGCTCACCGAGCCCGGTGTAGGCCGGGTACTCGCAGGTGACCTCGAAGTCGATGATGGCCGGCGGCACGACGGGCTCGATCGAGAACGAGCCCGACCGCGCATCGCCCACGCGGAGCCGGTACGTGATCGGCCGCAGGACGTTGTTGAACGTGTAGCGCGCGGTCCCGTCGCTCGCCACCGGGAGCTTGAGCCGCCGCCAGCGGTCGTGCCCCGCGCGCCAGACGAGCCGGGCGTCCGCCGGCACTCGGCCCGAGGCGGTCACGACGAGCTCGACGTCGCTGCCCTTGGCGACAGCGCACGAGCCGGGCGAGACGTCGATCGTCGTATAGGTGAACGGCTCGAGATCGGCCGTCGGGTTGAGAATCCGCAGCAGGACGTTGTGCGCCACGGGCGGCTGCATAACGCAGTACGCGCCGACGACGGCCGTGAGCACGAGCGCGAGCACGAGGGCCCATCGGATCGTGCTGACCGGGGCGACGGACCGGAAGTCGACGCTCCGGGACCGGCCGAGCGTCTCGCGCGTGAGCGCGTCGACGAGCTGGGTCGATCCCGTGAGCTTCCCGGCCGCACGGTGTTCGGTGAGCTCGACCGTGCTCACGACGAGGTCGCCAAGCTCGGGGTGGCGGTCCTCGACGGCGAGCGCGATGCGCCGCGCCGTGTAGCGCCGCAGCAGCGGCACCACGAGGTTCGCCACGAGGCAGACGGCGAGCGCGACGAGCGTCGCCGCGAACACGAGGACGCGGAACGGCATCTGCAGGTAGAAGATCCTGTCGACGACGATGGCGATGGCGAACGCGGCAAGCGCCGTGAACACGACGAGGGCGAGCCCCTTGGTCGCGCTCAGGGCGCGGATGCGGACGCGCGCCTGCGCGAACTTGCGCTCGAGCTCCTCGGGTAGGATGTTGGCCTGTATCGGTTTCGACGCGTCCACGGCTAGACGTATCCCTTCCGTTTGCGCAGCAGCCACTCGCCCGTGATGAACGCCGTGAAGACGAGGATCACGAGGAACGTATCCCACAGCTCGCGCGTGTCGGTGGTGCTGCTTGTCGCGATGAGCGTGTCGATCTCCGTCGGGATGGCCGCGGCGGTGTCGAGCATGTGGAAACGGCCGCCCGTCAGCGCGGCGAGGTCGGCCAGCACGTCGGCCCGCATCTGGACGCTGCGTGCCTCGGGCTCCTCGGCCTCGACGTCGATCTTGAGCGCGGCCTGGGTCCCCTCTTCACCGAGTTCGGGCACGACCGACTGGAGACGCCAGCTTCCGCCCGTTGCCGCCGTGAACCGGCCCTCGTAGAGGCCCGTCTTGGCGTCCGCGAGCGCGAGCTGGACCCGGTCGACGCTCCCGAACGGGTCGATGAGCTCGACGTACACCTTCCCGTTCGTGAACGGGTAGTAGAGCTTGTCCGAGACGCGGGCCGTGACGGCGACGAGCTCGCCCTGGCGGTACCGGTCCTTGTCGGTGGTGAGGCGCACGTACTTGCCCTCGCCCTCGAGCGGCGTGGCGATGAGCCAGCGCAGGATGTTGCCCCAGAATCGGTAGTGGTAGACGTCGCCGTACTCGTAGCGCCACCGCCACGTGCTGTCGATGTTGAGCATCAGTACCTTACCGGCGCCGTAGTGCTGGGCGACCACCAGCGGCAGCTTGCCGTAGCGGTTCGACAGGAACGGGTGCACGGCGAGCGTCGTGGCGCCCGTCTTGGCGCGCTCGACGTCGGCGCACCAGTACGACGGCGGCAGCTCGGCCCACACGCGGTCATTCTCATGGCGGTCGTTCTCAAGCATGAAGATCGGGTGCTGCCATCCGGCGGCCGTCATCTCGATGTTGAAGCCCGAGTCGATCGTATGCCCGAGCTGGGCCGCCGGGTCGCTCTTGAGCACGACGGGCAGCAGCTTCTCGATCGGCGTGCCGACGTAGTCGTACGGCGTGTACCGCCCGCCGGCGATCATCACGAACGGCCGCCCTCTCTCCTCGACGAACTCCCGGATCAGATCGAGCTGCTTGGCGCCGAATTCCTCCCGCGCGACGTCGCCGAGGATGATAATTTCGTACTGGTATAGCTCCCGCTTGCTCGTTGGGAAGCTCGGGATATACTCCTCGCCCCGGGCCGCGCGCTCGTGCGAGTGGAACAGCACCATCGTTAGGTCGAAGTCCGGGTCGCGCCCGATCGCGTTCTTGAGGAACCGCCACTCCCAGCGCGGGAACTGCTCGACGAGCAACACCCGCCGCTTCTCCTTGACCACCTCGATCTCGAACCGCTTCTCGTTGTTGTCGGCGCGGATTTCGTTCGCGAGCGGGCGGACCTCGACGGTGCACGGCATGAGGCCCGTCTTCTCGGGCACGAACGTGAGCTGGACGCGCTGGAGGCGCGCCCGCGCGCTCAGGGTGATCGTTTCCTCGGCGAGCGTCTCGTCGATCGAACGTAAGGCGACGACGACTTCCTGCTCGTCGTAGCCGGAGCTCTTCACCTCGGCGGTCACGACGACCGTGTCGTTGATGTAGGCCGACTTCTTCGATTTGACGTCGGCCAGCTCGAGATCAAACGGCTCGTCCGGGTTGCCGACGCCGACGGTGTAGATCGGGACGTTCTCGGCGCGGATGCGCCGCGCCTCGTCCACCGGGCTGCGCCCGATGTTCGCGTCGCCGTCGGTGATCACGACGATGGCGGCAAGCCGTTTCTTGCCGGCGAGCTCGCGGGCGCGGCCCAGGGCAAGGGCGATGTCCGTGCGATCGCCGGCGTCCGTTGTGTCGACGAGCGGCAGGTCGGCGAGCGTCTGTCCTTCAGGCACGTTGATCGGCTGTGTTTCGCCGCAGAAGGTGAGGAGCTCGACGTTGTGCTGCCTGCGCAGCGCCTCGATCAGGCCGTCGGCGCCGGCGAGCAGATGCTTGACCGGCACGATGCGCGGCAGCCGGTCGATTGCGGCGTTCTGCTCGTCGGTGAGCACTTCGGCGGCCGTGGCGCCGGTCGCAAGTCGGTCGCGCTGCGACTCGGTAAGCAGGCCGGCGAGCTCGGCGGCGGCGAGGCGCAGCGCCGGTTGTCTGAGTGTGTCGTGGCGCTCCATGCTCTTCGAGGCGTCGACGAGCACGACGACGGACGACTCCTCGCGGTATGTCTTGCGGTCGACGATCGCGGGCTCGAGCAGGATGGCAGCCATGCACACGACGAGGACCAGCCGCAGCAGCATGAGCGCCCACCGGCCCGCAGGCCGGCGCGTCCGGAGGTCGCGCAGGTACAGAGCGGCGATCAGCGCGGCCGTGGCGACAAGGATGCCGCCGACCACCCAGGCCGACAGCGGCGTGTTGAACACGAACCGCGTCTCCCGCTCGACGAGCGTGCTGACCAGCTCCGGTACCATGATTCCTCAGGTCTTGTCGATCGTGTGTGCGAGCGCCGATTCGGTCATGAGCAACATGCAGACGGCCACCGCGAGGTAGCGCCACATTTCCCGGCCGTGGCGGCTCGTGCGGACGACGCGCGCGATGTCCTCGTCGGCGGCGACGTACTCGAGCGGCGCGGCCCGGAACAGCGATTTGAGAACCTGCGGCGCGAGCGGCGTCAGGTCGCTCTCGCGCGCGTCGACGTTGACGCAGACGTGCATCTCGGCGCCGGCGGACGCTGCGTCGTCCGATGCGCTCGGCGCACGCACTGTGTAGACGCCGGCCGCGTCCGTATCGTCGTAAACGAGCGTGGGCACCTTCGCGCCACCTTCGTCGCCGGAGATGCCAGCGAGCACCGGCCGAACCGTCTCCGGGCCTCCGCGTGGCCGATCGAGCCTGAGCTCGGACGACGCGAGGCGCGACGAGACGGGCTGGCGGATGGCGTCGCCGGCGACGAGCTCGCGTGCGGCGCTGCCGCGTCCGGCGAGCCAGTACGTGATCCGATGCACGAGCGGCAGAAACACCGGCTTGAGCGGCATGTTGGACCATCGGAGGTCGGCGCTCGACGTGAAAAGCAACACGACGCCCTGGCCGAAGCGCCGCTCGATGAGGTACGGATCACCATTGTCGAAGCGCATGAGCACGCGCACATCGGGATCAGCTTCATCGACGGCCACGGCGGCGTACCGGCAGAAGCTCGCCGAGGTCAGATCGCCGTCTCGTTCGTCCTCGAACGGCCTCACCACGGGGTGGTTGAAGTCGAAGTCGGCGAGGCGCACCGCCTCGGGCGTCTCGGGGGCGTCGAGCTCGACGGCCGTTCCCTTCATGCCCGTGACGCGTGCCGGCAACAGCGGTCGCCCGCTCGCCGGGTCGCTCAGCGACGCGTACCGCGCCGGCCGGGCCGTCTCGCCCAGGAACACGACGAGCGCGCCGCCGCCGTGCACGTAGCCGCGCAGGCTGGCCGCCACCCGGTCCGAGAAGCCGGCGGCATCGGTGACGAACACCGCCGGGAAGTTGGTCAGATCGTGCTCCCAGAATCTCGATAGCGGCGCCACCACGGGCGTGACGATGTTCTCGGCCGAGGTGCTTATTGTCACGTTGGCAGACGTTTCGCCCGGCGAAACGTCCCCCGATCCCTCGGCGTCGAACGACGCCGAAGAATCGGCCTTCTCGGGCGCCAGTGCGATTCGCAGGAAGCTCATGCCGCTCTCCAGACCCCTCGATGACGGGGAGCCATCCAGGCACAGGACGTTGAGCGCCTCCTTGACCTCGAAGGCGAAGTAGCGCGCATTGTCCGGCGCGAGCGCATCGGGTCCGATGGTGACCTTGCCCCAGTGCCATCCCGGTTCTTTCGGCCGGAACACGAATCGCGCCGTCGAGATGCCGTTGTCGAACCGGCTCCCTTTGACTCGATCGGCCTCGCGTGTGTCATCGTCGAGATAGAGCGTCACAACCGGCGCAAGGCCCGGCTCCTCGGCGTGCGTGCGGATGGTGCACTCGACCGAGTAGTCGTGTCCCACGGCCGGGGGCGTGCTCGGCAGCCGGACCGATTCGATGAAGACGTTCTCGTGCTCGCCGGGCGTCGAGACGTCGACCATGAAGAGCTTCGGTTTGGGATCGCACTGCTCGATCAGCCCGTTCACGCGTTCCCAGGCGGCGGTGTCGTCGAGCCGCCAGCCTTCGAGCCGGCAATCGCTCACGATAAAAATCTCGCGGTGCGACTGCTGGATGCTCTTCATGCGTTCGAGGCACTGGGTGAGCGCGCCGAGCGCGTCGGTGCCGCCGTCCGAGAGCTCCGTGCGCGTGATCTGGCGGTCGAGCAGCTCGGGGTCGCGCGTCGTCTCGTCGGCCGACGATGGCCGGGCGCTCGCCGTCATGAGCGCGAGCGAATCGCCCTTGCGAAGCGTCGAAGCGATCGCCTCCGAGGCCTCCTTCGCTGCGTCGAAGGCCGTCGTGTTGCCCTGCTGCACGGCCATGCTGTAGGAGTTGTCGAGAATGATGGTCGAGGCCGAGCGGCTCTGCCCCAAGAAACCGGCGAACACCGCGCCCGTGAGCAGCGGCCGCGCCAGCGCGCCGACGATAAACAAAATGATGGCGATCCGCGTCAGCAGCAGGAGCAGTTGCAGGATCTTCAGGCGCCGCGCAGTCTCCTTCGTGGACCTGAGGAGGAACTCCATCGCCGCCCACAGCACCGTGCGGAACTTGCGCCGATGCATCAGGTGGATGATGATCGGGATCGCCGCAAGCGCCAGGAACGCGAGCAGCCACGCGTGCAGAAACACGAGCGCGATCATGACCGCCTCCTGCGGCGCGTCGCCAGGTAGCGCGTCAGCGCGCGGCCGAAGGGCTCGGCGGTGTTGACCTCGAAGTAGTCGATGGCGCTCTCGCGGCAGCCGCGCTTCAGGGTGGTGCGGAACTCGTCGAGGCTGTCGAGATACCGCCGCTTGAGCGCGTGCGGCTCCGTCATGATCGGCGGAACGACGCCCTCGAGATCGCGGAACAGCGTCAGCCGCTCGAACGGGAACGTGAGCTCGTACGGGTCGAGCAGGTGGAAGACGATCACCTCGTGTTTCTTGTGCCGGAAGTGCTGGAGGCTCGTCAGCACCGCCTGCGGGTCGTCGAACAGGTCCGAGATCACGATGATGAGGCCGCGCCGGCGGATGCGCTCGGCGAAGTCGTGGAAGATGTGCGACACCTGCGTCCGGTTGCCGGGCTTGGCCGACTCGAGCTCACGGAAGATGATCGTGCGGTGGCGCGGGCTCGAGCGCGGCGCGATGTAGCGCCGGATCTCGTTGTCGAACAGCAGCAGGCCGACCGAGTCGAGCTGCTGGAGCATGAGCTGCGTGAGCGCCGCCGCGAGGTGCGTGCCGTACCAGAGCTTCGTGATCGGGCGCGTCGAGCCGTAGCCCATCGAGCCGCTCGCGTCGAGCAGCACGTAGCACTTGAGGTTCGTGTCCTCCTCGTAGAGCTTGACGTAGAAGCGGTCCGACTTGCCGAACACGCGCCAGTCGATGTGGCGCAGCTCGTCGCCGGGCACATACTGGCGGTGCTCGGCGAACTCGACGGAGAACCCCTGGTACGGGCTCTTGTGCAGGCCCGAGATGAGGCCCTCGACCACGAGCCGCGCGCGCAGCTCCATCCCCGCGATCGTCGCCAGCACCTGCGGATCGAGGAACCGCGTCTTGTCTGTCCGTTCCAGCGTCTTGGCCAT